>JAJRTK010000545.1 GCA_024278345.1 bacterium | reverse complement strand
TATACCCGAGCTTCCGAGCATACCTCTCCGCGCCGGAATCGCCGAAGATCCACTTGCCCAGGCCTCCTACGGCAGCCATGACTCCTCCGATGACCGTCAGGGGCACACCGGCGACGGCACCCACGACGGTTCCGTCCAGGACGAGGCCGGCGGTGGCAACGATTCCTCCCGTAGTGGCGAGGCTGTCGAAGATCGTGCCGGCCAGATCGCCGCTCTCCGCTGAATCCTGGAGGTCCATGAACCCCGTGATGGCCGTCAATGGCGCTGCCGCCTTGCCCAAAAGCTTGCCCGCCTTGAGCAGCCTGGGCGAGTTCTTGGCCAGCATGGAGAGCTTCTCTACGAGCTCTGCCGTATCCTTTGCCGTTCCAAGAGCTTTCCGCCAGGTGGGGTCCTTCACCAGGTCCCGGACGCCCAACGAGAAGTTCATGAGAGCGAAACCGGCATTGAGCTTGTTGTAGCCTCCGCGGAATCCGAGTTTTTCCAGAGCCTCCGTCGCCTTTTTCGCCTTGGCGCCGTTTTTCCCCGCCTGTGCCAGGTCGATGAGGGCACTTTCGAGCTTTTGCACCTGACCCTGGTTCTTGAGGCCCAGGAGGCGCTGGAAGGCAAGCTGGTAGGTCTT
Organism: bacterium; assembly: GCA_024278345.1. Classification (GTDB taxonomy): domain Bacteria; phylum CSSED10-310; class JAJRTK01; order JAJRTK01; family JAJRTK01; genus JAJRTK01. Next base: position 5,421 of record JAJRTK010000545.1, on the reverse strand, counting down.
TTCACCCTTGAGCGCCAGCTCGGGAGCAAAGTTCTCGATGATTTTCAGGCCAAGGCCGGAGCTCTTTTCAGTACCCTCGTACAGCTTTTTGAAAAAACTGTCCTTTCCCGGGTTTTGGAGCGCTGGCACCAGGTGCTCGTCCACGAACTTCTTGCCCGCTTTGGTTCCCGCCAGTCCCTGAGTCGCCTGGGCCATGAGGCTTCCGAGCTGTGCCGCCGGAAGAGCGGAAAGCGCTTGTTTCACGTCGGGGTTCGTCAGAAGGCTCCCCACTTCCGCCGCCAGCTTCTCATGCTTGCCCTGAAGAGCGCGGATATAGTTCTCCGAGCTCTTTATATCGTTCATGAGCTTCTGGCGGTTGGCCGGCGTCAAGAGCTTGCGGTTCCCGTAAACCATGGCCCGGAGCTTGTACAGCTTGTTGAGCTGCTTCTTGCTTCGGCTGATGGCCGTCTTATTGTAGGCAACCTGTTTTTGGAGGGCCGTCGCCTTGGTTCGGAGACTCGTGGCAAAATGGTTGGCCGCGAGCTTCTTTCCTTGCGCTGAACCGGACCTGGCCAAGGCGATGGCGGCCATATCCTTCTGCGCCACTGACCCGCTGCCCTGGAGAATTGGCCGGGCAACTTTGTCCACCTGTGCCGGGGTTCGCGTGGAAATCGCCTTCTTGATCGCCTCCTGAGTCTGCTTCGTGGCCCCAGGAGCCAGCTCGATGAGTGACTTGAGCGAAGCATCGTTCCCCACGGCGCCCAGGATTTCGGCAGCGGCGCGCCCCCGATCACCCCAAGTAGAAGCGGTCTCCTTGAGATTCCGCCCTGCATAGGCGCGGAGATCGGCTTCGGGCAGAGTCTTGAGGTGCTTGACCAGCGCCTCCTTCATGATCTTCGTCGATTTGTCCGACACGTTGGCGTAGATGTACTTGCCGCTAATCTTGTTGGTGAAGTGATCGACAACCTTCTTGTACTCGGCGGGGTGCTTTTTCCGAATCTCCCCCAGCAACCCCGACAGGGTCTTCCCCTTCTTCTTGAGATCGCCTTCCAAGAGCTTGAGAGAGGCGGGCCAGGCCGTGGCGAGCCCCTGGGCCAGCGCCTTGGTGTCGCCCTTCTCAAGCGCCGCCGACAGCTTGTCGTAGTCCATGGTCCCCACGCCGATCCGGTCCTTGAGCTGCTTCGCGGCATAAAGAAGCGAGCGCTTGGTCTCGCCCGTCGCCTTCTTGCCGGCCTCCTTGAGCTTGTGGAAATTCTCGATCTTGTCCGCCGTGGAACCGTAATACTGCAGGTCCGTAAGCGCACCCATGGCCGCCTCCCGAACACTGGACGACGGATCGCTCGTGGCTTTCTTCAGCATCAGGTCGGTGAGACTCGGATCCCCCGACTGCTTGAGACCCGCCATGGCCGCCGCACGAGTGCTGGACCTAGAGCTGTTGGCCTGTTTTACCAGGTGCTGGCGGGATTCCTTGCTGGTGATCTGCCCCATGGCCCGGTAGGCTCGGGTGCTGACGCCCAACCGCTTGAGATCGGCTAGCGCCTGAGCCTGAAGCTTGGGGTCCTTGTTGACCTCCTTCATAATCCCGCTGTCGGCGTAGATTTCGGCCACCTGCCCGCGAATTTCAGGGTCCTTTGCCTTGGAAAGCTTCGCAAGGGCCTCCATATTGGCCGGCTCCGCCGGGAATTGCCGGATGAAGCGGTGGAGGTTCGAAACATTCTCCCTCCGGGTCTCGCCATTGGGATGCCCGATGGCGGCATCGGCCATGGCCTTGACGGCTTCTTTCCGGAAGTTGGGATTCGCCTGGAGCGCTTCTTTTACGGAAATGCCGTTTGCCAGGGCTTCCGTGGCCTTGGACGAGAGATAGCGGTGCTTCGATTTCGTCGCCTCGATGAGCGCCGCCTGGGCCCTGGGTTGTTTCATGGCTTCGGCAGTAGTCAAAACATCCAGGAGCACGCGTTTCTGGCCGTCCGGGGCCTTCTTCCATTCGGCCAGTGCCGCATCGACTCCGGTCCGCCCCATGCGGTTCAGCGCGAGCCTGGCTTCCGCTGCCACGTTGGAGTAGTCTTTGTGTCCCGTGGCTCGGGCCAATTGCCCGGCGGCGGCGGGAGTCCCGATCTTGCTCAGCGTCTCCATGATCCGAAGCGGTGCGAACCGGCCAAGCCCCTTGCCCATGAGCGCGTCACCCAAGGCCGCAGCCACATTCGCATTTCCGGCGGCGGCAGCCTTTGCAAGCTTCCGTTGGGCGGCCATCGACTTGTCCCAGTCGCCGCTCTTGAGGTCATTGACGGCCGATTTCAGCTCCGGAGTAAGCTGGGAATAAGCGGTCTTCTTGGGCTGATCCGCGGTCTTTACGGCCTTCTTCCGTCCCAGTCTCATGCTGGAACGGTTGCGGGACGGCTTGGAGGGGCCGGCCGATCCCCCAGCCGGCTTCTTCTTGGCGGTTTTGTAAAGGCTGGCATCCTGGACCAGCGGAGCCTTGGGTTTCGGGGAAGGAGCATCTTCTCCCCGTAATACACCCTTGCCCGGCTCCGGTTTGGCGGCCTTTTTCGGATCGGTGAGCTTGGGTTTCGGAACCGTGGTCTTCTTCGTGGTCTTCCCAACTCCATTGCCCATGGTTTCTTCTCCTGAAACGATTCGATTGGTGTCCGTTTTGGTGTCTGGTAACGTAGTTTACAGAAAGTAATCTCGCCTCAACGAGACGATTTAGCTTACTCCCCCGCTTTTTTATTAAGGTTGGCTTCCGCTCCTGTTGCTCGCATCCGCTCGCACCAGTCGCCAAGTTCGCGGCGATCTTGTGCGCAAAACAGAGAACGGGAGTCCGTTGGCAAATCCCAACATAAGGTTATCGGCAATGAAACGGGTTTTGGTGCTTCACGGGTTTCGCCCACTCTTGAGGATCTTTCTGATACGCACTTCGCTGCTTCTTCTCATCCTTCCTTGGATCGCGGGAAGCGGATGTTCCGCCGGCGGCTCCGATGCCGATGGACCGGAAGCCAAGCCGTCAGTCAGCTCGGAGGGTGCCACGATTCCTGTTCCGGCTGGGGCCGCCGCCACCGCGAGCTTTCCCGCGAGCCCCCTCCATCAGTGGCAAGCGCTTTTTCAAGACTCGCCCGCCGAGCTCCGCTGGATTTCCGGGACGCCGCAGTGGCTGCAAGAAAATGTCGTGACCACCGTGGACTGGTCACCCGGCGGTAGAAAAGTCCTTTCTGGCGGCAAGGACGGGCTCGTCCACGTTTGGGATGTCGATAAACGGCGAGAGCTGCTCCGCTGGACCAAGCATCGGGGGCATGTTCTGGCGGCGCGCTTTTCACCCGACGGGATCTGGGTGGCTTCCGGCGGCGCTGACGGCAGGCTCATGGTCTGGAATGCCGATTCGGGGGAACTCCGCTGGAGCGTCGCAGCCCACGGTGACCGGGTGCCGGCTCTGGCCTGGGGGCCGAATGGGAAAGAGATTGTCACAGGCGGAGACGATGGATCCGTCCGGACCTGGCAGGCCTCGGATGGTCAGCGCCTGAGTAATGTCGAGGGGGCGGGCTCCGGCGTGACGGCTCTTGCGATTTCGCCGGTTGGCAAAGCCGTTGCCGCCGGATTTCAGGACGGAAGTGCTAAACTGTGGCCAGAAGGCGCGACAGAAAAGAATAGCTCGGCCGGACCCATGGAGCTGAGCGGTCACTGGGATCGAGTGAATGCGGTTCTCTTCACCCCCGACGGAAAGCGCGTGATCACCGGAAGCGGAGACGGTTCCGTCAAACTCTGGGACGCCTGGACCGGTTCGGAGCTCCAGACCTGGAATCCCCAGAGCGGCAGCGTGGAAGCCGCGGTTCTCTCGCCCGATGGCCAGCTCCTGTTGACCGCCCACTCGGACGGCACGCTGGAGAGTTGGTCCATGGCGCGAGGGGAACGGCAGGCACTTTTGAAAGGCCATTCCGGCGACGCCAACGCCGTGGTTTTTTCACCCGACGGGACCAAGGCGCTCTCCGGCGGTTGGGACCGGACACTTCGGATCTGGGACGTGAAAACGGGCCAAGAAGCGAGCGGAACCGGACACCGGGGCTCGATTGAGGCTGCCGCTCTTTCGACGGACGGCACTTTCGCGGCCACCGCCGCCAAAGATGAAACCCTGATTCTCTGGAACGTCCAGGACGGAGCCCAGATCAAGAAAATCGCCATCGCAGGCGTCTCGGGAAAGGTCCTGGCTTTTTCTGGAGACGGCGCTCAGGTTGCAGTTGGCGGCTTCAAGGGGCGGCTGGCCTTCTTGAACGTGAATAGGGGGGACAAGAAATCCGCCGCCGACACCGGAAGCTGGACTCTCGCGGCCATCTGGCGGGGAGAAGGCTGGAGCGCCGTGGATTCCGACGGGGCCTTTTGGCCCAGACTATTGGAAAACGAGTCGCCCAGCACGGAGATAGCAGCCCGGGGGCTGCAGGCGGCAGCCTTTTCCTCAAACGGCAAGTGGATGGCGGGTATCGATGCCGCCGGGCTCCTGGTTCGCCAGCAGGTGGCGAAAACCGAAATTGAAGACCGGATCCAAACCGGATGGAGCGACGTGAAGGCCCTTGCCATTTCCGCGGACGGCGCCCGTCTTTTTGTGGGAACCGATGGGGGGTCGTTGACGGTCTGGAGCTTTCGCAAGAAAAAAGAACTCTGGCGCGTCCAGGTGGATTCCGGCGGCGTCCGGGCGCTCTCTCTGGGGGGAGACTCGATCGCCGCCGCCGGTTATGGCGGCATCGTGGAGATCCTGAGCGCCAAGACGGGAGAGCGCCGAGCCCGTTTCGACCTACGGTCGGTCTCCGATGCCGCCACATCCATAAGCTTGGATCTACAGGGGAAACTCCTGCTGCTGGGAACCGATGGCTCCATGACAGCCCTCATCGAACTCCCGCAAGGAGTCGCGGGACCATGATCATTGCGAACTCGCCCGGGGGGGAAATTCGGTGTAGCCTCCGGCGTGGGTTTCCCTCGTCCGCCGCTGCTCGCCATGATCGCCGCTCTCGTCTGGGCGCTGCCCGATTTTTCCTTTGTTTCCACTCTGTCCCGCCTTGAGTGGTCAGGCATCGCTCGCAAACAGTTCTGGGGCCCTCAGCCTTGGTGGACATTGGCGATGTGGTGATTTCTTAATTGATGTAGAATCACGTATGAGGATACTCCGAAGTCATCGGCGAATTCTTCTGCTTTTTCCCACGATACTTCGGGACTTCGAATACGGTCTCGAAGCGCTGCGGCAGGTGCAAGTAATTCTGCTGCAAATGCACGGTTTCTCTTCTGCTGTTCAGTGTTGGCGTCCGTGATCAAAGAACCTTTGGCCTCGGTCATGGTACCGGCCACCCGAAAAAAGCACGCAGCGCACAAAGATGTGGGTCCAGGGAGCTGGCTCCCTGGCGTGGGTCTGGGAGCGGCGCTCCCAGCGGAGGTCCGGAGGCAGAGCCTCCGCCGGGTTCCAGG
>JAJRTK010000544.1 GCA_024278345.1 bacterium | reverse complement strand
GTTTCAAGCTCTATCGTCCATCTTGTCCGCGGGTCGGACCTCGCGCCTCTACCGCCAATTGGTGCAAGAAAAGCGGATTGCCACCTACGCTGCTGGGGATGCGAATCTTCACGGCCAACAGAAGTATCCCAGCCTCTTTCTATTCTTCGCTCTGCCGGCTCCCGGTCACACGAATGAAGAGGTTTTGGAAGCGATGGACCTGGAGATTGAGAGGCTCAAGAACGAGCCCGTGACGGTTCAGGAGTTGGCTCGGGTGAAGGCCAAGGCCAAGGCGAGCTTTGTGCGGCGTCTCTCTTCGAATTTGGGGCTGGCGATCCGCCTTGCGCAACAGGAGGCGCTTTCGGACTGGCGAGAGCTGTTCGGGACTCTTGATAGGATCGCCGCCGTGACTCCTCAAGACGTCCAGCGGGTGGCGAGAGAGACATTCCGTGACAGCAACCGGACCATTGCCGTCATGGAACCGGAAGAGCAAGGCGGCGGCGAAGAGGGGGAGGAGTTGAAATGAGCGTCCTCCGGGCTTGTGGGCAGACGTCAGCGTTGCGGACAAAGAAGGATCTCCGCAGAGATGAAAGGCTGCCAGCGCGCAGCGGATGCGAGCGATGGGAGCGGAACGCAACCCAAGAGAGGAAAGTGTGGCGAGATCTTTCTTTCGTCCTGATTCTCCTAACCTCTATTTGTAGTAGTGAGGCGATGGCGCAAAAAAGCTGGAACGAGATTGAATTCCCCCCCTTGAAGCAGTTTGAGATCCCGGCCCCGGTGACCGAGTCTCTTCCCAACGGTTTGCGGATTTACCTTCTGGAGGACCACACGCTTCCCATGGTCCAGGCCGTGGCGACCGTGCGTGCTGGCTCTGCCTGGGAGCCGATGGAGAAGGCTGGCTTGGCCAGGATTACAGGAACGGTCATGAGGACAGGCGGTACGGCGTCCCACAAGGGCGAAGAACTTGACGAGCTTCTGGAAAATCTGGGCGCCAGCGTGGAGACCGCTATCGACAGAACGGAAGCCACCGCGAACCTGTTCGTGCTCAGGGAAGATCTGGCCTTGGGCATTGAGATGTTGGCGGATATTTTGAGGAATCCTGCTTTCCCGGAAGAGAAGATCGAGCTCGCCAAGGTGACGCTTCGGGATTCCATCGCCCGGAGAAATGATGACATAGGTGGAATTGTTGATCGCGAGTTCAAGAGGCTTGTTCAGGGGAGTGATTCCCCCTACGCGCGGCAGCCGGAGTATTCCACGGTAGCCGCCATCACGCGTGAAGACCTCGTTTCGTTCCACGGTCGCTTTTTTCGCCCTGAGAACGTGCTCATTGGTTTCGTGGGGGATTTCGATTCGGGACAGGTGCTAGAGCTTGTGGCTCGGGAATTTGGGGATTGGGCCGGAGACGGGCCTCCGGATGGCGTGGTGATGCCGGAGGTTTTGGTGGAAGGGCGGAACGCCGTATTTCTTGTGGAGAAGAAAGAGGTCAACCAGACGCAGTTCGCCATCGGCCATTTGGGTGGTCTCAAGAGCGATCCGGATTTTTACTCGCTTGTGGTGATGTCCGAGATCTTTGGTTCCGGCGGGTTCAGCTCCCGGCTCCTGAATGAGGTCCGGACCAAGCGAGGCCTTGGATATTTTGCCTATGGTGGCTGGGGCACGGGTTATGAGACACCAGGCCTCTTTATCATGCGGGGAGGGACGAAGAGCGGTTCCACGGTGGCGGCGATCCGGGTTTTCGTACAGACCCTTCGGGGAATGCTGGAGCAGGAGCCCACGGCGGGGGAGCTCAAGCAGGCGAAGGACTCGATTCTGAACTCGTTCGTCTTCAACTTCGACACGCCGGAGAAGATCATCAGCCGGATCATTCGTTACGCCTACCACGGTTATCCGGCCGACACCTTGCTCCGGTTCAAGGCGGGGATCGAGGAGGTCACGGTTCAGGACGTTGTTCGTGTTGCCAGAAAACATCTTCGCCCCGACGAGCTTGTCTACCTTGTGGTGGGAAACCCCGAAGAATTCGATGCACCTTTGACGGAGCTCGGTGCCGGGGAGCCGGTGCCTCTGGACATTTCCATTAAGGTTCCCGTGGAAAAGGCTCCCGAAGGGGATGCCGCGAGCTTTCGACGGGGCTCGGAAGTTTGGAAACAGGTCCGGGAATCGTATGGAGGTGAGGCCCTGGCCGGGCTCCGCTCTTTTCGCCTGGAAGCCTCTATCCAGCTCAATACCCCCCAGGGCAACATGACTCTCAAGGCGCGGATCCTCCGTGAGTTACCCTGCCAGGTCCAATCGACATTGGAGCTTCCGTTCGGTTCGGTTCGCCAGCTCTTTGACGGCAAGAGCTTGACCGTGGAATCCCCCCAAGGCACGCGGACCATGCCAGAGAGTGCCGCGGCAGCGGAGCTGGAAAAATGCAATCTGGAACTCTTCAACCTCCTGGCCGACTCTGATTTGCAGGTCCAGTTCCTGAGGGAGACGGCTCAAGACAAGAAACCAGCCTACGAGATTCGCGTGGTTCGCTCCGGGGAGCAGGGGGCAGCGGCGACTCTTGTGGTGGAGGCCGAAACCGGTAGGATTCTGACAAAGACTTACCGCTCCGTGGCGGAGGGCGCACCGGCGGAGGTCGTGGAGACCTCCATGAACTGGCGCCAAGTGGATGGCATTCTCTTTCCGTTCAGAAGGGAAGCCACGAAGGATGGGAAGCCTTTCATGACGATGGTCGTCCACAAAATCGAAGTCAACCCCGCTCCAATTCGATGATCTGAGCATGGCCCAGCTCGTCTTTAAGCCAGGGATCGTTCGTCACCACCAGGAGCTGGCGGCGGGACCCCGCCAATTGCGTGAGCAAGCGGACGAGGCGCCGCTTACGGTCTGGGTCCAGGTAAACCGTGGGCTCGTCTAGGACCAAAAATGGAACGACTCCGATGGTTTCGGAAAGCGCCGCCTTGAGGCAAAGGTAGACCAGTGCGCGCTCGCTTCCGCTCAGTGCGGCAAAGTCCCTGGTGTCTCCGCTGTTTAGGACGCGAGGCCGCATGGGATCGGAATGAACGTCAATTTTGGCGCACTGGAGGAGCCCGACGGCCCCCAGGAGAGACTCCAGGCGCTGTTCCAAGGGGGAAAACCAGCCGTCGGCGATTTCGGACAGGGCGCCCTCCAGGCCTTCCACTGCTGCCTCCGTCCGGAGCCTGAGCATCCGGGCGCCATCGCGGCGGCGCCTGAGCTGACGGAGCTGTTCCCGCCGCTCCGTCATCGCTCCCTGCTCCACGAGAAGTCCTTCGATTTGCTGTTCCAGGGCCGCGATGGATTGGTCGAGATCCAAGAGATGCTTCGCCGAAGCATCGGCCCCCCGCGGGGCAAGGCTGGAAACATGCCTTTCCAAATCGTCGAGTTCCGATTCCAGGGTCCGGACTTTTTCCCTCTTGACCCGAAGATCGCCCCGCCGGCGACGTGCTTCATCCAGAAGCCGTTCGGCCTGCTCGAGCTCTTCGGTTTTTCGTCTCTAGTCGCGGAGGTCGCCGCCGATTCTCTGGAGAACCATTTTCTTTTGCTCGATCAATGTTTGGATCCTAGGGAGTTCCAGGCGTTGCTCGCAGGTGGGGCATTCTCTTTCGCCGGCGTCCAGGAGGCTTTGGAGGCGGGCCAGATCCGACGTGATGGACTGTTGGAGCCCCCGAAGTTCCCCCAGCCGCTGGCGACCGAAGGCGATATCGGACTCCAAGGTGGTGAGTCGGGCGACCTTTTTGTCGAGCTGTTCGAGCTCCCGGTTGAGGCGTTCGATAGAAGAAAGAGGAAAGAGGATCTCGTCGAGCTCGCGGTGGAGGGTCAGATAGCGGCTTTGGATTCGTCCCAGCTCCTCAAGATGGCCGCCGCCGTCGGATTTCAGGAGCGCCCGGCGCTCTTCGCGGTGGTCCCGCAATTCCGCCCGCATCTCTTTCAGGCGATTTGCTGGACCTTCCAAGGGTTCTTCCATCTGCCGGAGAGCCGCGCCGAGCTCTTTGAATCGGTTTCGAGCCAACCGCCGGGCCTCCCGATAGATTTTGAGGCTCCGTTCCCATTTGTCGAGGTTCAGGGCAGTCCGAAGCAGATTTTTCCTTTGCCCGGCAGTCTGAGACAGGAAGTGGCCCAGCTCCTCCTCGCGCAAGAAGTGGGCTAGGGCAAGGCGACCGGGTTCCAAGGCGAGCATGCGTTGGATCGCTAGCCGGCTCATTTGGGGAGTGCGGGCCAAAAGCCGAGTTTCTCGACCCAGCTCATGGAGCTCGGCCTCTCCGGAAGTCGTCCTGGAAAGAGCATATCGCTTGGGACCGGAGCGAAAGAGCAGACGCACGGAGCCGGTGTCGGCACCGTGAGTCGCGAAGTCCGATGGCCTGGCAGTGGGTTGGAGGGTTTGTCCGGTGAGAGCAAAATAGAGAGCGTTGACGATGGAGCTCTTTCCGCTGGCGTTGGGGCCGTAGATCAGGTTGAGGCCGCGAGTCAACGTCAGGCTTGTGGATTGGTGGGGTCCGATTCTGTGGAGTTCGATGGAATCAAGCTCCATGGATGCGGAGATGTGACTTGTCTTTTCCGGTGGTGCCATCCTTCTATCGCGCTCCAACTGGCTTCCTCCCATGTCAGCCTCGTTCTACGAGGACTCGCCGCCCCTTGGCTCGGTTTCGTCTAGGAGCTCCAACACGCCCCTTGCGCCCTGCACTAGAGTTGGAGCGTCCAGAACACTCTCGACGGTAAGAAGGATTCGTTCGACCTCTGAGGAAGAAAGCTCGTGATACCGTTCCTGCAGGAGAAGTTCGCGCAGTAGCTTTTCAAAAATCCGTCTAAAAAAATCGATCATGGTTTTCACAGGCCTGAAGCGAGGAGGCGTGGCAAGAAACTCTAGTCTACGTCATATCAAACTCCGTCTTTTGGCAATTGTAGATCGAAGAGCACCGCGATCCGTGATGAGAGTTCCAGGTTGACACCCTGTCAGAAGCCCTGTTAGCTTCGGATTATGGAAGAAGTTAGCATTCTAGGGGCAATGGACGTGCAAAAGGGTGATGATTTCGGTGATCTGGTGGCCTATGTCCAGGATCGGACGACGCTGGAAGAGCGTTTGGCGAAGATGGAGGAGTTTCGGGGCTCCATCAAGGACGTGATATTTCGGCGCGTCCAACGGGACTATAACTCACGCTTGGCAGCTTTAAAGGAGGGGTTCCGTCCTCGAATGATAGAAATTGTCAAGTCCCTTAAGAACCTCCAGATCGATGCGACGCAAATCGAACGGGAAGGCGAGCAAGTGGACGATCTTCTTGCCGAATTGCGGTTTCGCAATGAGGTTGGCGAGTTTCGTGAAAGCGAATTTCGCGAAAAAGAGGACGAGTTCCTGATCCGCCAGGAGAATTTCGCCATCAAGCGAGATGACATCCGGCACACGACGGCTGACTACATGTTCTATCTGCACGATGATGAGGATTTCCGGCAGATTGCGGCGGCGGAAAATATTCTTGACCGGCTATTGGAAGATTATCGCCAAGAAAGATCGAGGACCGCGGAGCGCCAGAAAGCGCAGTGGCAGCCCCGCGGCGGATCGGGCCCTGGCGAAGAGCGCCAGGTCCTGGCTGAGCTCGTGGAGGATCCGGGCGAAACCGCTTACGTTCCCAGTAGTTCGCCGCTCATGTTGGATTCGGCGCCAAGCGGCCCGACTCCCGAACCTCGGGCGCTCATGGCTCCAAAGGAAGCCGGTCTGCCGAAGGCGCCGCCGAGCCCCAAGTCACCCCGGCGCCCGCGACGACCAGGTTCCCGCCCCCGCAAACCCGCGGTGAAGAAAACCCCGCCCCGGCAGGCAGGATCAGGGCAGACCGAAATGCTCGCGCCCATTCCCAAGCAGGAAAAAGGCTCTTCTTCCGCCCGCCGGAGTGCTTTCCGCCGTCCCTGAGGCCAGCGCGAGGCTTCCGGAAGAAGCTCCATACTGTTCCGGGGGGTTCCAATTGCCGAAACGCGGTTTACAACCGGGCGGCCAGTCGATAGATTACTGGAGGATGGAACCCGAAAAGCCTCGATGCGATGGACGCCGGCACACAGGGTGGGAATACGCCTCCAATGGCCTTGCCGCGATCCCCAGTGAGAACTCGGGTGGAAAGGTGTCTCGTTCGACTGCCCCGTGCGACCAAGGAATCTCCCCATGGAGCTGGAAACTGACCTCGAACAGACTCAGCGCCTTGTGCTTCCCGAGTCCCTTGCCGCAGCGCGCAGCAAGGTGGCCGGCCTTGTCGTGATTGAGGGGATGAACCTTGGCTCGACCTACAACCTTTCCGAAGGTGCCTATCTCATCGGCCGGAGCCCCGAAGCCCATATCCACATCGATAATTACCTGATCTCCCGTTTCCATGCCGAGCTTCGGGTCATCGATCTCCAGCCTTTGAGGTGCGTGGTGCGGGATCTCGACAGCACCAATGGCACCTTCGTCAATGACAAGCCGATTAAGGAACACTACCTCAAGGACGGCGACAAGATCCGAGTAGGCGATCACGTGCTGAAATTCGTCTACCAGGACGAACAGGATCTCCAGTATCACGCCAAGGTCCACGAGATGATCCGGTATGACGATCTCACGGGACTCTTGACAAAAGCAAGTTTTTACAAGGAGTTAAGCCGGGAGATATCGCGTGCATGGAGGCGAGGCTACAGTTTGGCCGTGCTCATGATGGACATCGACTACTTTAAGCGGGTCAACGATACGTACGGGCATCTTGTGGGAAGTGCCGTACTCCAACAGATCGGCGCCATTATCCGCCACACATTTCGCGAGCTCGATATTTCTGGCCGATATGGCGGCGAGGAATTCATCACCTTCTTCCCGGAGACCTCGAGGGTCCAGGCCGTCACAGGAGCCGAACGTCTCCGCAAGCGGATCGCCGATCACATCTTCCGATACGAATCGACTGAACTTCAACTCACGATCAGCATTGGGATTTCTGGACTTCCCGACGATGGGAATTCCCTGGAGGTCCTGGTCAAGAATGCCGACCTGGCTCTCTACAAGGCCAAGGATCTTGGCCGAAACCGCGTCGTCCTCTACACGCCGGAAATGGGCGATTGACCTATGACCCGAAACTCCGCTTCCAGGACCTGTGAGCCGACGTCCTGGAACCACGTGACGCCCTCAAGGACCCCGTCGATTCGAAGGATGTAATCCCCCGGATCCAGAGGAGCGGTCAGTTCGAGATTTAAACGAACCGATTCCCCCGGGCGCACGGCATGGGGCAGCCAGTGGCGGGACCAGTCCCGATTCAAGAGCAACCCGTGCTCATCCAAGAGTTGAACGCCGATCCGCACGAACTCCTTGTGAAGCGGGTGGTTCGGTTCCCAGAGATCGTGACCCAGGTTCTTGGCATCGAGGAGAAGCTGGAACCGGCCACCGGCCATGACTTCCACCGGAGCCTCCAAGAGACGCAGATCCGCCCTGGCGCCCAGGTGAGAATAGCCCCAGACCTGGTGCCGAATCCGCTGGAAGGATTCCGTGCCAGGAACAAACCGCTCCGAGGCCGTCCCGGGGGGGTGGTCGGTGATCTCCCAATAAAACCCATCGACTCCGATTTTCTTGGCGAGCTCCAGTGCCCGGGTCATTTCTTCGTGGGAATCATTCCAACGAAAGAGAATGTACCTCCAGATAATCCGGGGTCGCTGGAGGCCAAGGATGCGTTTCAGGCGGACACATTCCCGGAGGTTTTTGGTGACCAGCTCAAAGTCACCCTTGACTCGGTAGCGGGAATAGCTTTCGGCGCTGGCGCCGTCGATGGAAAAGACGATTTCATCGAGGCCACTTTTCAGGAGCTTTTCTCGACGAGACTGGTTGTAAAAGAGCAACCCATTGCTGGAGGCGTAGATGAAGAGCCCTGGAAAACGCTCTTTAGCGTAGGCGATCATGTCGTAGCAGTTTGGATTGACGAAACTCTCTCCATAATTGTAGAATTCCAACCTTTCCAGTCCTGGACCCAGCTCGTCCATCGTTTTTTTGAACAGCCAAAAAGGGAGGAGCTTCGACGTTCTTGAGCCCACAATCCCGTTCTCCTGGTTGCAAACCGCCTTGTAGCAGGAGATGTTGCAGACAATGGAAGGTTCGACGAACAGCCTCGTGGGACCGCGATCCAGTTGAAGAGGCAGCGTTGGCGGAGCGGGATCGGGCCGGAGTTCTCGGAGCCCGCAGTCGCCACAGGCAGCCAGGTCACCGGCATTGACTCCACGCCGAATCTGCTGAAACCCTTCGCCGTTCCATATTTCCAGGAGGCTCTGTTGAGCGGCGTTTCCCAAAGGCCGCTGCACGAAAGGATCGGCACAACCGCAGACCACACTGCCATCGGACGAAAGCACCATTGACCGGAAAGGCCAGTGACACCACCCGGAAACCGGCGCATTCAGGACCCCGTGATTTTTTGGGGCGGCCACTCCTCCGCCGGCCGCATGGACTTTTCGATACGCTCCGGGCTCGACACCCAATTTCTTGTTCTTCTTTTTTTTACATCTAAACATCGTCAAGGCATCGTCACCTTCATCATGAGCAAGTTTCGGAAACGTACAGGGACTCCATGATCCTACCATTCTTCGAACCTGGGAGTCTTTCATGAGACAAAGCGAAAAACGGGATCTTTCCATGCCGCGTATCTTTTTTCAGGAGTCTGGAACGAGATCGAAGGCCGAAAAGGGCACAGGCTTCTGGACTTGGACGTTCCTTGCGGCGCTTGTTTGCCTCTATCCAAGCCTTTCCGGGGCCGGGCCCAGCCCCGACCTGGACGAGATTCTGAATAGGGGTGGTGGCAGCTCCATGGAGAAAGCTCCCATCTCGACGGAAGCCGCCGATGCCCCCTCCGCCGAAGCGCCTGTCTCGGTGACGATTCAATCTTCCGCCTCTGTCTGGCCCGCAGGTTCCGAAGCCAAGGTCGAAATCCGATTTCAACTGGCGGAAGGCCACTATATCAATCGCGAGATGACCTCAATCCAATTCGATCCCTCTCCCGGCCTTTCGTTCGGTGATCCCGAATTCCCGGAGCCGAAGGAAAAACACGTGGCCTCCCTGGGTAAAGTCGCCAAGATTTACCCTCACGACTTCTCCGTTTGGGTTCCCGTAAGAATCGATGCAACGGCCAATCGCGGGAAGCGATCTCTTCTTTTTCGCGTCCGGTATCAGGCCTGTAGTCAGAAGCTCTGCCTTCTTCCGGAGACAGTGAAGAGGCCGCTGCTGGTAGAGATCACTTCTTTCGTCGAAGGGGCCTCTGGCACGAGCATACCCGCGGAGCCCGCCGGTAACAAGCCTCCGGAAGCCGTTGGGAACACTGGGGCGGCCGACGAAAGCCCAAGCGAGAAGAGCAGTTCCCCGGCTGCCCCGGTCGGACAAAGTCATCCTGACACTGGGCTTCGCAAGGAGTTCGTCTTTGCCGAGGACATGTCCGCCCAAGGGAAGGCAGGTTTGGGAAAGACCGGCAAGGAAGAGGCTCCGGTGAGCATCCAGGCGGTGGCCGTCCCTGGAATGGCGGCGCCGGGAAGCAAGACCGCCGTCGAGATCCGCTTCCAGATTGCCGCCGCGCACTACGTCAACAGGGACCTGACTAACGTGACGGTCAAGAAACTCTCGGTGGGACTCCAGGCGGGCGAGGCCCTGTTTCCAAAGCCCAAGGAGAAGCACGTCCAGTCCCTGGGCAAGGTCGCCCGGATCTACCAAGAGGATTTTGTGGTTCGCCTGCCAGTCCGGGTGGCCGCGGAGGCTACTCTTGGGATGAAAACCCTCATCCTGGAGGTGCGCTACCAAGCGTGTAGTGAAGAAGTCTGCTTCATTCCCACCACAAAAGAACTCGGTGTGACGCTGGAAATCGCGTCTCCGGCGAAAGTCGCCAGTATGGCCTTGGCGGCTCCGGACTCTGGCGGGACAGGAGTTACTTCGGCGGAGGATCTTGGTTCCGCCTTGAAGCGAGGCCTTCTCTACGCCTATTTCTTCGTCTTTCTTGGAGGCATTCTGGCGAGCTTGACGCCATGTGTCTACCCCATGATCCCCATCACCGTGGCGGTCATCGGTGCCAGTAGCGCGGAGAGCCGGTGGAGAGGATTCGTGCTCTCGCTTTTCTTCGTCCTTGGTCTCGCCCTGGTCTACGCACTCCTGGGCGTTGTGGCGGGAGCTACGGGAAGCGTCTTCGGATGGGTGCTTCAAAACCCGTGGGTGGTGGGCTTCGTCTCCCTTGTCTTTGCGGCTCTAGCGCTTGGGATGTTCGAGTTTTACGAGCTTGCGGTGCCCCCCGCCATGGCCAACCGGCTGAACCGGATCGGTGGGTCGGGGCACAAGGGCGCCTTCCTTGTGGGCATGGTCACCGGAGTCGTGGCGTCGCCCTGCGTAGGCCCGATGGTCATCGGCATCTTGAGCTGGATCGCCACGGCGGCGGCGGATCCTGGCACATCGCGGGCAGCCAGCCTTGGCCTTGGATTCTCCTTGATGTTCGTTTTCGCCCTTGGAATGGGAATACTCTTCGTCATCATCGGCACATTTAGCGGCGTTCTCACCAGCCTGCCGAAATCGGGAACCTGGATGATCCGAGTAAAACATCTGTTGGGAGCCACGCTCTTCGGGGTAGCCTGGTTCTTCGCGCTGCCGCTCCTTCCACCGTTCGTGCCGCTGGTTCTCCTGACATTGGTCCTGCTGGTTCTTGCCATGGGCGAGCTGGAATCAGAGCGGCAGCGGCGGGCAGCCACCGCCACCATGGGCGCCGTGGCGACCTATCTTCTTGTGATCGCCGCCTCCCTGGGCTGGCCGGCGATCTTTGACTCTGGGCTTGCGTCGGCCACCGCGGTTCAGCAGAGGGAGGCCGCGGCGGTCAAGGTGGAATGGCACCATTCGGAAGAAAGCGGGTTCCAGGCGGCCTCGGAATTGGAGAGGCCCGTCATGATCGATTTTTACGCCGATTGGTGCGCCGCGTGTAAGGAGCTGGATCTCTACACCTATGCTGACGATAGCGTGGCCGAATTCCTGAAAGAGTTCGTCTCCATTAAGATCGACGGGACCCGCGAGACACCGGAGCTCCTGGATCTTTACAAGAAATATGGGGTCATGGGCCTGCCCACGGTTCTCTTTTTGACGGCAGAAGGAAAACCCTTTCCAGATTTGACGCTCACGGGATTCGAGAAGGCCGGTCCCTTCCTGGACCGCCTCAGAAAGGTGAAGGCGGCAGTGGGCAAGGAGGCGCCAAACCCATGACCGCCAGGAGTTCCACCCATGGTCCGGGAGCGCCCGCGACGGCCCTGAATGGTCCGGAAAAGGTGACGCCACCACTGGTTCCCAAAAACCTGGTGGAGATGATTCTCCATCGAGCTGGCTACGTGGACCCATTCCTCACCTTTGTCAGTCCCGTGGGCGAAGACCGGGTCTTCGCCACCGGCACGCTCTTGCACCGTGCGCGCCTTAGGGGAGCGGGACTCTTGGAATCGGGGCTTCGACCCGGTGACCGGGTCCTGCTCCTTCTGCCCAACGAGCCCGACTTCGTGGAGACGCTTTTCGGAATGATTCTGGCGGGCGTTGTGCCGGTGATCTATCCGCCGCCCCAGACAGCCAGGGTCATGACGCGGTACATGGGGCGGCTGGAAAAGATGCTTCAGCAGTGTGAGCCTGCCGCGGCCGTCGTGGATGAGAAGATGCTAGAATCCTCCAAGGCGCTAGGCCGGAGTGGAGTGCGTTTTCTGAAGCCTCCTTTGGCGGAAAGACCCTTGCGTACGACGGCCAACCCCGATCCGGAAGACCTGGCACTGGTGCAGTATTCCTCTGGCTCCACAGGCGACCCGAAAGGAGTCATGCTGAGCCACCGGGCGATCCTGGCCAACGGCTGGGCCACCGGCGAGGCCATGGACAGCCGGCGGGATGACGTGATCTTCTCTTGGCTTCCGTACTGCCACGACATGGGCCTGTTTGGTGGGTTGATCTTTCCGTGGCTGCTGGGATGGAGAGCGATCCACGCCACGCCCATCCAGTTCTTGTTCCAGCCGAGCATCTGGCTCCAGGGGATCTCGCAGTACCGGGTGACCATCGCCACGGCCCCCAATTTCGCGTATGGCCTTTGCCTGCTGGGGATCGATGACGAGGAGCTGGAGGGTGTAGATTTGAGCTGCATCCGGGTGGCCTTCAATGGAGCCGAGCCGATCCAGCGCTCGACTCTGGAGGGATTCGCCAAGAGGTTCCAGCGGTGGGGTCTCCGGGCCGAGGTGCTGCTCCCTGTCTATGGGATGGCGGAAAACACGCTGGCCGTGGCTTTTCCTCCCCTGGGCCGGGGTCCGGTTTTCGACCGGATCTTTCGGTCCGAGTTCGAGGCTACGGGCCGTGCTGTCCCGGCGCCTGCCGGGGCGGGTGATCTCAAGGAGGTGGCCGCCCTGGGAAAGGCCGTTCCCGGGACGGAGATCGCTATCCTGGACGAGAAAGGGCGCACCCTGCCCGAAAGACTGGAGGGCGCGATCCATCTGCGAGGCTCCTCGATGCTGGGGGGCTACCTGGGAAACCCCGAGGCCACGGCTCGCGCCATGGCGCGGATAGCTGGAGGGGCAAGAGAGACTTCCGGCGAAAAACGGAGGGCCTCGCGCTTTTGGCTGCGCACGGGGGATCGCGGCTACATGGCCCATGGCGAACTCTATGTCACCGGCCGGGAGAGCGACATGCTCATCCGGGCCGGGCGGAATCTGCATCCCCATGATATCGAGGCGGTAGTTTCCGAAGTTGTCGGTGTCCGCCGAGGATGCACCGTGGCCGTGGGTTTCGTAGACCCTGTACGGGGGACAGAGCGGATCTTCGTTTTGGCGGAAACCCGTGTGAAAAAAGAGGAAGACCTCATCGGGCTCTCGGGCGAGATCCGCCGGGCGGTCTTTGACGCCTTCGGGTTTCCGCCGGATTCCATCGTATTGCTGGAGCCCAGGGAGCTTCCCAAGACTACCAGCGGCAAGCTCCAGCGGAAGCGGTCGGGGCGCCTGTTTCAGGAAGGGAAGCTAAAAGTGGTTCCACTGGCCCCCGGAACTTCGGTCACACCGGGGAGCGGGGACAACGCTCCGGCCAGGAGGCAGGAGTAGGCGAGCAGCGGGAGCGGCTGCGACCGATGGAAGCGGAACTCAACACCCGTCATCACCCTATTATATGCAGGATTCCCGGGTCACGCCGGTGCGGCCAGGGGATTTTGGCCAATCCGTCCGGCAGTTTTTCGCGGGCTGTATTGCCAGTTTCGGAGGAAAAAGTGGTAAAGGATAAAACGAGTTGTCACCTTGCGCGGTCGCCGGGAGAATCGGCGGGTGGAACAGGGACGAGGTCGGAACCCTCGATGCCCCTCTATTCTGTGGGGGACCCGCTGAGCGCGGATGAATCGGCGCTCTTGGATGCCCTGCGAAAGGTCATCCACGAACAGCAGCCCGAGATCCCGCTTTCAGCCATCGAACCGGACAAGACGCTCTGGGAGATAGGCTACGATTCCCTTGCGTTGGTGGTGCTTCGCCGGGAGGTCAAACGCATGTTCGGAGCCCAGGTCAACCCGGCTCACTGGCTTCAAAACCATGAGGAGCACCCGCGAATTGGGTGTTTCGCACGTTTTTTGGCGGCCAACGGAGCGGCGCTGTCCCGCAAGAGTTGAACGGCTCGGTCAAGGGCGGTTCCGGGTGCGGAGGGGTATTTGCTTCGGAACGGCGGACGGAATCCGGCACCTTTGCTGGATGCAAACGGAGAAAGGAACTTCATGAAGCAGGCAACGCTCGATAGCTTTGGAACACGGGATCGACTGGAAGCTGGTTCCCGGACCTACACATTTTATAGCCTCCGGAAGCTCGAGGCGCGGGGTTTCTCGAAGCTCCAGAGGCTTCCCTACTCGCTCCGCATCCTGCTTGAGAACCTGCTAAGGCGGGAAGATGGCCGCGTGGTCCTCCGAGAAGAGATCGAGGCGTTGGCCACGTGGGATCCGAAGAACTCGCCACGGCGGGAGATCGCGTTTGCTCCAACGCGAGTGCTCATGCAGGATTTTACCGGCGTCCCCGCAGTGGTGGATCTGGCGGTGATGCGGGATGCCATGGCGGAGCTTGGCGGTGACCCGTCCGTCATCAATCCGCTTCAGCCGGCGGACCTGGTCATCGACCACTCGGTGCAGGTAGACTATTTTGGGTCGCCTTCGGCATTCGGGCGGAACGTAGAAAAGGAGATGGCACGGAACCGGGAGCGATACACCTTTCTGAAGTGGGGTCAGAGCACCTTCAAGAACTTCCGGGCGGTGCCTCCTGGCACGGGCATCGTGCATCAGGTGAATCTGGAATACCTAGCTTCGGCGGTTTTCTCCCGGAAAGAGGGAGAGGAGTGGGTGGCCTATCCCGATTCTTTGGTGGGTACCGATTCCCATACAACGATGATCAACGGTATGGGAGTCCTTGGCTGGGGCGTTGGTGGTATCGAGGCCGAGGCTGCCATGCTGGGGCAGCCGATCTCCATGCTCATCCCCGAGGTGGTGGGTTTCAGGCTTACCGGCTCCCTTCCCGAAGGCGCCACCGCTACAGATATGGTGCTCACGGTGGTGGAGATGCTTCGTGAGAAGGGCGTCGTCGGTAAGTTCGTGGAATTTTTCGGAGACGGCCTGGACAATTTGACGCTGGCGGATCGGGCGACTATCGCCAACATGGCCCCCGAATATGGCGCCACCATGGGCTTTTTTCCCGTGGACGAAGAGACGATTGCCTATATGCGATTCACGGGCAGGCCACGGGAAACCGTGGCTCTGGCCGAAGCCTACCTCAAGGAGCAAAACCTGTTCCGAGAAGCCAATAGCCCCGATCCCGAATATACAGACACCGCGGAACTGGATCTTTCCACGGTGGAGTCCTCCATGGCCGGTCCGAAGCGGCCGCAGGATCGGATCGTCCTCCGAAACGCCAAGTCGGCTTTCCACGACGTGATGCGCTCTCTGGGACACGAGCCCAAGGAGGGCCAGCAGGAGGGCGCCGCCGCCGAGCTTTCCGGCGAGTCGTTCACCCTGCGCCACGGGGCGGTGGTGATCACGGCCATAACGAGCTGTACCAATACTTCGAACCCCTCCGTGATGCTCCAGGCGGGGCTTCTGGCAAAAAAAGCGGTAGAAAAGGGCCTTTCCACGAAGCCCTGGGTGAAGACGAGCCTTGCACCGGGATCGAAAGTGGTCACCGACTACCTGCGGGAAGCCGGAGTGCTGGAGCCCTTGGAGAAACTTCGATTCCACCTGGTGGGATATGGCTGCACCACCTGTATCGGGAACTCCGGTCCCCTCCCCGAGGCCGTGGCTCGCGCTATCGACGAAGGCGACATTGTGGCGACATCGGTCCTCTCGGGCAACCGAAACTTCGAGGGCCGGGTTCACCAGAAGACCAGAGCCAACTACCTGGCCTCGCCTCCACTGGTGGTGGCCTATGCCCTTGCTGGAACCCTGGACATCGATCTGCAAACCGATCCCATCGGCACCTCTTCCCACGGGGAGCCCGTCTTTCTCAAAGAAATCTGGCCCTCTCAAGCGGAGGTCCGAGAGGCCATGCGGGCCGCCCACAAAAGTGAGATGTACAAGACCCAGTACGGTTCGGTCTTCCAGGGCGATGAATCCTGGCAGGCACTGGAAACACCGGACTCGGCGCGGTTCGCCTGGGACGAGGAATCGACCTATATCCGAAAGCCGCCCTACTTTGACAACATGACCCGTGAACCGGCGGAGCTTTCGCCGATTCAAGGCGCCCGAGTTCTAGCGCTCCTGGGCAATTCGGTGACGACGGACCACATTTCTCCCGCGGGGACCATCGCTCCGGACGGACCGGCGGCTCGGTATCTTCAGGAGCACGGCATCGACCGCGCCGATTTCAACAGCTACGGCTCCCGGCGGGGCAACCACGAGGTCATGATGCGCGGCACCTTTGCCAACATCCGCCTCCGGAACCAGCTGGCTCCGGGAACTGAGGGGGGGTGGACCGTTCATCTGCCCAGCGGCGAACAGATGAGCATCTTCGATGCGGCCATGAAGTATGCCAAGGAGAAGGTCCCTCTCCTCGTCATCGCCGGCAAGGAGTATGGAACGGGCTCGTCCCGGGACTGGGCGGCAAAAGGGCCCTCACTCCTGGGAGTCCGTGCTGTCATGGCCGAGAGCTACGAGCGGATCCACCGGTCGAACCTCGTGGGAATGGGGATCTTGCCGCTGCAGTTTTCCGCGGGCGACAGCGCCCACTCCCTGGGGCTGGACGGAACTGAGCTCTTTGATATCGAGGGGATCGACGAAAAGCTCAAGCCTGGAGATCAGGTCACAGTGCGTGCCAAGAAGGCGGACGGCAGCTCCGCCAAGATTCGGATGCTCGTAAGGATCGATACGCCCGACGAGCTGGAATACTACCGTCACGGCGGGATCTTGGTCTACGTACTCCGCCGCCTTCTGGCGGAGAGCCTGGGTTAGTATCTGAAACAACTCAAAGCGTTGCAAGGGTGGGCGTCAGTTGGCCCCCAGCGGCGTCATTGGGAGGAAGGTTCTGTTGGCGGTTTTTTTGTTTTCCGGCCAGCCGGCCACCGGTCATCTGAACCCCATGATCAGTATTGCCCAAGCGCTTCATGACCGTGGGCATGAGTCTGTTTTTGCGGTCCCCGACGTTGGAGGACGACGCCAGTTCATCGAAAGCCAGGGCTTTCAATTCTGTGGACTCCGGCCACCTTTGGCGACAGCAGCTCTGGAGCTCTTGAATTGGACGGAGGGCTTCTTTGAGACGTTTGTCGCGGTTCGGCTCTTTTTTCACGGGCTAACCACTTACGCTCGCCAAGTGGCCAAGATCATCGATGAAGTGAAAGCCGATGCAGCCGTGGCCGAATTTTTCTTCTTCGGGTCTTGTGTAGCCGCTGAAAGTAAGGGAATTCCAAACGTCATCGTTTACCACGCCGGGCTGCCTTATCCCGGCGACGGGATCCCGCCTTTTGCCAGCGGTCTGCCGATCGGCGGACCATGGGATGGCAAAGAGAAGCGGTACGAGTTTTGGATCCGAAACCTGGAACGTTACGTGGATAAGAGTATCGCCAGGTGCCGCCAACGCATGGGGCTTGGACCCGGCCCCGGGGGATATCTTCTCAACCCTTCGTCGCCCTGGCTGACCCTGGTGCTCACTTCCGAGGCCATGGAGGCGCCCAGGAAGGTCACTTCCAATAAGACTTTCTTCGTGGGTCCCTGTTTTTCCGGGCGCGGCACCAGCCAGCCAAGCGATTTTCCCTTCGAAACCCTGGCCACGGACAAGCCCAAGGTCTATCTCTCCCTCGGTACCGTCTTCAACAAAAAGCCCGAGGTTTTCTCCAAAATTATCGCCGCCTTCGCAGATGGCGCCTACCAGCTCATTGTGAGCGCCGGGGGAGCATTTCCCAAGCTAAAGACCCAAAAACCGCGGGGCGATCTGCTGTTGTTCCCCCGGGTTCCCCAAGTGGAGCTTCTGACAAAAGTGGACGCGGTCATCAGCCATGGTGGAAACAACACCACCAACGAAACGTTGGCCGCTGGGAAGCCCTTGCTCATCATGCCCGTAGGGGGCGAACAGCGGGACAATGCCAGCAGGGTCGTCTACCTGGGAGCCGGCCTTAGAGCCGACCTGAAGAGTTCAACACCCGAAGAGATCCGGAAGAAAGTCCATCGACTTCTGGATGAGCCCTCTTTTGCAGCGCGGGCTCGCCAGATAGCGGATGCATTGGGTCAAACCAATGGCCCTGACGTGGCCGCCCGGCTCATCGAGCGCGTGGTGCAAACCGGGCGACCTCTGGTAAGGCTTCCGGGAGATCCTTTGACAGTTACGGCAAAAGGGCCGATGCCATGCGAGGCGACCAAAGAAAAGAAAGCGATTTGGTCGAATTCTGCCCTGGAGGAGTCCCACAGCCAAAAACTATGTGCGAGAGGGATGGACCCCTGATGGGCTGGAAGAACTCGCTCCGTCCACCCGTTCCAGCAGCCGCTTTAAGCTCTTGGCAAAGCCCGCATCCTGGACGCCCAGCGCCGTGACCTTGCCACAGCCGAGCCAGGCGGCGATCTGCTCTTTTCTAAACCGCTCGTAAATGGGCGTCCCGGTCTTTCGGCAAAGGCCGACAACGCCTTTCTTTTGGCCATACGAGGCATCCAAGGCCAACAAGACCAGCTTCACGCGCTCCCGGCGGAGCTCGTTTTCCACTGCTGTCACGCCCAAAACCAGCTTTCGCGCACGGCGAGCAAGCCCAAGAAGTTGCGCGAATTGCCGGAGTACCGAATCGGCCGCCGAGCTGGGACTGGCTGGAGCGCCGTTGGAGACCGCCCTGCCGCTGGGCCTCGCCATTCCTGGTTCACTCAATCTCCATTCCCCGCTGTTTCTTCCTTGGCATCAGAAAAGGCCGACCATGGATCTCGCTCCCCACGCTCGCCAAGCGGCCGCGAATATCGCTTGTCGATCGCCCTTTGCCGGATGGCATCGAAAAGCTTCGGCACGGCTCCCCGGTTCGCCAGGCGAATGGCGAACTTCGGGATCTTGCCTCCGGGATCGCTCACCAGGTGATAGGTCATGAGCGTTCGCTGGCCTCCGTCCATGGGTTGAAGCTCCCACGACCCTCGGTTCGTCGGCGTCCAGACACCGCAATTTTTTTCTACGCGACGGGAAGGGGGCGCCAGATCCCAATCCTGGCGGTAAACACCCACGGGCACCTCTGGAACCGAAAGCTCGAACCGCAACGTAAAACACCGATTGCCCACGGGCCAGGGAAGATCCAGCGCCTGGAAGATGTAGAGAGCCTCTCCGTCACGCCCGACGATCCTGGTCTCGGATACGTAGGGAACAAACTGGTGGAAAGTCTCGTAGTCCATAATGGTCCGCCAGATTCGCCAAGGCGGCAGATCGGCCGTAGCCCGAGCCAACACGGCTCGAACGCGCTCTCCTTCCACCGAGCGTTCCCACACGGTGGTGCCTCGGATCGTG
>JAJRTK010000543.1 GCA_024278345.1 bacterium | reverse complement strand
TCTGGTTGACAACATCACCGCTGGGGCGGGCCTCCTTCCCGGCTCCGTGCAGTCCGGAGGGCGCTACACCGGCAAGATGCCGGTGCCACCATTTCGGCGAAGAAAATTGTAAAGCAAAAACACGACAATTTGATAGGTCCCTTAACTGTCTTTCAGCACTCTTGCGCCCCAGAGGACGAAGAAGGCCAGGGCGAGGCCGGTCAAGGGTGCAGCCCACATCGTCATGAAAGAGCCGACATAAAAGTCATGGGCCTTCCCAGGCCGATAATAGATGGCCACTTCATCACCACTGCTATAGTTGAACATCGATGACCCGTAACTGGTTTTTTTTGTTACTTTATCTCCCTTACTGTTGGTGAATCTCACGGTCAAATAATAGGTTCTCGTCGAGCCGCTCCCAGGCAGTCGAATGGTTTCGGACTTCACGACTTTCGCGGTAGTCTTGTTAAAATTGGCAAGAATGAAGAGGTTATCTACAAGGAAATATCCGGATCCTAGGAAAGCGACCAGGCTCAAGAACAGGACCTTTTTCCAGGCCTCGATCTTTTTTTTTGCTCCCAAGACTTCTTCGCTCACGATTCTCTCTCCTGTCGGGCTGAGTCTCCATGTAAAGCGGGACAATTGCGCCTGCTCCGGGCAACTTCCTGGTCCGAGCAATCTCGCACCTCCTTGCGAGGAGTCCTCCTCACGCACCTGGCAGGGCTGACCTTCGCCTAACATTCTATCGAAGAAATACCGTGAGCGGTAAGGCTCGGGTATTTCGGAGTAGTGGCGAGCGATGCAGTTGGGAGTCAGCGGGAAGGAAAGCCATCGGAATGGTGCTCCACCAGCCTATTGAGGGGGGACCGGTAATGAGGGCCATGAGCTCTGTTGGGGGGCGATGAGGGGGAGGGGCGGCGGACGGACTGCCGCCGACCCGACCGGAAGCCAACCCAAACGAAAACCTGCTGGCGGAAGAGGAATGAACTGGGTGGATCGGATTCGGCGGTTTTTCCGTTGCTGATGACCGGGAAGACATTGTTTTGCCTGAATCCGGGAATTCGCTTAGAATCGGGCCTCACTTTTCCCGTCACTTTTGCAAAAAAATGAGTGATCCCCTATTTTTCGGGCCTTGCGCCATGGATCTGGACAGAAATGAAGAAAGATCTCAGAAATATTGCCATCATTGCCCATGTCGATCATGGAAAGACGACCCTCGTCGATTGCCTGCTCCACCAGGCCGGGGCGTTCCGAGCGTCCCAAAAAGTAGCCGAGCGGGCGATGGACAGGGGAGATCTGGAGCGCGAGCGAGGCATCACCATCTTGTCGAAATGCACGTCCATCCAGTGGAAAGGCGTGCGAATTAACATCGTCGATACTCCGGGCCACGTCGATTTTGGCGGCGAGGTGGAGAGGATTCTACGGATGGTAGACGGCGCGCTTGTGGTGGTTGATGCCGTAGAAGGCCCCATGCCGCAGACTCGGTTTGTACTCCGGAAGGCGCTAGTTCTCGGCATCTTGCCGATTCTGGTGGTGAACAAGATTGATCGGCCGGCGGCTCGGTGTCACGCGGTACTGGATGAGTTTTTCGACCTTTGCGTGGAGCTAGGCGCTTCAGACGAGCAGCTCGATTTTCCGGTGATCTATGCCTCGGCGAAAAGGGGCTATGCGCGGATCGACCCTGGGGACACCGACGTTGGCGACATTTCAGCGCTCTTAGATGCGGTTCTTTCCGGGGTTCCGGCACCGGGTGGCGATCCCGACGGACCCTTTCAGTTTCAAGTGACCACATTTGATTCCACGGAGCACTTGGGCCGGATCGCTATCGGGCGGGTCTCCCGCGGCCGATTGAAGCCAGGAGAAGATGTGTCCTGCGTCGATGGAAACGGGAGGAACCTCACATGCCGAGTGCTGCGGATTTTCGGTTTTTCAGGTTTGGGCCGTTACGATGCGGTCAGTTGCGAGGCCGGAGAGATCGTGGCCATCGCCGGGATCCGGGATTGCGAGGTGGGCGACACCCTGTGTAGCCCCACTCACCCGGAGGCGCTGCCGCCTCTTGAGATCGACCAACCTACGTTGAGCATGGAGTTCTGCGCCAACGACGGCCCTTTTGTGGGACAGGAAGGCGATTTCGTCACGGCGAAGCACCTGGAAGAGAGGCTTGGCCGGGAACGCAGGCAAAACGTTGGAATGATCATCGAACCGGCAGAGCGGCCGGGAACCTTCAAGGTGGCGGGGCGGGGTGTCCTCCACCTCTCGATCTTGGTGGAGACCATGCGGCGCGAGGGGTACGAGCTCTGTTTGGGGCGGCCACGAGTGATCACCCGGATGGAGAATGGAGTCCGTGTCGAGCCTGTAGAATGGCTCGTGGTTGAGGTGCCCGAAACTTATGTTGGAATCGTTTTGGAACGTGTCTCCAACCGGGGTGGCGAGCTGAAAGAGATGGTCGCCCTGGGAACGGGCCGGACCAGGATGGATTTTCACATGACCACCCGCGGTCTCATTGGACTCCGGTCGAGCCTTCTCACCGACACGCGGGGGACCGTCATCATGAGCCACAACCTCCACCACTGGCGGAAGCTCTCCGGAGAGATCGAAACGCGGCAGCGCGGAGTCCTCATTGCCAAGGAAACCGGGCCGGTGACGGCCTACGCCCTGGAAAACCTCCAGGAGCGGGGGCTTCTCTTCACGGAACCGGGCCACCGGGTTTACGGTGGGCAGATCGTGGGGCTCCACACTCGGTCCAACGATCTTGTGGTCAATCCCTGCAAGCGAAAGCACCTTACGAACATGCGCTCCTCCACCAAAGACTCCACCGTCGTTCTGGATGCGGCCATCAAGATGAGCCTGGAGGAGTGCATCGAATTCGTCCAGGAAGACGAGCTGGTAGAAGTGACGCCAGGTGCGGTGAGACTGCGGAAAAGGATCCGGAACCATAGCCGCAGGAAATCAGCGTCCAAATAGCTGGGACCTTCACTACTGGGCTCGGCTGAAGAGTAGGTGGCCCCGTCGGAAGGCTCGCCGGCCAGGTCGCGGCCGTCTTGACTCGCCCGTGTCCAGAAAACCACGCGTTTGACAGCCCCTGAAGTTGCCTGAAACAAGGCTTGTCCGGGGATGGCGATGTTTTGGCATGAATTGTGCCCATCCTTTGACCATACCACTGGAACGAAAGGATGAGCCATGAGAGAAACTTTCCTTGCCCCTAGACGGAAAGCCTGTTCATACCGGAAGCCATGGAGGGCGTTCGGCGTCTGGATCCTCCTTTTTTTCGGCTTCTGCTGGAAAACGGGAGGTGTCGAGGCTGCCATGGACAAGCGCCGCGAGGTTCCGGCTGAGCTTCTGGAACGTTGGGAGCCGCGGCCAATCCGGGACCTGCGCGACGTGGGAGCAGGCGATCTCTTGTGGAGAACCGATGATGGCCTGGTCCCGCTTCCCCTCGCCCAGACCGACGTGCGACTGGACGTGACCGGGATCCTGGTCCACGCGACCGTGACCCAGCTTTTTGCCAATCCCACCGGAAAGGTCATTGAAGCGATCTACGTCTTTCCTCTTCCGGACCGGGCCGCCGTCCATCACATGGAGATGTGGATCGGCGAGCGGCGCATCGTTTCCCGGCTGAAGGAGCGGGGAGAAGCCAGGAAGACCTACCGGCGGGCAAAACGACTGGGGCATAAGGCCGCACTGCTCGATCAGGAGCGGCCCAACCTCTTCACCACCGCGGTGGCCAACATCAATCCCGGGGAGTCGATCCAGGTCACCATGGAGATGTTGGACGAAGTGGAATTCCGAGATGGCCTCTTCCGCTACAGCTTCCCGCTGACCTTCACGCCCCGCTTCGCGACGGGCGACGCGGGCTCCGAAGATGCCGGCGTTTCCGGCGGCGAGTCCGACGCCGGACGGAGTTCCGCCCCGTTCGGCCGGTTCACCGACGGGCCGGGTCCCCTTGCCGTCATCGATGCCAGGATCGATGCCGGCCTCGATCTCCTGGGTGTGGAGAGTCCATCTCACCCGATCCGCGCCTTCTCCCACGGGAAGGTGTGGAGAGTCGAGCCCCTCTCCGGCGCAATCACGGCCGATCACGACTTCATCCTACAGTGGAGACCCAAGTACGGCCAAGAACCGGCCGCGGCGATCTTCACCGAAAAGCTGGGAGAAAGCCGCTACGCCCTGCTGATGATGGTGCCGCCATCCCCCGAGGGCGGGCCACCGACCGGTTTGCCCACCGAAACGGTCTTCATTGTCGATGTCTCGGGCTCCATGGGAGGCCCTTCCATCCGCCAGGCCCGGCAAGCGCTTCTGGCCGCCCTGGACCGGCTCGGTCCCGAGGACCGGTTCAACCTTCTTCAGTTCAACGAAAATACCGATGCGTTCGCCGACAGGTTCCTACCGGCGACCGAGGAGGCCCTGAACCAGGCCCGCGCCTGGGTGCAGCTCCTGGAAGCCGGGGGCGGCACCAGAATTCTTCCGGCTCTCATGCGCGGCCTGGCGATGACCCGGAACGGGAACCGGGACAACGTGCAACGGATCATCTTTCTCACGGACGGGGCGGTGGACAACGAAAGCCGGATTTTCGACACCGTGATCCGGAAGCTGGGACCAGTGCGGCTCCACACCATTGGCATCGGCAACGCCCCCAACAGGTACTTGATGCGAAAGATGGCCAAGTTCGGCCGAGGGCTGTCTGAATTCGTCGCCACCACCGAAGGAGCCGAAAACCAGATCGACCGATTCTATGCCCGGCTGCGCCGGCCGGTCATGACCAACCTGGAACTGGACTGGGAGGGAATCGAGCCGGAAGAGATCTACCCTGCCCGGCTGCCGGATCTCTACGCCGGCGAACCCCTGGTACTCTCCCTCAAGCTCCCCGTCAAACCCTTGTCGGGACGGGTAGTGCTAAGGGGGCGGACGAAACAGGGTGAGGTTTCCCTGCGCCTGGAGGTGTCCCCAGACGGGCCAAAACAGTCGGGAATCGGCACACGGTGGGGCCGGGCCAAGATCGAAAGCCTGATGAACAGCCTCCACGAGGGAGCCGACGGGGCCGAGGTCCGGGCCGCGGTCATCGAGGTCGCCACGGAGTTCAACCTGGTGACGAAATACACGAGCCTGGTGGCGGTGGAGAACGTTGCCACCGCCGAGGGGCCAGCCGTTTCGCGGCAGGTTTCCAACACCCTTCCGACCGGATCCCGGCTCCAGGGACCCGGCTTGCCAAGGGGAGGAACCACGGGACCGCTGTACGTTCGGATCGGCCTCCTCCTTTCCCTGCTGGGGCTGGCTCTTGCCGGCCTCTCACGCAGACTCTCGCACGGGTAGGTTCCGTTGTCGTTCCAAGGTCAAGGAGGCTGAGGCCCGGGATCCGGCTGCGTTGCCCGGAACCCCGGCCCGGCCGAACCGACCGGGAATTTGAACGCCAGGAGGCAAGGAGATGGATGGAAAGAAGCGTGCCACGACAACGATCAGGGTCGCGCAAGCGCTCTCGGTGCTGATGTTGGTATCGGGAGTCACGTTACTGGGCGGGCAGGTCTGGCTGGAACTGAAGGCCCGGTTGGCCGGCCTGCTCATCGAGCGCGCCTTTGCCGCTTCCCTCGCCGATGGTCGATCCCATCCCCCGTGGAGCTGGGCCGACATGCATCCCATTGCCAGCCTGGAGGTTCCTCGCCTGGGGATCCGACGCATCGTGCTCAGCGGGGCTTCGGGCGAGTCCATGGCCTTCGGCCCAGGACACATCGATGGAACGGCGGCTCCGGGCATGCAGGGCAACTGTGGGCTTGCCGGGCACCGCGATACCTGGTTCTCCTTCCTGGAGGACCTGGAAGCTGGAGACGAACTGCAGGTCAGCACCCGACGCGGCCTGGTCTACTACGTCGTAGAAGAGCTACGGGTGGTTTCCATGGGAGACGACTCCGTTCTCGAACCGTCGTTGGACACGAGGCTGACGCTGGTGACCTGCTATCCCTTCTCCGGCGTATGGCACAGCCCGTGGCGGTACGTGGTGGTGGCCAGGAAGCGGAACGGGCCTTCTACGCACCGGCGGAAGCATTTCCGGGGACCGGGCCTCTTCTCTACCCGGGCTTTCGCGCCGGAACTCTTATCGGTCACCAAGCCATCATCGCCGGCCTCGAATAGCAGCGGGTAAATAGCTGGAACGTTCACGGGAAAATGTTGCCCGGCGCCAGAACTCCCTTGGGATCCAAGGCATGCTTCAGAGCCTGCATCCCCTGGAGGATGATGGCCGGGTACTGCCGCACCAGATAGTCCCGCTTCAACTTGCCGATCCCGTGCTCGGCGGAAACCGTTCCCCCCAGTTCGAGAGCGACGCTGATGAGTTCATCGGCAGCCTTCAGGCAGCGGGTCAATTGCGGGAAATCTTCCGCGATGAGGTTCACGTGGGGATGCCCGTTCCCGATATGCCCGTAGGCAACCCAGACCTCAATCCCATGTCGATCCAGAATGGATCGGGCAGCGGCAAACAGCTCCGGCAAGACCGGATAGGGAACGGCGAAGTCGGTGGAAACACGGCGGCCACCGCGAGCCGTGGCTCTTCGACCGCGCTCGATCATCGTGCTGGGAACCGAGTGTCGAAGGCGCCGGATCTCTTGAAACTCCCTGGCAGTCTGGAGTACGAGCGGCTCCGCGCTGCCCGCCTCGGACGACTCCAGTGCTTGCCAGTACCTTTCCAACCAAGCTGGCTCTTCGTCGCTGGAGCACTCCTGCTCCATATAGAGAGCCGCGCCGGCGGATGCCGGTAGCTCCATTGGGGAGGCCTGGCCTCGGAAGATCGCTAGCGCCCGGGAATCCAGGAGCTCCATGCACCGGGGTTTGAGACCGGGTGTGCGCCGAGACTGGATGACAAAATCCAGGGCCGATTCCAGAGAAGGAAAAAAGATCAACAACCCGAATAGGCTCTCGGGCGGCTCTAATAGATCGAGCTCGGCTTCTACGATGACACCCAATGTGCCCTCCGATCCGACGAAAAGATCGCAAGGATTGAGGAACGGCCGGTATCCCGCGGCATTCTTTTCCAGATCCTTCCGCTGGAGCCTCACTTGCTCGCCGCTGGCCAGAATGACTTCCAGACTTCGGACATAACGA
This sequence comes from bacterium, assembly GCA_024278345.1. Lineage (GTDB taxonomy): Bacteria > CSSED10-310 > JAJRTK01 > JAJRTK01 > JAJRTK01 > JAJRTK01. The sequence continues at coordinate 26,541 of JAJRTK010000543.1, read as the reverse complement.
TTGGTGGAGCCATACTTGAGAGTCGCCGGCCCCGAAGCATTGGTGGCGATGGAGCCGCCGACGGTACACTCCTCCACGCTTGTTGGATCGGGCGGGTAGAAAAGCCCCGCCTCCAGAACCTGGCGCTTCAGCTCTCCCAACACCAGCCCCGGCTGCACCCGAGCCACCTTCCGTTTCCGGTCGATATCCAAGAGCCTTGACAGTCCCGTGAGGTCCAGGGCGATCCCTCGCTCCACCACGGAGGCTCCCGTGGTAGAGGACTGGAGGCCGAGGGGAGTGACAGCCAGTCCAGAGGCAGAGCAGTGGCGGAGAATCTCAGAGACCTCCCCGGCGGTCCCAGGTCGGGCGACCCCCTCGGGCCGCGCCGAAAGCCCAGAGGCATCTTCGGAAAGCGCCTCCAGTCTGGTGACTTCCCGGCTGATCAGAGGATGAGAAAGAGAGCTCGTCTCGGTCATCGTCCGGGCCTCCTCCTGGCCTCTAGCTTACGAACTCCGGCAAGAGTAAACGATGGCCGGTGGAACGTTCCGCCATACCACTGGACTTTGTTCGACCCGGGAAAAAGTCGTCTCCAGCCTCCGCCGAAACTTCCGGGCCCCCGGCATGGCCAAGGCATGGATGTACGCGAAGGTGCAGAATCCGCCACCAGGCCGAAGAGAAGTCAGGATGCCCCCCAGCAGGCGTTCCTGAAGCTCATCGCCAAACTGTGCCCAGGGCAGGCCACAAACGACCAAGTCCGCCTTTCCGCTCCCTTCTCCCGCCACCAGGATCTCCCCAAGGCGCTCTACCGAATCCCGGTAGAATGTTGCCTGAGGATATTCTCGTCGGAGATGCTCCACGAATGAGGGATTGAGCTCGATACCCATGTACTTCGATGGCTCGCGGAGGCGATCCAGGATGAGCCCTGTAAAAGCGCCAGTTCCCGGCCCTACCTCCACCACAAGGTCTGCTGAGGCAACATCGAAAGGAGCCAGCATCATCCTCCCAAGGGCACGGGAGCTGGGCAAAACCGCACCCACTTGGAACGGGTTTCGAAAAAAACTCCCCAAGAAATGGAGTCCCTGTCTCACTCCACTGGTCGTCGTTCCCATCAGCCCGCCTCCTCGCCGCAATTCCGTAACTCGTGCCCCACTTACTCTTCCCTCTCCATGACGGTGATGGTGCCGTAGAAGGCACTGAGGTCGATCTTCGCTCCTCCCCCATGAAGAACCCCTTTGTAGAGGATCCGGACATCGCCGCCCACGTCGCGGACAGAGCGTTTTAGGCCCTTGATGTTTGTTTCAAGCAACCGGTCCCCTTCCGCCCTGCGGTGGACCGTGAACTCGATGGTAAGGTCGATGCCCATCCCCTTCGGAATCTCCAGGTCGATGGAGCCACCCTTGGTTTCCAGGCGGACGGACTCCTGACTCAGGAATTGGGTGACACGCCCCCGAATGTCTCCTCCTACGGAGAAAGCCTCTACGGAAGCTTCGATGCCATGGAGGCGAATCTCGCCGCCTTCGACCTTCGCCGTGAGGAGCCCTTTGGACTTCCCCACCCGCAAATCGCCGCCCTTGACCGACAGAATTGCTTTTCTGGAAGCTTCGCCGATCTCTATGTCACCTCCATAAGCTTCGGCCCGAAGATCGCCGTCCACCTTACCGACAACGAGATCGCCACTGTAGGCGGTCAGGCGAGCACTCCCGCCGATTTCGCCGATTTCGATCCCACCAGCGTAGGTGACGATGGAGGCGTCGCCTCGAACAAGCCCCACGCGGATGGATTCATTGGCGCCCGTGATGGTCAGGTCTCCATCGACTACTCCCGGAAGATCGATCCCTCGCCTCTTACCAAGGCGCTCGAGTTCCTTCCCAAGGCTCCGGACACTTTTCCGGGCAGTCTCCAGCGCTCCACTGCGGCTCCGCCGAAGAGCCTCCAAAACTCGACGACGACTTTCCCGGATATTTTCACCGGCCTCCTTGCGGGTCCTCCGAAGATCCCGGCGAGACTTGCGCATCCTTTTCCGGCTCTCCCGAAAGGCTTCTCCAATAGCTTCCCTCACCTCCCGGTCCAAGTGCGCGAGAATGTCCGAAAGGGACTCCTCCTCTTCACTTTGGTCTTCTGGCCTTCCTTCCTCCTCTTCGACGACCGGCGCCTCCCGAACATCCTCGGGATCTGATGACGTTGGGGAGTTTTTAGCGTCGTCCCCAAGGGCATCCGGACCAGGCTCGTGGGAATCAGACGGAGGGGAAAGATCGCCGCTTTCCGGAGCAACCGGGGAGGTGAAAGCTCGGGCCTCTTCCTTTTCCGCCCCGGCGGCCCTTTCCGGGGTTTCCGCGGGATCGACCGTTTTGGACGTTGAAGAATCGACTTCAGCCTTACCTTGCCCCAAAATGGATCCGGCCAAAAAGAAGCCAAATAGCGTGAACGCGATGATCCTCTTGAACATTTTCATGGCTCTGCCTCTGATGGTGTTGCTCGGAGGTCGATTCTGTCCCGATATCTCATGACGGATCTGCCGCGACGGTCGAAATGTTGGCCAGTTCCCAGCAATCTGTCAGCGCCCGACAAGGGAGGTGGGAATCTCCGTGCCCTCGGCTTTCCGGATAAGCTGCTCGAAGGGCCCTTTTTCCGCCGCAAGCTCCAGTGCGGCACGAGGCTCAATCATCCCTTTTTCGGCCAGTTCGAGAAGCGAACTGTCCATGAGGACCATCCCCTGGCCCTTGGCCGATTGCATCATGGAGCCGATTTGGTGAGTCTTGCCCTCGCGGATCAGGTTCGCCAGCGCCGGGCTCCCAAGGAGGACCTCGATGGCAGCAATCCGCCCCGGCTTGTCGATCCTTTTGAGCAATTGCTGCGCAACGACCCCCGACAATGAATCGGAAAGCATCATCCGGACCTGCTCCTGCTCGTCGGAAGGAAAGGCGTCAATGATGCGATCGACGGTCTTTGCCGCACTATTGGTGTGGAGGGTTCCGAAGACCAGAAGCCCCATCTCGGCGCTGGTGAGAGCAAGGTCGATGGTCTCGAGGTCTCGCATCTCCCCGATGAGGATCACGTCAGGATCCTCGCGAACGGCGGCACGAAGGGCCTGAGCAAAGGTCTCGGTATGTGCTCCAATCTCTCTCTGAGTCACCAGAGCCCGCTTATTGTCGTGGACGAACTCGATAGGATCTTCGATGGTGATGATGTGGCAGTTTCGTTTGAAATTGATCTCGTCAACAATCGCCGCAAGGGTGGTTGATTTCCCCGAGCCGGTGGGTCCGGTAATCAAGACGAGTCCCTTTTTCAAGTTGGTAAAATTGCGAACTTGGTCGGGCATGCCCAACTCGTCGAGGGTCTGGATTTTCGTGGGAATGATGCGGAAAACGGCGGCTCGGCCTCGGTATTGGCTCAAGAGATTCGCCCGGAACCGGGCAAGGCCGGGGACCTCGTAGGCGAAATCCACGTCCCCGGTTTCCAGATACTCCTCCCAAAGCTTGGGCGGAGTGATTTCTGAAATCAAGGCCTCGAACCTCTCCTGGTCCAAGAGACCGGGTTCGATGGGCTGCAAGTGGCCGTGAACCCGCATCATCATCGGTTGCCCCACCGACATGTGAAGGTCGGAGCCCCCATCTTCTCTAAGTTTGGCAAAAAGCTGATCCATGGCGGCCATCAGTTGGGTCCTCGCTTCTCGGCTTGCTTGAGGAGCGGCTCAATCAAACGCTTGTCGGTGGAACGGCCATAGGCGACCCGCGGCTTGACGATCCCTTTTTGGGCCAAGTCCAACAAACTTTGGTCCATCAAGCACATGCCCTGGTGGGTCCCGGTCTGCATAAGAGAGGGGATCTGGAATGTGCGCCCATCCCGGATCATGTTCGCCAACGGGCGGGTGCCGATGAGCACTTCGAAAGCAGCGACTCGGCCCTGGCCATCGGCCCGAGGCAGGAGGATCTGCGTCACCACGCCGCGCAAGGAATCGGCGACCATGGCCCGAATCTGGTTCTGCTGGCCAGGCGGAAAGGAACCGATGATCCGGTCAATGGTCTTGTGTGCCGACGACGTATTGAGGGTCCCCAAGACCAGATGGCCTGTCTCGGCAGCCGTGATGGCTAGCTGAATCGTTTCCAAGTCCCGCATCTCTCCCACCAGGATCACGTCTGGATCTTCCCGAAGAGCCGCGCGCAGTGCCCGAGCGAAGGATTCGGTGTGTTTCCCTACGGAGCGCTGATTAATGATGCACTTTTTCGGCGGATGCACGAACTCGACGGGATCTTCCACGGTAAGGATATGCTCGGCACGCGACTCGTTGATCACGGCGATGAGCGCCGCGAGGGTTGTGGATTTACCGCACCCGGAAGGCCCGGTCACCAGGATGAGACCTTTCTTCAGGCTCGTCAGCTCCACCACGGCTTCGGGAAGGCCCAGGGACTCCGGGGTGGGCACACTTGCGGGAATCACGCGAAAACAGGCATCAACTCCCCGCCGTTGCCGAAGGACGTTGACCCGGAACCGGCCAATCCCCTCGACTTCGTAGCTCAGGTCCAAATCGTTCGTTTCTCCGAATCGGCGACGCTGGGCGGGGCTCAGAATCTCCCCAATAAGGGCGAGAGTCTCAGGATCGCTCAAAGGTCGCTTTCCCAGAGGCAGTAGGTGACCGTGAAGCCGGACGAGAGGCGGACACCCCACACTGACGTGCAGATCCGAGCCCCCGATCTTGCGGGAATGCTCCAAGAATTTGTCAATCATTGCCATGGGACTTTAAGAAACCTCGCATTCCGTTGTGAAGAAGAATGGCAGCATATACCACCCATGTTGCTAAATTGTGAAGGAGGACCGGCGGATCGGCCCGCCGTTATTCCTTGGACTTGAGATTCTGGTCGTCCTCTTCGTTTAGGTCGAAGTTACCAGAAAACCCTTTGTTTTCTTCGTGTTGCGTTCCGCTCACATCGACCGCCAGCCGGCGCCCGCTGCTCGCCATTATCGCAGCCTTCGTCATCCATTGCCCTTGGGCTGGAGCAACACCGAGATTCTCCCGTTCTCCGCTTTCAGTCTCCCTGGCGCCACACGATTCCCGGGGCTTCTCCAGAGGACCCGTGTCCGGTGGAGCAGTCCCAGATTCGGCTTCCACAGAAGTATGAACAGGCTTCAGCAGCACGTCGTTGATGAAAAAGACCGCGATGGGCACGCCCAAAAGCAGCCCCCAGATACCCGAAAGCTGCTGCGCTACAAAAAGCACGAAAATCACAACGATGGGATTTAATTGGAGGAACTCTCCGAGGATCATGGGGCTCAGAATCCAAGCCTCCAATTCGTGGATGAAAAACATGGCAACCATGGCGTAGAACCCCAGCTCAGTGCCTCCGTGCTGGAGGGCAACGAGGCAAATCGGGACGCCTGCAATGACGATCCCAACATAGGGAACCAGGCTCAGGAAAAGCACCATCAACGTGAGGAAAACTCTGGAAGGCAATCCAAGGAAACTGATGAGCGTGAAGGCGAATGCAGCGTTAAGAGAGGCGATGAGAAGCTGCGCGGAGAGCGCACGACCGATGACCAGGCCAAGACGATAGATGCCAGGTGCGATCTCGTTGAATAACGGCTCCGCCCGCGTTCCGGCGACTCGGGAAAGACCACGGCGGATCTGGGGCACTTCCCAGACGATCATGAAGGAGAACATAAGAGACAGAAGGGCATCGAAGCCAAAGGCGATGACGTTGTTCAAGGCCGTCGTCACCCAAGCGGCGATGGTGGGCATGTTCTTGTCAAAGATCTCCGACGTGTTGCCCAACATATCGTTCCAAGGGTGATCCCGAGCCAACCGCCGCTCCATGTACTGCGCGAACTTTTCCTCGGCCGTCTGTTCCCCGGCAGCTTCTTCCGTCAGCTTGTCCTTGAACTCGTTCTCGTCGGCAACCGACTGAAGGATCACGAGCTTTTCGTAACTGTAGGGATACCCGGCCCAGCGAAGGGGAGCTTCCCTTTTGTAGAAACGCTGGAACCGCTCTTCGAGCTCCTCGGGGGAAAACTCATTGAGTCGCTGGCCGCCCAGATCGGCCAGAAGCCCTGACTCGAACTCTTCCTTAAACTTTCCCTTTGATTCAAGGTCTTCCGCGATAAGCCTGCGGGTCGCCGCATCCCGGCGTTCGATATATTCGGGCGTCAATCGCTGCTTCTCGAACTCTTCGTCCCGGTGGATGAGGCGCCAAGACTCTTCGAAGACGCCGGCGAATCTCCGCCAGACGTCGGGGTGTTGCTCGACCTCCACCGAGACTCGGTTTTTTTCCAACCACCTGACATAGAGATCCCGAAACTCCTTGGGCCGATCGGTTTGGAATTCTCGAAGAGCATTGGCGCCCTCCTTGGCAGCCAGCTCACGCCGAAACGTCGCCCGAATCTCCAGGGCTTGTTCAAGGGATTCCTGGTAGGTGAGAAGATTGTACTTCTCCCGGATGAAACGGTCGAATTCAGCGGCATAATCCTTGCTCAACTTGAAGCGCGTAAACTCGATTCGCCCCAGTGTCTTGGCAAGGATATCTTCCCGAATGGCCTCGAGATCGATCTTTTGCACCGTTTCCAGGAGCCATCGCCCCTGATCCAAGGCTCGTGGCAAGACTCCCTGGCCCGCAAGGTATCCCAAGGCCAGAATCCCCAGATAGACTACGAAGACGATGGGCCGCCGAATCCAATGCTCCGCCGACCGGCCCAAAAACCGGGTGGTACCTCCAACCACACGGCCCGCCAGGTAACTCATGATGAACGTCATAAAGACAATAGAGAAGAACTGGCGTATGGAGTAAACGACGGCGGCAAAGAGAGCCCAAATGAGCAGTTTCTCCAGAGAAACACCGAAGGGCAATCGAAACCTCGTTTCGTCAGAGCGCTTCATCTCTTCCCTCTACCGGTGGATGATTCCCGATGATAACGGATCTGGACATCCCCGACATTTCAGCCTTTCCACCCGCCAACGATCCGGAAGCCTCCGACAACTATTTTTCTTTGGGTTGCCTTCCGCTCGCGTCGGCATGACCCACGCCTACGGCGTGAGTACCCCTCCGTCCGCCGCCACTCGCCCTCCAGCGCCCAGAAACCCAATCCTCTCCAGATAGCATGAAGCCACCGGCATTTCACGTCGTCACTTCCCGCTGGAAAAGAGAGGATAGTTTCTCATTCTTTGCCGTTCTTTGCCAGAACATTTCTCCGGGTTGAAGGTTCAAGTCCACGGGGAGCGGCCTTTCAGATGAAGATCCTATCACACTCTAGCTGAGGAGACTCTACTCCATGGACACCAAGGACCGTACCACAGCGGTGCCAGCTACGCCCGGTCACCAAGTTCTGCTACCGGTCGCCGGCATGAGCTGCGCGGCTTGTGTTCGGGCCGTGGAAGGCGCCATCGCCGAGGTGGAAGGCGTCACCCGCTGCGAGGTCAATTTTTCCTCGTCCATGGCGACGGTGGATCTCGGGCCTGGAGAAGCCAAACTTGGCAAGATTGTCGAAAGCCTGCGTTCCGCGGGATACGATGCCAGATCGGCATCCCTGGTTCTGGAGCTTCCTGACCTTTGGGACGGGGCAGCCGTCAGCCAAATCGAAACAGCGCTGGAGAAGGTTCCAGAGGTCATCTCCGCCGCGGTGCATCTGGGAGCGAAGCAAGCCAGGATCGAGGCAATTGCCCTGGATGGCGTGGCCCGAAGAATCAAAGCCGTGGTGGAAGAACTGGGTTACCAGGCAACCTTCAAGGATGGGAGCGAGAGCGGTGAGGAGATGGAGGCGGCGGCCCACGCAAAGGATCTGGCGATTCTGAAGCAGAAGCTGGCAGTGGGCGGAGTTTTGGCACTGTCAATCTTCGTTGGCTCGATGAAGAGCTGGTTTCCATGGGCTCCACCGATTCTTCAGTCTCCCTGGACCCTGCTAGCTCTTGGGACAATCGTGGAGTTCTGGGTGGGCTGGCAGTTCCTGCGCGGCGCCTGGGCAGCCCTGCGCCACCGCCGGGCGGACATGAACACCCTCATCGCCGTGGGTACACTCTCGGCCTACGGGTACAGTGCCGTGGCGACGGCAATGCCAGGGTTTCTGGCTGAAACCGGCCGAGCGCCGGATCTCTACTTCGACACCGCGGCCATGATCATCGCCTTCATTCTTCTTGGACGGCTCCTGGAAGCCAGGGCCCGAGGCCAAACGTCCGAAGCGATTCGGCGCTTGGTGCGGTTGGGCGCCAAAACCGCCCGGATTGTCCGAGATGGTGTTGAGCTTGAGCTTCCTATCGACAAGGTGAAGAGTGGTGATCTCGTTCTTGTCCGGCCAGGCGAAAAGGTGCCTGTGGACGGCATCGTCCTGGAGGGGAGCACCAGCATCGACGAATCGATGCTCACCGGCGAAAGTCTCCCCGTGGACAAAAGAGCCGGCGATGTCGTCACCGGAGCAACGGTCAACCAGACTGGTGCCATCCGCTTCCGGGCGACGCGAGTGGGGCAAGAAACAACTCTGTCGCGGATCGTGGGACTGGTGCGCCAGGCACAGGGATCTCGGGCTCCAGTCCAAAAACTGGCCGATTCGGTGGCCGCTGTATTCGTTCCCATCGTTCTTGGTATCGCCGTTGTAAGCTTCGGGGTTTGGTACCTGGCCGGACCGGAACCCAGACTCGCTCATTCTCTGCTCACTTTCGTTTCAGTGCTCATCATCGCCTGCCCCTGCGCCCTCGGGCTTGCCACACCCACGGCGATCATGGTGGGGACCGGGCGGGGCGCGGAGCTGGGAATCCTCATCCGGGGAGCCGATGTCCTGGAAGCCGCGGGCAAGATGAAAATCTTGGTCTTCGACAAGACCGGAACTCTCACCCAAGGAACTCCCCAACTGACCGACATCGTGCCCGCAAATGAAGAAGATGAAACGCGACTTCTCCGGTTTGCCGCATCCGCGGAGCTTTCCAGCGAGCATCCCATTGGAAAAGCGGTAGTAGCGGCGGCAAAGGAGCGGGGGCTGGATCTTGCGGCGCCGAAGGAATTCTGGGCTGTGGCAGGCCGCGGGCTGGAAGCCGCCGTGGATGACTCGGAAGTTCTGATCGGAAATAAACTGCTCATGGAAGAATCCGGGATCGACGCCTCTTCGCTGGAAGCAGAAGCCGATTCCCTGGCCGACCAGGGCAAGACATCAATGTTCGTGGCGATCAACGGGGATCTCGTGGGATTGCTGGCGGTAGCGGATCGGCCCAGGCGGGAGGCGGCGCCGACCGTTCGACGGCTGAAAGAGCTGGGCATTGAAATCGTCATGCTCACTGGCGATCACCGGCGAACGGCCCAGGCCATCGCCGAAGAAATTGGGATTTCCACGGTTCTGGCCGAAGTCTTGCCTGCGGACAAGGAGCGCCATATCCGGCGGCTTCAGGGCGAGGATCGGATCGTCGGAATGGTGGGCGACGGGATCAACGATGCCCCCGCTCTGGCCCGGGCGGAGGTGGGGATCGCCATCGGGACGGGGACTGACGTCGCCATCGAGGCGGCGGGATTCACGCTTTTGCGGTCAGACCTCTGGAGCGTGGTTCAGGCCATCGAACTCTCCAAGAGGACGCTATCGACCATCCGACAAAACCTGGTTTTCGCCTTCCTGTACAACACGCTGGGCATCCCCATTGCCGCGGGCGTTCTCTATCCCGCGTTGGGCCTCCAGCTCTCGCCCATCATCGCGGCGGCCGCCATGGCCATGAGCTCGGTGTCAGTGGTGACCAATGCACTCCGCTTGAAGCGCTTTTCACCCATGGCGACTTCTGAGAGAAATCCGGCGCAGGCGCCCATGGAAGGGGCGCCTGCGCGAAGTTGAGGTGAAGAGTGTGCGGCCACGGGCGCTCACTCTACCGCGTGGTTTCAGGGTCGGACCCTCGACCCTCTCCGGAGCCGGGCTAGGGCTCCAAAGGCGACAAACAGGAAGAGGAGTAGGCTGGCAACCCAGAACTGCGCGGGAACGGAAAGCGGCACGAAGACTGAACGGCAAGGCAGTTCGGCGCCGCACAAGGAAACCTCTTCCTCCGGAAGCAGCGCCCGAGACAGGTCCAGGATCACCAGGCCGTCGCCATCGCTATCCTGGCCCGAGGCCAGTAGATTTCCCACGCCATCATAGACATCGACGGATGTGCTGGTGGGCAGGGTCAGGGTCAAGCTCCAGGAACCGGGGAAGAGTCCGGAGCGAACGCGGACGAGCCGGGGTGTAGGGGTGGCCGTTGGGACGGGGGTCATCGTTGGCGTCGGGGTTCCGGAAGAAATCACCGTGTAGAGATTGGAGCGGTAGCTCTCCAACGTGCAGCGCATCCTTCGAATCTGTTCGTTGGTGAATCGCGTCATGCAGGAATCATTGGAGTAGTCCATATAGTTGTCGGTGGGATCCGGGCTTCCGCAGCTTTGCTGGTTGTTGGGGCAACCAGAGGCTGGGTCGAGTTCACTGGCCGTGTCACAAATCATATCGCCACTGGAATAGCAACTGGGCTTGGAAGCCGAGGCGCAACCTCCGGCGAAGGTATGCTCCAGGCCAAGGTAGTGGCCGACCTCGTGGGTGGCGGTCCGGCCAAGATCAAACGGAGCCATGGGGGAATTCCGGCCGAACGCCGTCCAGAGAATGACCACACGGTCTTCCTTTTTCCCAACAATCCCGCCCTGAGGAAGGTTCGGAACATAGCCCAGGCCGTCGATCTGGGCGGTGTAGATGTTGAGGTAGCGGTTGGTGTCCCAGGCAAGCGTGTCCCAGTAGTTGCCGATCTCCTGGAACCAATTGTCGTTGGTGACCCGGGTGATACCGCTTGTCGCCTGGCCATCGGGATTAGCCGTCGCAAGGCGAAATCGGATGGCGCCTGGCGAGCCTTGGGATCCCGGGGTCCCTGCCAGGGCTTGGAAATCCTCGTTCAACACGTCGATTTGGCTCTGGACCATGGCATCGGAAATCACTCCCTGCCCGGAACTCGACTGAATGATATGGACGACCACGGGAATCTCATAGGTATTGCCGGGAGCATATTTTTCGGCCGGGTTGGTGAAACTGGCCGTGCAGTCACCGGCCGCACGGGCGGTGTACGGGCGCTCCGACTTGGGGGGGAGCTTGCAGCGGGCACCGGTCGCCTGGAATTCATCGGACAATGCCCAGTCGGTCCAGCTTTTGTAGGCGATGCCCTGAACAACGACAGGCCCGTCGGCAGCCGAACGCGCAAGGGCGTTTCCGGAAAACCCCGCCTGGGCCAAGAACAAGAAGGCGAGCAGCGGGAGTACCAAAGCCAATGGAGTTGCACCAGTTGGACCGCCGCCCCGTTTTCTTGCCGGTGAAAGGCCGACAATCTCGGCATTTTGATGAAATCTATTTCTCATGAGAGCCGCTCCTGTTAGAATGAACTTGCTTTCCACCGAGTCCTCATCTCACCACGCGCTCTTCACCATGGGATTCCGCAATCAAAAAGTTGAATCGTGATCTCTTGGAAGTCATGGCGCATCGAGACCCTGCCAAGCCGGCGCACATTTTGGGGGCGAAACAGAACAGGATATCGTTTCGCCGATCATGAAAGAACAAGAGCCATTAAAGTCCGACGAAAACCGAGCTGACCTCACGCAACTTCTGGCCCGCGGAGCTCCCACGGATCCGCCTACGGCGAACCGGCTTTTCGAAGTTGTCTACGACGAGCTCCATCGGCTGGCTCGAAAACGGTTGGCAAACGAGCGAGTCAATCATACCCTCCAACCGACAGCTCTCGTGCATGAGGCATACCTGCGTCTTGTGGATCAAACGCGGGTGGATTGGCGGGGGCGCACGCATTTTTTTGCCATCGGCGCATCGATCATGCGCCGCATTCTCATCGATCACGCCCGCAAACACAATCGGAAGAAGCGTGGCGGAGGCTGGGCACGGGTCACTTTGGATGACAGAGTCGCCATTGCCCGGCAAACCGATTTCGAGGCCGATGCTCTCCGGAATGCTCTGGAAAAGTTGGGGGAACTCGACCCTCGGCAGGCGCGGATCGTCGAGCTTCGTTTCTTCGGAGGATTGACGGTGAGCGAAGTCGCGGAAGTCCTGAAAGTCTCCAAACGGACGGTGGAAGGGGACTGGACCCATGCGAAGGCATGGCTTCGGCGCGAGCTGGGCGAAGGGGCGGAAGAATGACGGCTACGCGGTTTCACCGGGCAAAGGCGCTCTTTTTACAGGCCTGCGAGATGGAGCCGGATGAGTGGCGAGTCTACCTGGAGGCTGCCTGCGATGGCGATGGAGAGCTCTACGAAGAGGTGGCAACCCTCCTGAAGCACCACGACCCCAGTGAACCGACGGGATCTGCTGGATCTCCTCCGCCTCCACCGGAATCGTCCCGCCGGAAGCGGTTCGAGCCAGGGGATGTGGTGGCCAGCCGGTACCGTATCGTCTCCTTGCTGGGCCAAGGCGGGATGGGAGAAGTCTATCGTGCTGACGACATCAAGCTTGGCCAGACGGTGGCTCTCAAGTTTTTGTCACCTCTGTTCGCATTTGACCCGCACTGGCTCGGGCGTCTCCACACCGAGGTTCGGATTGCCCGAGGTGTGACTCATCCCAATGTCTGCCGGGTCTACGATATCGCGGAGGCGGAATCGGGAACCTTCGTCTCCATGGAATATATCGATGGCGAAGACCTGTCAATGCTGCTTCGCCGAATCGGACGACTCCCGCGGCGCAAGGCCACGGAGGTGGCCCGACAGCTTTGCGAAGCGCTGAGCGCGGCCCATGACTGCGGAGTCGTCCACCGCGACATCAAACCAGCCAACATCATGATTGATGGCCGTGGAAGGGCACGGATCACTGACTTCGGGATCGCCGCATCCATCGATAGCTCCCAAAAGAAGGCCAGCGCGGCGGGAACTCCGGGCTACATGGCCCCCGAACAGCACCTTGGAGAGCCCGCGACCACCCGGAGTGATATCTACTCGTTGGGCCTCGTACTTTACGAACTCTTTACCGGACACCGGCCCTTCGGAGAGCCGGTTCTTCCGGGAGACCCGGCTGGGGGGCCGTTGGCAACTCCCCCCACCCAGTTCGTGCCAGATCTGGATAGGAGCATTGAGGATCTCTTACTCCGCTGCCTCAATCCCGATCCTGAAGGGCGCCCGGCTTCCGCCAGGGAACTGATGGAATCGCTCCCTTCGCCGCTCCAGCAAAACGAAATCCATGACGGTACCACGGCGACGATAGCGGGCATGAGGAACTTGACAACCGCCCCCATGAGTCGGCGCCGGTGCATGGCATGGGGCACCATGTTCCTTGGTGGATTGGTCGGCGCTCTAGTGTTGGCCGTGGTGAGCGGACCACTGGAGCAGTTAGGGGTGGCGCTTTCTCCCAGCCAGTTTGAGGAGCGGGCCGAAGCCATTCTTCAGACCGGCAGAAAAGGGGCTCCCGGGAATACCATGGCCCGTGGCTTCTTCCAGGAAAAGGGCACGGGCAACTCCCAACAGCTTTCTTATTGGTACCGCAAGAATGACGCGCCCATTCTGCCACGGACAGTCCACACCCTTCTTGGCTCGAGCTGGGCAACCCCGGACGATCCGTTATCGGACCAGTTGTACATGGTCCAAGTGATCCTTGATGGCAAGGGCCGACTGCGGAACCTCGAAGCTCACTCCTCCACTTACGACCCGGATGAGGCCCTCAACAAGCTGGATTGGCGGAAACTTCTGATATTCGCGGGCCTGGATCCAGATGCGTTCCTGGGCAACAGCACCGAAGAAAAGTCTGAAGGGAGTAGGAGTTCCGTCCATTGGACCGGTCCAGACCCGGATCATCCAAGCAAGAGCCTGACCGCGTCGGGAATCGTCATGGACGGGATGCTCATGTACTTCGATCTGGCGTCGCCTGAAGAGGATTCTCTGGGATTTCCAGGGGAGACGGACCAAGCTTTTCCAGACCCTTGGACCGGGGTTCTTGCGCTTTTTTCTTTGGGCATCTTGTTGGGCCTGCCCAGTTCCAGACCTCTTTTCGAAAGGCGGCGCGCAACAGCAGGCCGCGCTTTCAGGGCTGCTTGCATTCTATTTCTACTAGGCGCCGGCAGCAGGTTGGTGGGAGCCGATCATGCTTTCCACCTGGAATACGAAACGGACCTGATCTACACGTCCGTGAGCCTGGCGCTTTCCCTGGCTGTCATCGCATGGTTCCTTTACACCTACTTCGAGCCCACCATTCGGAGCGCTTTGCCCTCGTTATTTACGGGTTGGAGCCGGCTTCTGGAAAGGCAGTTTCGACATCGCGGCCTGGGACGGGAGATCGTCATTGGATGCGCCTTCGGTACCACAACCGCCTTCCTTGCCTGGACACCAGTCGCCCTGGGGTTCGATTCTTACCTTTTCCCCTCGGCGGCGGATCTCAATGGAGCGCTGGCGGCAAACCGCGTCGTTGCCCACCTGATGGACACACTCTTGGGCTCAGTTCTGGCGACTCTCATTGCGAGCTTGGTCCTTGGGGTCGCGCAAAAAGTACTCAAAGTCCCAGCGGCCGTGATGGCGAGCTTTGCCTTCCTGGCATCCCTGGCTCTTGGCTTGGCGTTGGGAGTCTCGGGAATCCCGGGCTTTCTTGCGGTCCTTGCCCCGGTGACTCTCCTGACAATCTGTCTCTGGCGCCTTGGCATTCTGGCCGGGATCGCGGCGACCTATGGCTTTGCCATTCTCATCGGTCCGCCGGTGAACCTTGGGTTTGCCTCGTGGGCCGTTCTTCCCAGCCTAGCTGGACTCGCCAGCCTGCTTCTTCTCTTCGGTTGGGGTGCGGCCGTGGCCATTGGCGGCGGGCAAGGGTTTCGGGAGGAAACCAGTTCCCCGCTTCAGCGGCCCACTCCCGTGGTACCAGTGGAAAGGGGATAACCCGGGAGTTTCATGACGGATCCGGTGCGGCGTCCGAGCCAACATCTCCGCTTTCTAGAAGCTCCAGCCCGACCCAAATGGCAAAGCGGCCGGAAGCTTCACTTCGGCAGCCCTGGCTATCGAGTTCAAGGCCGAAAAGGAACTGGCCCACTGGAGAAAGGCCGTTCTCCAAAGCCCATCGCTCATATTGGTCGTAAAGCTTGGGGACGGGAGATCGGGCATCACTGGCCTTCCGGCATCTGTTTTCCAAAAAGTGCGCAACGGTGGCCGGGTCTCCGGGAGGCCTGGGCGTGGAGGTGCTTGATGCCGATGGTGGAGAAAAATTCGTCACGGGGAGTCCAATCCGATCTTTTTTGACGAGAAAGAAGGCGAGTGGCGGCGGACGGAGGGGTACTCACGCCGTAGGCGTGGGTCATGCCGACGCGAGCGGAACGCAACCCAGGGAAAGAAAAGCGTTTTCATCGATTCACTCCTCGCAGAGGGCAAACGACTGAGTTTCTGAAGCCTTGGCTGATCGTACTGGACTCGGGGCCTCGATTCAAACGCGAATTGGAGTTGGAGACTGGGAGACAAGAGGTTCATGGTTTTGGATTGCCGCGGATGAAGGTGATGTGATTTGATTGGGCTTGTGGTTGATTTGTGTGATTCCCTAGTTTCGGAGTGACGTGGGAAAACCTCTGAAGGTGGGAGTGGAAGGAGAAGTTGGTGGCGGAGAGAATTGGCGCTGCTTCAAGATCCAGAGCCCAAAAGATCGGGTTGTTGTTGGGGCCCTTGCTCTTTTTTCTGCTGCTGTTTCTGGATTTGGAGCCGGGAAAGCCGGTGGTGACGCGGATGGCGGCGGTAGCGGTTTTGATGGCCGTTTGGTGGGTAACGGACGCGATTCCCCTGGCCGTCACGGCACTTTTGCCGGTGGTTCTCTATCCTCTTTTAGGTATTCTCCAGGGCAAGCTGACAGCTCCTATCTACATCAACAGCACGGTTTTTTTATTCCTTGGCGGCTTCATGATTGCGCTTGCCATGGAGCGTTGGGGTCTTCACAAGCGAATCGCGCTCCTCATCATCCGGTTCATTGGTGGCGGCCCGAGCCGGATCATCCTGGGCTTCATGCTGGCCGCGGCCTTTTTGTCGATGTGGATATCGAACACCGCCACGGCCATCATGATGATGCCCATCGGTCTGGCCATTGTGTTGCGGATGGAGGACGAGGTTGGAGAGGAAAAGGCGAGGGCTTTTTCTACTTCCCTCATGCTGGCCATTGCCTATGCCTGTTCGCTGGGGGGGATTGCGACGCTTGTGGGGACACCGCCCAATCTGTCGTTTGTGAGGATCTTCGAGATCACGTTCCCCGACGCCCCTCCCATTCCCTTCGGCCAGTGGCTGCTCATGGGAATTCCTATCACCGCGGTCATGATGTTGGTTGTATGGCTGCTCTTGACCAAGATTTTTTTTCCCTCTCCCAAAGAGCTTGGGGTTGACGGGACCATCGTGGAGCGGGAAATCAAGAAACTTGGGCCGGCGAGCTTTGAGGAGAAGGCGGTCCTTGTCATCTTCGTGTTGACTGCCTTGTTGTGGGTTTTCCGGAAGAAGCTGGAATTGGGGAGTTTCTCCATTCCGGGATGGTCGGCCTGGGTGCCCTATCCCAGGCTTCTGGATGACGGGACCGTGGCCATGAGCATGGGAATCTTGCTATTCTTGATTCCCACAAGAAGTCCCATGGCCAAGTCCTCGGCCCTTCTGGATGGGAAGGCCATCGGGCAGCTTCCCTGGAATATCGTGCTCCTTTTTGGCGGCGGATTCGCTCTGGCCAAGGGTTTCCAAGTGACGGGGCTTTCCGATTTCGTGGGCCAGAAGTTTGCGGGACTTTCTGGCGTGCCGCCTCTTGCCATGATCGTGGTGATCTGCCTCACGTTGACGTTCCTGACGGAGCTCACGTCCAATACAGCGACCACTGAGATGATCCTTCCCATCCTGGCATCGGTGGCCGTCGCCATGAAGATGAACCCACTCATGCTGATGATTCCGGCGACCCTCTCGGCGTCTCACGCTTTCATGATGCCCGTAGCCACCCCGCCAAATGCCATCATCTTTGGTAGCGGCCGTATCCGGATAGCCGAGATGGCGAAGGTGGGCCTCGCCATCAATATCGCGGGAATCCTGGTGGTCTCCATTCTTTTCTACTTCGTGGGGACCTTTGTCTTTTCCATCGATCCTTCCGTCTTTCCCGAATGGGCCGCAAGGATGGGCTCCGGCGCCCACTAGCCTCTGAACTGAGATATCTATGCGCTTGATTGCCGTTTTTTGGGGGGTTTTCTGCTGGGTTGCGCCAAGCCTTGCACAACTCCCCAGTGCTCATTGGAAGACAGTGGAAGTCTCCGGCTACCGGATTCACTACCGGGCGGAGCTCGAAGAATGGGTCCTGACGGCCGCATCCAAGCTGGAAGCAATCCAAAAACGGGTAGAAAGGGAGGTGGGGTACAAGCAGAGTCGCACGGTAGACGTTTTGGTCTTCGACCCGGTGGCCAGGGCGAATGGTGCGGCGATCCCCTTCCTTCGCTCGCCGCGAATACTTCTCTACGCCAGCCCCCCACCGGCCGACTCCCTCATCGGTCACTACTATGATTGGCCCGAGCTCCTGATGATCCACGAAGTGACCCATCTGGTCCATTTGGCGCGGCCATCGCGAAACGGGTTCGACCGCTTTCTCGAACTGCTCTTCCCTATCGGCCCCATCGCCATGAAATCCCCTCGTTGGCTTATCGAAGGATATGCAACAGTGGTAGAAGGCCGGCTCACGGGTGCCGGCCGGCCTCACAGCAACCTCCGGGCGGCCATTCTTCGCCGCTGGGCACAAGCTGGACAGCTTCCGAGCTACGAAGAGCTATCTGGCAATACCCGGACCTGGCACGGAATGTCCATGGCCTATCTGATGGGCTCAGCTTTTCTGGAGTGGCTGGAACGTCGCGAAGGCAGGCAAAGCTTGCGGGACCTCTGGGCTCGCATGTCAGCACGGGAGAGCCGCGGTTTCTCTGGCGCGTTCCAAGGTGTCTTCGGCGAGTCAGCCAAGGCTCTGTACGCCCGCTTCAGGGCAGAGCTGACACACAGCGCTTTGGAAGCGGAGCGCTGGCTGGCCCCCAACGTCAGGGTGGGCAGACTCTGGCAGCGCCTGGAATGGACCACGGGAGCGCCAGCCGTGGCGCCGGACGGAAAGAAACTCGCCCTTGTCTTGCGATACCGAAAAAAGCCTCCTCGCCTGGTCATCTGGAGCAGTTCCCGCAACCAGGAGTTTGAGCAAAAAAGGAAAACGCGAATTCAGCGTCTATTGAAGAGGGATCCGGAAGACGTGGCTCCGAAGTTTCCATTCCCATCCCCTCCGAAGGAACTGGCCAGCACCCAGTTTCTGGATGGCTCGGGCATCTACGGCCCCCGCTGGCTGCCAGATGGAAGCGGTCTTCTCTTTGCGCGGGAACTGATGGACTCTCGCGGGGAGATTCATCCTGACCTGTTCATCTGGAAGCCCGGCAAAGGCCGCCCAAAGCGCCTCACGCGGCTGGCGGATCTCCGCGATCCCGATCCAGCCCCCGATGGCCGGTGGGCCGTGGCCGTGCGCCAGCGGTACGGACAATCGCAACTGGTGCGGGTGGATTTGGCGTCTGGGCAAGTCGAAGCCCTCACCGATCCGTCGGTGGACCTGATTTTCCGGACGCCGCGGGTGAGTCCCGGCGGCGACGCCCTAGCGTTCGTGCGCCACGACTCTGGCGGCTGGCGGCTGGTTGTGAGAGACCTTGAAACGAGCCGGGAAACCCTGGCCCTGATTCCTGATGGAAGTAGTGTGTCGGGGCCTTGCTGGAGCCCGGACGGATCGATTCTCTATGCCGCCGTGGGACAACGTGGCTTCATCAATCTTCACGCCTTTCGCGCACGGGACGGCCACCACCTGGGACAATTGACGCAGACCGTCGGCGCCGCGCTTTCGCCGGAAGCTACGCCCCATGGGAAGGCGCTCTTTTTCTTGAGCCTGGAGCCACGAGGATTCGACCTCCGGCGGCTAGATTCAGTCCGACCGATACTCGCCTCTCGCACCGCTCCAGCGCCGCCGACAAAACTCTGGCCTGCCGTGATTCCCCAAAGTAGCCTTCCCCCGCGACCGCTCACCAGAAAACCCGTGGAACCGGAATGGGAATATGGTGCGGGCCGCCTCGAGAAACGCCTTCTTTTTGGCGGAGGGCGATCCCCGTCATCGAAATCCCTAGAAGTTGGCCTCCGCCTTGGCGACATCCTTGGGCGTCGAGAGCTTCTTGTCATGGGGGCCATTCCCATGGAGGGGGGCAGCATTTCTGGTGCCGCCGCGAAACTGAGGTGGCGCGGCTGGGCTCCAGAGGTGGGACTCGATTTCTTTGCCCTCCGGGAGGCTCCATCCCGGCAAGGATCTTCTGACGCCGTTTTAGAAGAGGCCTTGGACGCAACAATGTTGGGGATGGAGGTCGGCACGGTCTGGCGTCGAAAGAGGCGTCTGGGCTGGAGCCGTCTAAGCAGCAGGCTCTCATTGTTCCGGATGGTCCCAAAGCAGGGGCCAAGGCTCTGGGAAGTCCAGGGGAACCTCGGTTTCCAATACGCCCGACGGGCACCGCCAAGAAGATGGGGTCTGGAGTACCTCCTTGAAGGAGACCTCACGGCAGGACAATCTGACGGAAACACCTTTGGAATCTTCCGAGGCCACGGGCAATTGGGATTCCGTCGGGGCCAAACGGGAGTCCTGATTTCCTGGAGCCGTGGTAGGCTAGAAACCGAGAACAATGCGGCAATGCTCCAACTTCAGTTGGGTGGGTCGGACTCCTCCATCCTTCCCTCGGCACTTCTCCGGCAGCGAATCCTGGCGCCCGAGTTGCCCATTGGCACGGGAATGGGGAACAGCTACGAGGGGCAACGTCTCGAACTGAGCACGGCGCTCTTGCCCTTCCCGCTGATCCTGCAAAGACACGGCATTTGGGAGAAAGGCGAAGAGAGGGACTGGATCGCCAGCATCGGAACGGAGCTTCGTTTCCAATCGGGCCGCGTTCCCCTGCTCAAGATTCCGGGCCTCGAGTTCCGGGTGGGCCTTGCCCGTATCTTGGACAAGCCGTTCAAAGACAAGACCCACTGGTGGGTCACAACGGTCT
The DNA here is from genome assembly GCA_024278345.1 of bacterium. GTDB lineage: Bacteria > CSSED10-310 > JAJRTK01 > JAJRTK01 > JAJRTK01 > JAJRTK01. Next base: position 6,593 of record JAJRTK010000543.1, on the reverse strand, counting down.
GGAAACCGTGATCCCGAAGCTCCCACCGCGGACCATCCTCGGGAAACCTCGCGACTGGGTCGTGCTCTTCTTTTAGGGCGGAGTTATCGGCAAACCCTTTGTTTTCTACGTGTTGCGTTCCGCTCACATCGGTCGCCATCCGGCGCCCGCTCCTCGCCATTGGCGCCACCTTCGCTCCATTGCCCTAGGGCTGGAGCACCGCCCGCCACTGACGGTTCCTCTTCCCCCAAAGCCATGAGAGAAGGGGCGTCGTTCGTCGTCTCGGCCACCCGACAAAAACCGCGGGCCGCAAAAATAATGACCGCAAGGTCATCACCAGCCCTGGCACTGCTGGACCCGAAATTCACTGGTTGGCCGGGACGATAGGCGAGGCCATTTGCACGGAATAGGAAACATCCTGTAATGGAACGGGAGAGAGCGTTGCCATCGACCCAGAGCAGGGAGAAAACCATGGCGAGCGAATTTGCCCGCATGAACAAACCCAAGGCGATCGAGGAGTTTCTGGATACCTATCTAATCCGGCCCCTTGGTTATCTGCTTGTTCAGGGTTTTCGCCACACGCAAATCACGCCGAACATGGTGTCCGTGGCCTCGGTTTTCGCCGGAATCGGCGCGGCTCTCTTCTACTATGAACGGACGCTTCAGGGGGCGACCTTGGGGGGGCTTTTTCTCCTGCTCTCGTCAGCCCTTGACAGCGCTGACGGCCAACTTGCCCGAGCAACCGGGCGAAAAACGGAGTTCGGGCGGCTTGTGGATGGGGTCTGCGACAATCTGTCCTTCATCGCCATTTACTTGAGCGCCCTTCTTTCCTACTTCGCCGCTGGTGGCCAGCATGGAGTGCTTCTTTTCTTCGCCGGTCTATTCGGTGGGGCTTCTCATTCTATTCAAAGCGCTCTTACCGACTACCAACGCCTCTTGTACCTCTACTATTTTCACGGCCAACCCGATGTTGAGAAAGAAGCGCCGGAAACCCTGGCAAGACGTCGTCGCGAGCTGACAGAAAGAGGTGAACAGTTTCTTTATCGCGCGCTTCTTCTTAGATCCCATATCAACTACGCTCGACAACAACGGGGCTGCCTGCCCTCCAGTGACAAGCTCTTTTCCGAGTATAGGCGATTCATCGCACAAAACCCCGGCAAAGGGCCCGCCTTCTTGGACCAGTACCGAAGGGAAAACGGCTGGCTTCTGCCAAGATGGGCACTCCTCGGATCCAATTCCCACAAGATTGGCATCGTTCTCTGTTCATTCCTTCCGTTTTTCGCGCCCTGGGAACCTCTCAGGAGCCTCGGTCTGGCCACTTTTTTTCTCTACAATTTACTCTTGCTCAACACGGCCATGGTTTTCTTGATCCTAGCTCAACGCAAAGTGGACCAGCGCCTGCTCGCCTGGCTTAAAAGGCAAGGCTCAATAAAATGAGATTGCAGCGCCCTTCTAGATCATGTTAGGCTGAGTTGGTTTACGCCAAAAAAATCAGTCATCCCAGCGAGGAGGAAACAGCTATGTGGGACCGGTTCTCGGGCGATGAAACTGGCCAAACGACGATGGAGTACATCGTGCTCACGATTTTGATCGTCATGTCGATGATCGTCATTGGGCTGGCCACGGGTCAAGGATTGATGGCGATTTGGGACGCACTGGTGGAAAAAATTGGAGATCTCTTGGGGTCGTTCTCTATTTGATGGGTATTCCTAGGTCTCTGCCTCTGCCTCTGCCAGGACGACCGAATCAGAAAGTCGGCGAACAAGCGGCGATTGTGCCGGTGCATTGACTGGGCCTTGGAGCTAACGGGCGAGTGGCGGCGGACGGATTGCCGTCGCCGGGAGCGGAAGGCAACCCAAGGAAAAGAAAGCGGTTTGCTCGAATCGCGCCCTTCAGGAGCTCCACAACCCGAATCCATTCTTGATCCTTCTCGGGGAAGGTCCGCTGGCGGTGGCGACTCTAGCTCTTGCTCTCATTGTTGCGTTTGCGTTCATGGTCCAGACGACCATCGGTTTTGGGTCCGTCGTCCTGGGCGTGACGTTTGGGGCGCACCTCTTCCCCATCCGAACCCTCCTCCCTCTCCTGGTGGCGCTGAGCCTTGTGAACACCGTTTACATCGTGGGTCGGGATTTTCACTTTGTGCGGTGGGAGGTTTTGTTTCGTCGGATTCTTCCCTGGATGATGGCGGGGATGCCCTTGGGGTTTTGGCTCTATTGGCGCGGTGACAACCGACTTCTCAAGCTTGGTTTCGGTCTTTTGGTGGCCTGTGTGGCCCTCTTTGAGTTGTGGCGGCTAAGATGCCCCAAGGGTGGGCCGCGAGCATCACTTTCCAACAGGCAGGGCGCCAAGATCCTTCTGGGGGCGGGATTCGTTCATGGGCTATTTGCGTCCAGTGGCCCACTGGTTGTTTACTATGTGACTCGGCAACTGGAAGGCAAGGCGGCAATTCGGAGCACACTTTGCGTGCTCTGGCTTCTGCTCGACATCGTATTGCTGGGCTCTTACTTTTCGGCGGACACCGTGGGACCAGACTTCGCGCGCTTGTTCCCGCCTCTTTTGGGGGCGACGTTGGCGGGAATCATCGTGGGCGAAAAACTCCACCGCCACCTTGACCCACCGCAGTTTCAAAAAATGGTCTTCTCTATCCTTGCGGTGGCGGGGGTTTCTCTGATTCTTGCCCCTTGAGAAAAATCCAAAACTGGGAGGAGGTCATCGGTGGTACCTTTCTTCCGTTAACGTTCCGCCCGTTAGCCCACTACCGCTGACAACCGGCGCTCCCGGAAGGCTGACCAACCCCGGGTGGCCGGCACGATGACCGAGGCCCAAATATGCATCCAACCCAGTTTCCCAATACCTACGAGCTGGCACAACTGCCCTGGTTCGAGCAGGATTCCGCTGGCCGCCTCCGAATGTGTGACGAGTCGGTGGGTCCAATTATCGACGTTCACACGCATTTGGCCTTGTCGTTTCTATTTCCCAACCGCGTTGACCTGAAGCGGCGCACCGAAAAGACGGAACACTATCTACCCTTGGAAAGAGCCCTCGATCTCAACGTTTACATGAACCGGAATCTCAAGGAAGAGGATCTTTCGAATCTCAAGCGGGACCTGACTCTCGGCAGTTTGACGGCCGGAGGCATGAGAGGAAGCCACACGCTGGGCAACCTCGCCCGAGAGATGGAGGAGCTGGGAGTCTCCCACTGCTGCATTCTTCCCATCGAACTCCCCGTTTTGTCGAACAATGCGCGGAACCACCTCCAGGCAGCGAAGAATGACCCCCAGTTCATCGGCTTCGGGTCCATCCACCCCTTCTCGCGAAACCTCGAGGAGCGCCTGGAACGGCAGATCGCCCTGGGCGCCCAAGGAATCAAGGTGCATCCGGCGGTGCAGCTCGTGGGACCCGAGCATCCACGAGCCCAAAAGCTGTACCGCCTTTGCGGCAAGCGGTCACTCCCTGTTTTGTGGCACTGTGGCCCCGTGGACATCGAGACCCGCATGGGCCGCAAGCTCAGCCAGGTCAAGCGCTACCGCGAGCCCATCGAAAAATGTCCGGAGACGACCTTCATCCTTGGGCACTCCGGGGCGCTGCAGATGGAGGAAGCGCTGGAGCTCGCCATGGAGTTTCCCAACGTCTATCTGGAACTCTCGTGCCAGGGGCTCCCAAACATCCGGAAAATCTTGGCCTCGGCCTCTCCCGAGCGCTTGCTGTTCGGCACGGATTGGCCCTTCTACCATCAGGCGCCCGGAATCGCGAAGATTCTCATGGCATCGGAAAACGACGAAGAGCTTCGCAGGGCCGTCTTTTCTGAAAATGCGATCCGCCTCTTCGGGCTTGATTAGAGGTCGTCGCGATCTCGGCCCGGATAGAAATGGATGCCTACGGCAATGATGTTGGCAGCCATCTCATAGGTGCCGTTCCCAATGACGGTGGAGGGCCCCATAAGGTTGATCATCTGCGCCCGTGAAACATCGGTTTCTCGCTTGCCTACGGCGATGTTTGCGTACGCAAAATCGACATCCCAAAAGCCGAAATCATAGGTCAACCCCGCGGTGACAATGGTCTTGGCGCCACTGACTCCGGAAACACTCACGGTCTCCAGAGGCACCGCTGCTTCCTCGAACTGCATTCCCGCCCGTAACCTCAGTCGCCGCAACCCTTTGTATTCGACGCCAAATCTGGGATTCCAAACATCTTGATAATTGTTGACCAGAACCACGGGGTCGAGCGTATCTCCCAGCTCCCCCTGGAACTCGATGACGAACTCGCCGAAGTTGGACCAGGTATAGCGCACGATATCGGCTTCCAGCTCCAGCCCTCTGAAGGGACGGAGAAGAACGCCGGCCCGGTAGATGGCTGGCAGGGCCCCCTCCGTTTCGGCCGGAAGATCAATGGAGATGTTCCCTAGCTGCGGCGCCGTGGCCGTCAGATTGCCCGTCACGTGGAAACTAATCCGCGACTGCGCCGAAAGACCAAACTCGATCCAGTCCACCGGCTGGATCAAGAGACCACCGCCATAAGCCCATGTCCAATCTCCAAGATTCGCCGAAAGAATCAAATCCTCGCTGGGGTCTTCGATGCCATTCTTGCTTGCCTGAAAAATCAGGTCTTGGATGAGCCCCACGTACACGGCAGACCCGCTGAGCCCAATCTTGAGCCAAGAGGTGATGGGCCGGGCAAAGGCGGCGGTCAACATGACCTGGGTGGAACCCGATTTGACGATGGCGTATCGCTGCGGACCATCGGCAGGGTACTCAAACGCAGCGTTGTAAGGGCCATAGAGGCCAAAGGCCACCGCACACTCCTCGCAGCCAAATTGTTCCAGGGAACTTCCCATGAGCAACGAGGGAATGATGCGGCGCGATGCCTGGTTCTCCACTTCAGGGAAGATCCTGTCTGGATCGATGGCTTCACCATCGGGCCGAAAGATCCCGGGGGCACGCTGGAATTTTACGGGAGCACTGACCGCAGCTACATCCACGAAAAAGCTGGTTTTTCGAAGCCTGGTCAAAGCCGCGGGATTGTAGTGAAGTGCCATGAGATCATCGGCCCCGACAACCACGGCGCCCGCACGACCCAAGGCTCGCACCCCGATGTCGGGAATGTAAGAACCACCGGCATGAGCGAAGCCCTGTCCCCAACAAGCAACGGCAACGATCATCCCGCACAGCCATCCGCGCTCAAAGCCGATCTTCCCAGTCTCATACACCAAACCATTCCTCCGATCTTCGTTACAACCGTGGTCGAAAACTCAAGTTCACTCCAATGAATCTTGGCCCACAGCCTATCCCACAAGTCTGCATTTCTCACCACGGCTCTGGTAAAGCTGCCTGAGACTTACGCCCCCAAGAACCAAGAAAGATCTGTCCGCCGATGATTCCCGCATGGCCTCGTCCATCCAGTCGGCCACGCGCTGGCGCCTCTGGCGGTTCTTGCTAGTGATTGGTCCGAGGGAGTTTCTTCTCTGTTGCGTTCCGGTCGGGTCGCTCGCAGCCGCTCGCGCCCCTCCCCAGGCAAACCGCCGGATGCAGCCACTGGCCTAGAAAATGGACAAGTCCTTCCCGCATGTCAGCCCCTGGTTCGCCGCCAGCCAAAGGACGCCGGTGGAAACGTTGGATCGACCGCCACGGTAGAGACGTCATGAGAACTCCGGGTTCAAGCCTTCCAGCGCGTCTCTCATCAAATTGAAGTGTACATGGTATGATTGGCTTACTGCAATCCACGCTCTTCCCGCATTCGAAGATGAACCCTCATTTCAGTATAAAGATTCATGAGAAAGGGGTTGCTCCGCCAGATCGCTGGCGAGACATCCCAACCCCCACCACATGACCCGTGGTGGTTGCTCTGCCATGGGTGGCGAGACCACTGTCGGCGCATGAGATAAGATGGTGGGACGCTTCAAGGGCATGAACATTCTCGGTGGCCTTGTTCTCTTAAAGTTGCGGTCCGCTCGCGGCGGCATGACCCACGCCTACGGCGTGAGTACCCATCCGTCCGCCGACACTTGCCTTTCATCGCCCTGGAACCATGCTCAAAGCCCTCAAGACGTACCTCGACCCGAGATACCGCGGAGATGTGATGAGTTCGCAAGCGAGATCGAAAGAGACTGCTCGTGCCTTGGTTCAGCTCATTAGCAACGAACATCCGGACTACCCGTGGGCTGACAGAAAACTCAGCACGATCCTTCTCTCTCAGGGAATTCGCCTCGGTCCCAGATCACTGGGGCGATGGCGGCAGCGGCTGGGAATCCCCTCATCGGTCGCGAGAAAAAAATGGACACCCGAATCTCGTTCTCGCTGCCTTGAAGATGCCGCCACGTTAGCTGACCGAGAGACAACACCAGCTCCAGCCCGGGCCACGGAAACCCCGGAAACCACCACTCCGCGGTTCCGGCCTCCACCTGACCTCGACGGCCAGGCGCAGGCGCCCCAAGAAGCCCCGGAACCGGAAGAAGCCCAGGAACCCACATCGCCGCGCATCCCGACCAAGGAGAGTGAGCCTCCCGAAGCCCAGGCCAAGGAAACCGCGGAAACCACCACTCCGCGGTTCCGGCCTCCACCTGACCTCGACGGCCAGGCGCAGGCGCCCCAAGAAGATCCGGAACCGGAAGAAGCTCC
>JAJRTK010000542.1 GCA_024278345.1 bacterium | reverse complement strand
ATCGGGAGCTTGGATCGTCTTTATCCATGTTCTCTGTTGGGAGAGTCAGGTGACGAAGCAACCGTACGTCGAGTTTTTCGGTTGTGCGATCATTGAATCCAGCGGCCTCGGTCATGGTACCGGCCACCCGAAAAAAGCGCGGAGCGCACAAAGATGTGGGTCCAGGGAGCTGGCTCCCTGGCGTGGGTCTGATGCCGAGCGTAAGCGAGACGCGGCCCAAGGGGCCGCAGCGCAAGCTCCCAGCGGAGGTCCGGAGGCAGAGCCTCCGCCGGGTTCCAGGGCTGGAAGCCCTGGGGCGGCGTCTGAAATCTGCACCGTGGCCGGTACCATGACCGAGGCCAATCCAGCCATTATCCTAAGGAGTTCTGGCCATGAAAGGCATGGGAATCTCATGGAGGTTCTGGCGTCCTAAATGGGGTTTTCACACCCACCGCATGATGTTGGTGGCCGCATTGTGGGTTTTCGGGATGTCACCGGCGGTCGTTGCTTCAAGCGGTGCCCAAGGCAGGGCAAATGTGGTTCTGGACCCCTATCTGGCCACTTGGCCCACCGAGCCACCCATGGCGCTACACGCGGATCGAACGGGGCCATTTTGGGTTGTTCGAGAGGGATCAGAACTCATTCTCCGGCGTTTTAGGGAGGGAAGAGCGGAGCAGCTAAGGAGGTTTTCAGCCCCGTCGGGATATCCGCCCTTTGCGTTCCTTCCACGCTTGGTCCAAGGGGGAGCGGAGCCCGAGATCCTGTATCGGAGCGGAGAGAAATTGGTGGCGGAAGGTGAGAGCTCCCTGGCCGATGCTTTGGGTCGTGCCCACTGGGAATACTATTCCGCCGCTCGGCTCCAGAATACTCTTTTCGTGGCGGCATTTGGAATACAGGCGGATGGAATCTCCCGAATCGGTTATTTTCACCGGGGCCAGGCGCCCATCGTTACTGAACTCAGGCCGTCGCCAGTGGGGGTTTGGGCACCAGTCGCCCTTCTTTCGGGGAGCCGCGCCATTGTCGTTTACCGTGGACGGATGGTGGGGCCCGGGGGCCGAGGCTATGGCCTGCTTTTTGAGAGCATGGCCCGGATTGATTTGGTGCAAACGGGGGTCTGGTCGCCTTCGCGGAGCCAGGCTCAGCCCTCGGAGCGCGGATTTTATTATGGGGATCCCACCGCCTGCCTCGATGATGGCGGAGCACTTCATTGGGCCGCCGTCATTTGGAACCGGGATGATCAGCCAACGGGGCGGGTGGTTGTAGACGGGATGGAGCTCGATGTTTCGGCGTCGAGCCAGTACTGGCTCCCGAGCCTGCGTTACGTCTCGAACCTGGGGCTGGTCCTGGGGATTGAAGGGGGTTCTGGCAAGGTGGAGATCGGCTTGGTCAACGGCGCGAGCTTCGAGGTTCTGGCTTCGTTGCCGGGTTCGACTCCGCGATTGGCTGCCAGGGGCGCCAGCTTTTACGTCGCCACCAGTGAAGGCATGTGGGGGTATTTCGTTGCTGAGCCCGTGGGAAATTGGAGCCCGTGGAGCTTGATTTGTGCGGCGTTTTTCATCATTTTGATTTCGGTCTCTCGCTGCCGGAACAGGAGGCCTACGATTCTACCGGGATCTTGAAGGTCCGGTGGTTTCCTTCGGGATCGATGGCTTCCACGTGGATGGCTTTCATGTCTCCGGTGAGGGTGATCAGGTCAAGAAAATGGCCGTCGAGGTCCACGCTGATGGGCTGATCGTTGATGAAGAGTTGAACGCCGAACTCTGTACGGCCCTCCACGAGTACCTGGCTGTAGCTCATGAGCTTGAGTTGGTCGAATTCGATTTTGATTTGAGGGGTCTTTCCGTCTCGCCGTTTATCTTCGTTGCTCACTTGGATGCGGAGGCTGCGGTAGATGCTGGGCTCCGAAGGCACGCCATCGGCATCGAGGCTCCGGACCCGCCACCAGTAGATCCCTTGGGGCAGGTCGCCCACCACGGCCTGGTTGACTTTCGCCTGGACGGTTTTCCAGGGTTCACTGAACCGATTGTTCCGGGAAAGGGCCAGCTCATACTTCACGGCATTCTTGACGTGGCTCCATTTGAAGGGCACGGAGATTTGTTCGTCGTAAAAAAAATGCAAGCTCGATGCCGTGGCGGGAGATATCAAGGTCGGCGGCAGGAGAATCGGTTTGCTGGGCCCGGCTTCGCCATCTTTGTTGAAAGAGATTCGGGTCATACTTCCAAGCTGAGTCACTTGGCCAGTGAGGTCGGTGAGCTCGCCGTCTCCTTCGAACATTTCGATGGAGCCGGGCCGCTTTCTCTCCGCGTGATATCCGGCTCGGAAACGCGTTGCCCCTCGGGTCTGGAGTGCCCCTGTGGGAACGTCAAGAAGCGTGATATCCGCGTCTCTTTGGCTTCGGTACTCCGCTTCACCCTGGCGGAGGCCAAGCTCGTTGTTGAAAGTCCTTTTCCTGGCGTCGATTCCAAGTTTTCGCACCACCAGCAGCGAATCGGGGGTGATCTCGGTGGTGGCTCCGTTGTCGAAGACGAGCTTGGCACTACCGTTTTGTCCCGTGCGAATCTCGCTCTCCTCTGGAATCTTCATGGCCACCGTGGCGGTTTACCAGTCCTCATGCCCCTGCCGCCGGATTTCCACGCGCCCTTCGAGATACTGGAAACGGGCCGAACGACCGTCGATGACCATCCGGCTCCACCGGAGCTCTTCCTGCAACAGCTCCAACCCCTTTTGAGCCGCCGTAAGAGATTCAGAAAAAACCCGATCCTCGAAAGCACCTTCGGCGTCGCGCAACAAATCCCTGGCCCGCTTCACGATCGCTTCGTGCGTTCCAGGGCTGCCATCCAACTGGTCAAGGAGTGTCGCACACTCCTGGATCCGCTTGAGGGCTTTGTTCCTGAGCCAAGCTTCTTGCACGGACGAGTAGTTCACGATGAAGAAGAGCACCGTCCCCGCAAGGATCAGTAGCGTCACTCCCAGAGCGAGTTGAAACCTGGTAAACCGAATACTGAACCAGATATCTGCCCAAGACTCTTTGCCGGGATCCAATTCTCTAGGCGGTAATTCCAACACGGCGAGCCTCTTCGTGACCAAGGACTTCATAGATATCGACTTTATCCGGTTTGTCGAACGTGATGTAAGCTCGTAAGAATGCATCCACGACTTCCGGGTCGTACCGTTTGCAGTTCAAACCACGGATGATGTTGATGGCGACATCATCCCGCATTTTACGCTGATACGGCCTGTTGGTGGTCATGGCGTCGAAAGTGTCCGCCACACCAATGATCCTGGCCGCCAGCGAAATCTCGTCCGAGAGCAGACCCTCCGGATACCCCGATCCATCCCAGCGCTCGTGGTGCTGGAGCATTCCGGGAATGATTGGCTCCAGTTGCCGGATTTGGCACATGATTTTGGCTCCCAGAACAGGATGCTGTTTCATGACCTCGTATTCTTCCGTTGTCAACGGGCCGGGCTTGTTCAAAATCGCATCGGGAATACCGACTTTTCCCACGTCGTGAAGCAGCGCCGAAAGGTAGACCTGCTCTCGTTCTTCACCGTCGAGACCAATCTCTATGGCAATGAGCTTGGAGTAGTTGGCCACCCTCTGAGAGTGACCGCGAGTGTACGGATCCTTGGCGTCGATGGCTTCGGCCAGCGCACCTATGGACTGAAGGAAGAGTTGCTGGATCTCTTCAGCCTTCTTCTTGAGCGCTTTCGTGTAGTCCTGAATCTTGCCTGCCATCTCATTGAACGAGCGCGCCAGGCGCCCGATCTCGTTTTTGGAGCGGATTTGAATCCGCTCGTCAAATCTTCCCTCCCCAAACCTTTCGGCGCCTTCCGTGAGAAGGCGCACCGGAGTTGAGATTCCATAAGCAGCGGCGGCGGCGGCAATGATGGCCAAGATGGCGGTGATCCACCCGTAGAGAACGCTTTGGCTTGTCATCTTCTTGGCGAGGACGTAGGCCTGCTCCGTCGGCTCTTGGACCACCAGCCCCCAGTCAAACGGAACCTTGTGGCCAACAAAAAGCGGATTCGGGATCGGCGCATAGGCCACAAGGTAGTCGCGGCCCGTGGCGTCTTCGTAGTGCGTCGCGCCCCGGAGGCTTCGCTGCAATACCGCCCTCACTGATTCTCGCCCGGTACAGTCCGGGAGCTCCTTAGCCAGGGTCAGATCCGATCGCGCAAAGCAACGGCCCCGCCGATCCACCGTGAAGGTGATTCCTTCGACGCCGAACGATTTTGCCCTGACGACCCGGCGCACCCATTCCAGGTTGACTTCCGCGTACAGGGCTCCCGTGGGGCCATTCACCGACGATAGCGGAATCCCAATGGTGACTTCGAGGTTTTCCGTCGTCGCGTGAATCCCCAGATCGCTCAGGAAAATGCCACCCTCCGCCACCAAAGAAAAGACGCCCTTGTCAAGGAAGGCGTTTCGGAATGCAACGGAGGGCTCGTGTTTCGTCCGGCTCGATGTGTAAAGCTCGAAGTCCAGCGTCCGAACGACGAGGTGGTCGAAGACATCCCATCCCTGAGTGAACGAATCGAGCAGGGCTTCGATGAGACCTTCTTGCCGCCGCTCGCCCTGACGCGCCCGCGTTACGGACTCCCCCAGCGTTGCCAGCGTGTTGAACACCATCTGGAGCTGCTGGCCAAGTTCCCTGGCCGAATCCAGGCTGCGATCCGTATGGGAGTCCTTCAGCTTGTACCGCATCTCGGTCCGCGTCAGATCGACGAGGTGCCTCGTCGATAAAAAGACCGGAAGCAACCCGATGATCAGAAACGCCACCACCAGTTGGTAAAGCAGCTTTGTGGAACGGAAAAACCGCATCATGCCCGTTTCTCTAGTAGCCCAGGTAGCCCAGGCGCCCATGAGAACAGCCCAATCACCGCTCTCGGCGCATTCGTGCTCGGGCTGGTCGTGCCCGAGACTTTTTCACGGCTTAAATAGCTTATGTCGATCCCCCAAGCTCCAACCCCTCGCTCATGCAGGCCCTGGCCAGCACCCCAAAAGATGAAAGACAAAAATCTGTTTAGACGACTTTCACGGTACACTGAGCCAGCTAGGTCGTGCCTCACGCATCCAAACTCCGGTAGAGCTCCCAGGTCCGTCTGGCGCAGGCTTCCCAACTGAAGCCTTTGGTTCTCTCATACCCTTTTTGTCGCAAGACCGCACCGATTCCGGGGTCGGCGAAAAGGCGCCGCAATGCCTCGTGGATGGAATCCGTGGAGAAAGGATCCACCAGCAGTGCCGCCGGGCCAGCTACCTCCTTGGTTGCACCAAAACCGCTTGTGACCACGGGGGTTCCACAACTCATTGCTTCCAGGATGGGAAGCCCGAAGCCTTCATAAGTGCTCACATAAGCCAAAGCCGCTGCTCCCCCATAAAGCGCCGAAAGATCGTCGAGGCCAAGATACCCGGTAACAATAGTGTAAACGGTGGATTTTTCAATGTCAACGATTGTTTTTTTTCTCCTCGCCTTGCCCCCGATGACCACCAGAGCGGGCGCCGTTCCCGAGAAGCCTCTTGAGAACCTTGCCATGGCCCTCAAAAGGCGATCATGGTTCTTGCGCGGTTCTCCGGCTCCCGTGGCAACTATATAAAGATCCGGAATGCCAAGGGCCCGCCTCCGTCTTTTTGCCTCTTCCCCACACAGTTGCGGGAGCGGCGGTGTGCCCAGATGGACGACTTCGATGCGGGCCGTACGAAGGGGAAAACGCTCTTCGATCTCTTTCCTCACCGCCTGGGTCGGGCAAATCACAAGACTCGCACGCCGAAGGCTTCCCCGAATCGAAGCCCGGAGGTAGATGCGGAACTTGAAAGGGATCGTCTTTGGGACGGAGAGTGCCGCAAGATCGTAGATCGTGGTGATCCGCGGGATCCCCGAGATCCACGGAGTCCGAAAACTAGGTGTGTGAAGGAGGCTGATGCCCAGTTGACCCAACCTCTTTTTCCAACATACGGATTCCCAGATCTCTGTCCAGGGGTGGCGCGTTGGGGCCATGGGAGCCCGATGCAACTGAAGGCCGGAGGCCGCTTTCCCGCGGGCCTCCCAACAGGGACCTCTCCAGACGTGAAGCGCGTCGCCGGGATCGCCAGATCGGGCCAGCGCATCCACGAGCAACCGCGTTGCACGGCCGACACCCGTTTCCCGACCCCCAATGAAACGTCCGTCAATACCGACCTTCACAAGCGCAACCTCCTGGCGGCTTCCAGCAGCATTTCAACCGTCCTCTCGTAGCTGAAGGTACGGGCCCAGGCAGGGCCGGACTTATGCTGGGCTTCCCGGCTTTCTTCATCCCAGATCACACGTTCCAGAGCCATCACCATGGAACTCGCTTCCAACGGCCCGAACATCTCGGCCACTTCCCCCGCAACCTCGGGAAGAGCGCCGCTGTCCGAGCAAGCCACCGGAACGCCCAACGCCAGAGCCTCCAAAACGGGCAGCCCGAACCCTTCATCCAGCGATGGACAGATCACCGCATGAGCGCCCCCCATGAGAGCCCACAAATCACCTTCATCGAGATAGGGCAAGATGAAAACCGCCGAAGAGGCCAGCGAAAGAGCTTCCGCCGCACGCAGAGCCTGCAACCGCCCCGCGTCGCTCAGACCACAGAGGACCAAAGGCGGCGGACTCTTGTCCAGCCGGCTCATGGCCTCCAACAGCCGGAGCTGGTTTTTGCGCCGGCTGAGTTCGCCCACGCAGAGCAAATACTCTTCCGGCAGCCGGAGCCGATTCCGGAGATCCCTCTTCTCCCCCGGCGCCGGAGGCACCAAGAACCGGTCCTTGATGCCGGGATAGACGACCTCCACCTTGACCGATTCCAGAGTCGGCTGCCAATCGAGGAGCCGGCGTTTCGTGGCAAAGGAGTCCACAACGATGGCCGACGCCTCCCTAGAGAGGTATTTCTGAAGGTGGTTCTTCAAAAATCGCCCGCTCCAATAGTCCTGCCCTCCCCCATCCACGAAAAAGAGGTCATGGATCGTGACCATGAGAGGCTTCCCCGTTGGAAACAACAAATAATTGGGGCTGAAGATGACATCTGCTTCGGGAACGAGCCCATCGATCACCGGCCATCGCAGGTGATGCCAAGAGAGCATCAACAGTTTTCCAGGCAGCCGGATATGGTGGTCGGAGGAGAGGTTGCAGGGCAGTTTTCCCGTTGCTCGGAGACCCCAAGTAAAGAGTCTGGTCGGGGCTTTTCGCCGGGCGAGCTGTTCGATGATGGCGGCCGTGTAATGACCGATTCCCGTTCGCCTTCGCGCGGCGGACGTGGCATCGATTCCAAGGACGAGAGTCTCCGTTTGAGGCATGGTATCTCCGGTGTGGCCAGGCAATGGGGGAACAGCTGGATCCTGCTCTTCGCACAGGGCGCAATTCTCGAACCCCCTTTTTTTCATCTGTTGCGTTCCGCTCCCATCGGGCGCCGTCCGACGCCCGCTACTCGCCATTTTCGCCCCTTGCTCAATCAGTAGCCCTGAAAGCGGAGCATATCGGGACACTTTCCCGGCTCCTTTTTTGTTTCAGAAGCAGGGCTTCACGCCGTTCCGAAACCTTTTTGGGGGCCAACGTCTTGGTTCTGAAGACCCCGTGGATCCACCGGTGACCGAAGACTGGAGATGCTACTCTCCAAAATCCCCAGGCCACCGGCAAGAATCAAAACTTGCAGATTTCTACTTGCACAGTTTATCTTCCATGGCAGGGTTGACTGAGGAGGAAGCACAGGCAATGATGAGCAAAATCATGGTCGTGGATGACTCGCTCCTGATGCATCGAATGTACGACATCATTTTTATGCGGTACAAGGGCGTGAAAATCGTTCATGCCAAGGATGGTCAGGAGGCGTTGGATCTACTACAGACCAATCCCGAAACGGACCTCATCGTGTTGGACATTAACATGCCCGTCATGAACGGGTTGGAATTCTTGGATCGGGTGAAGTCGGAGCGGCTTTACTCCGACATTCCCGTTATCATCGTCAGCACGGAAGGCAAAGAAGAAGACACGATTCGCGGACTGGAGGCTGGAGCTAGCGGTTATGTCAAGAAACCGTTCCACCCGGCGAGCCTCCACTCGATCATTGAGAAGATTTACAGCAACACTGTGGCGCAATCGTGAGACGGCACCACCGATTTGTTGCTGCAGGTCAAACCGCTTTGTTCACTTGTGGATGTGAACCTCGACGAAGCAGGTGGCGTGCCTGATTATGTTCGAAGAGCTTCGCCAGGACTTTGTGAACGACACGATGCCTCTTGTGGGCTCCATCGAGGCGATTCTCCTGGAAATGGAGCGAATCGGCGGTCGCGTGGAGGGGTGGGCGGAGGAACGCTCCGAGCTCATGAGCCTGCTCCATACCGTCAAAGGTAACGCCGGTATGATGGGGCTCGCTCAGATTCAGTCCCTGGCACACACCATGGAAGGGATCGTCAAGGAGCTCCCCCGCCGATCCCAGATTTGGGGCCGGAAAGCAACCGATCTCCTGTTGAGTGGCGTCTCAGAGCTTGTCCAGGCTCTTGACTCCGTGGCAAGAAATGCTGAATCAGAGCTCGACACGGCGGGAATCCGGACACAACTTGATGGGTTACTTCGAGTCCATGACAGGGGCCAGGCCGGAGGCAGCGAAAAACAAGGATCCCGGCCTCAAAGCCTTGGTGGGACAGCAGGCTTGCCTGCGTCGCCCAGCGGATTGCCAGAAAAAAAAACGCATCCTGGTGCGCCCGCGGGGGCGGGAATGTCGGGCGGCGGGAACTCGGAGAGAACCGCCGGCGGGGAAGAGGATGCACCGTTGGAGACCGCCTGGCGAGATCCAGGCAAGTCGCCACCGTTGGCGGTCGGTTCCAGAACGCATCGGTCGGAGACTGGCCAGGGAAACTCCCGTGAGGAGGTGCCGGGAACTCCTTGTGACGCCGAGGCGGGGTCCCAGGGAGACTCCGACATTTTGGCGGGAGGCAGTGCGGGGCCGCTCCGAAAAGCACCAGTGGCCGGCTCGACCCTTGTCTCGCGATCCGACACCATCAAGGTCGATTTTCGAAAACTCGATCATCTCCTCAATCTCGTGGGAGAGCTCGTGATTCACCAGACGACTCTGAACCGCCGGCTGAGCCGGGTTGCCACCAGTGTCTCGCCGGATGAGTGGCGGCCCTTGGAAAGAACAAGCGAGGCGGTGCGGAAGGCCATGCTGGACCTCCAGCAATCCGTGATGGATACTCGTTTGCTTCCCGTCTCAACGGTTTTTGGGCGTTTTGAGCGGCTTGTGAGGGATTTGGCCAAGCAGCAGAAAAAGAAAATTGATTTTCTGATGCAGGGTGAAGAAACGGAGATCGACAAGACGATTCTCGACGCTCTGGCCGAACCCCTGTTGCACCTGATTCGGAACAGTGTCGATCACGGGATCGAACAGCCTGACAAAAGGATGGCTGGCGGGAAACCGGCCCACGGAACCATCTTGCTTTCCGCCGCTCAGATCGGCAAACAGATCCGGATTGATGTCAGTGACGATGGGGCGGGGTTGGACTCGGGGAAACTGTTGGCTCGTGGATTGGAGCTTGGCTTCGATGTTGCGGGGCTCGATCCGAAGCAACTGACGGAACTGATTTTTGCGTCTGGATTTACAACAGCGGAGAAGGTGACCGAGCTCTCCGGCCGCGGAGTCGGGTTGGATGCCGTACGCCGGAATATTGAGCGCCTGGGTGGCCATCTCATCGTCTCCTCAGTGCCTGGAAAAGGCACCCGATTCACGCTCCTCATGCCCCTGACTCTTGCCATTATCGAGGCTCTTACCGTGGAAATTGCCGGAGAGCTTTATGCGCTTCCGCTGTCAGGTATCATCGAGTCGATACCCATTGAAGCCGCGGTCATCCATCGCGTAGGGGAGTTACCGGTCTGCCGCTGGCGCCACCAAATCGTGCCAGTAGTGGACCTTGGGGAGCGCTTTCGCCTGGAGCGAGAAGCGTTGTCCTCGGCTCAATTTGTCGTGGTTATCTTTGGTGGAGGCCGGTTGGCCGTCCTCCCCGTCGATCGGCTTTTGGGGCGGGAGGAACTTGTCATCAAGGGGCTCGACAACTTTCTTGGTGAGCCGGCGGGGATCGCCGGCGCGGCGATCCTCGGGACTGGTAGGGTTTTGCTGGTGCTCGACTTGGCCGCTATTGTCAGCATGCGTGAACGAAAATTCGCCAAAAGGCTTGTGGCAGAAAAAGAGACATGAGGCGGCGCCGGACGCGGACGAACATGGGAAAGAAGCTGGATCGGAACATGAAGCCTGAGCAGGAAAACATCTCGAAACCTCGGTCACTGCCCGATAGCGGACTGGCCAAGGAAATTCTCAATGCCGTAGGGCACAAGGGGAATTCTGCTCCCATGGAGGCCAAAGCGGACGAGGCTCAGGCCACGGAGGCCTCACTGGTCCATTCTCCGGTCTGGAATCTACCTGCCCAATCCTCTCCAGCGGTTGCCAGTGGAGCTTTCAGCTCGTCCCCCTCCTTGATGGATTTCCTGCGAGCGCTGCCAGATATGGGCCCGGCATCGGAGGCGGAGAGCGGTGTGCGGGTGGTTCAGTTGGTGGGGATGGAGCTTGGAGGAGAGCTTTACGGAATCGATATTCAGCTTGTCCAAGAGATCATCAGGGTCGAACGGATCACGCGGGTCCCCGGCGCGCCGAAGCCCATTCGGGGGATCACGAATCTCAGAGGAAAAATCTTGCCCGTGCTCGACCTGCGCCTTTGTCTGGGAGTGGGGGTGGCGAGCGTCAGTAAAAGAAGCCGCATCGTCGTTGCGGATTATGGTGGAAAGCTGCTGGGCTTGTTGGTGGATGCCGTGCAACAAGTTCTTCAAGTTGATGCGTCGGTCATCGAGCCGCCGCCGGAGGAAAGTTTCCAGTCCGGCGGCGACATGATTAGCGGCGTCGCTCAACTCACCGACGGCAGGCTATTATTGTTGTTGGAACTGGATCGACTCATTGAGCAAACCTCTCCAAGCTCGACGCGGTGGTCGGAATGATCCGCGGACCAAAGAGCTGGCACTGGGGCGTTTGCCGTTTGCAGGTCACCGAGGTCAAACCCTGACATGTTTACTTTTTTTTCAAATCTTGGTCTTCGATACAAGCTCGGGCTCTATATTGGCCTTCTGGTTTTTCTGGTGGCTGTGGCGATTCTCTCGGTCTTCCCCCAGCTCCAAAATGCCCAGGCCCGGCAAGCATTGAGCGACAAAGTAGAGAGCATCGCCACGATGTTGGCTTACAGCCTGTCTGGTCCGACTCCTTATTTTGGGACTTCGGAAGAATCTACCGCCCGCCAGGTGATCGAGCAGATCTTTTCCGAAGTCAGGAAGATCGAAGATCTTGCTTTCATTATCGTAGAGGATGCGACCGGCAAGGAGCTCGCTTCCTTTGGCGTGGCTGAGGCAGAGCGGGCGACGCGGCAACCCACCTTGGAGAGCCTACCCCACGGCCGGCTGACGAAGGATTTCTACCTGACCGACAGGGATGTCCGGGGGCTAGGCCGCGAAGTCGTGGGCCACCTGAAAGTCGGTTTCTCACTGGAAAAAATAAGACAGGTCGTCGATCAAAATTGGAAAACTGGAATCCTTGTCAGCGCCTTGATGCTCCTTGTCGGCTTGGGTGGCGCCGCACTCATTGCTCGCCAGGTCACCGCCCAGATTGCGGCGACTCTACAATTTGTCCAGCGTCTGGCTACCGGTGATCTCTCGGAACGATACGAAGTCGATCGGACTGATGAAGTCGGGCAGCTTGCCGCTGGCGTCAATAAGATGGCCGACGATATGCGGGACATCCTGGCTCGCGTGCAAACCTCCGCCGTCCAAGTGGCCACGGCTGCCGATCAGATTTCGGCCAGTGCGGCCCAGATCACCCGAGGTGCGGGCCAACAAGCCGGAGCTGCCGATGATACCTCCGCCAGTATGGAGCAGATCGCCGCGCAGATGCAGAGCGTCAGCAAGAGCGCGGAAAACCTGGCGGCGAATGTCGAGCAGACCTCTCGCTCGATTCAGGCGATGGTCCAGTCAATCGAGCAGGTGGCCGGGAACTCTCGTGACCTGTCGGCCTCTGTTCAGGAGACCACGGGGACGGTCGGCCAAATGACGACCTCTATTCAGCGAATCGCCAAGAATACGGATGTCGTTCACGAAGTCTCCCGGAAAGCTGCACTCGAAGCGGCCGAAGGGGGAGCCGCACTGACCAAAACCATCCAGCGCATCCAGCAAACGGCCGCCAAGATGCTGGAAAGCAGCGAGGCTATCGAGCGGTTGGGCGAGCGCTCAAAGGAGATCTCCAAAATCGTTCACGTCATCGAAGAAATAGCGGATCAAACCAACCTGCTTGCCCTCAATGCGGCTATCGAAGCGGCTAGGGCCGGAGACGCCGGGCGCGGCTTTGCCGTTGTGGCTGACGAAGTGCGAAAACTGGCCGAACGCTCCGTTCGGGCGACGCAGGAGATCAGCGGCGTCATCGATGCCGTTCTTTCAGAAACCGAAACCGTCATTGAAGGAATTCGGGGAAACGTTCGCGACACGCGGGAAAGCACCGAGATGATCGAGGGAACCGGAGAGATCTTGAGCGGCATTATCCGAGGCTGGGAGACCGCCTCAGAACTCATTACCGAAGTGCACCACGCGACTCAAGAGCAGTCCACACATGCCGGGGGGATTCTGAACACCATCAACCGTATGAGTACCCTCACGGCTCAAATGGCCGAGGCAGCCAATGCCCAGTCAGCTAGCTCACAGGGGATCATTGCCGCCGTGGAGAATATGAACCGCATGACCCAATTGGTGGCGGATGCCACCAGCGAGCAGAAAGCGGGAGGCGAGGTTGTCGTAAGGGCTGTGGAGAACATCTCGAGTATCTCGCGGCAGAATCAGCAGGCCCTGGAACAGATGGCCAAAGCGACGCAGAATCTCGCCCTTCAGGCCGAACAACTCGAACGCCTCATTGCCACCTTCAGGCTCTAAACTTCCCGGTCGCATTGCCGCTTTGACGGAGATGATGAGTGCAGCCTTCCTATTCCGATAGTCCCAGAGTCAGGCTATCCAGTCGCGACTTCCAACTCCTAAGGGAGCTGGTTTGGAAGCGGTTCGGATTATTTGTCCCCGATTCCAGACGTCGCCGGTTTGCCGCTTTGGTGTTTGATCGGCTGAACCATCTCAGGATGCCAGAGCCCATCGATTACTATCATTACCTCCTCTGGAATGAGGGTCGCGATCAAGAGATCACGAGGCTGGCGGAATTCTTGGCGAACCACGAGACTTATTTCCTGCGCGAGCCCGCGCAACTGGTCGCTCTCTTTACTGAACTGGCCCCAGCCTTTGCCAGGAGGCTTCGAGAGGAGAGCCGATCTTTGCGAGTGCTTTCCCTTGGCTGCTCTTCCGGCGAGGAACCCTATTCCATGGCCATGCTGGAGCGCTTCTATCGCGCCGAGCACTTGGCCCCTTCGCTGGAGATCCACGGTGCCGATCTTTGTCGGGGCGTCCTCTCAGTTGCGGCGAAAGGGATTTATGGGGCTTCCTCGTTTCGCAAGATAGAGGGTTCCCGCGCAGGCTTACATTCCCCTTCTCCCATCTCAGTTCAGGGATTGAAAAGGAAATACTTCGATCCTCTCCCCCACGATCACTATAAGTTGCGGGATTCCCTGCGAAGAGTTGTTCGGTTCCACGCCGTCAATATCCTGTCTGGCCCGGAAATGTATCTCATGGGACGCTACGACGTGATTTTTTGCCGCAACGTTTTCATCTACTTCGAAGAGAGCATGTTGCTCCAGGCGCTCCGGAATATTTACACCAGTCTCCACGCCGGTGGATACCTTTTCCTTGGACAATCTGAATCTCTCTTGGGGCGCGAGCAGGGCTTTGAGCCCGTGCCGCTGCAGAATACTTTAGCTTACCGCAAGGTGGAGAGATGATCCGCGTTCTTGTCGTCGATGATTCTACATTTGTCCGGCGGGCGTTGAAGCGTGTTCTCGAGGAGGACCCGCGGATCCGCGTAGTCGGGGAGGCAGGGAACGGTCGCGAGGCTTTGCGTCTCGTGGAAGCCTTGGATCCAAACGTTGTCACGATGGATGTCCAGATGCCCGACATGGACGGCTACGAAACCCTCATGGCGATTATGGAGCGGTTTACCCGACCGGTGCTGATGCTCTCCAGTCACACCAGATCCGGGGCGGAAATCACTCTGAAGTGCCTGGAGGAAGGCGCTTTCGATTTTCTGGACAAATCCGCTTATTCCACCATGGACTTTCATAAGTTGGGGCGGGAAGTTTGCCAGAAAGTCAAGGCGGCCGTGGCATCTGGAACGCCGTGGAGAGCAAAACGGATCGAGCCAATGCCCGCGGCTGTGAAAAAAAAGCTGTCCGATCTCGAAGTAGGGGATCTCAAGGAGATCAAATTGATCGTCATCGGAGCCTCTACTGGCGGACCACCGGTTATTCAGTTTCTCTTGAGTCAGCTCCCGGTCGGTTATCCCATTCCCTTGGTGATTATCCAGCACATGCCCAGAGGGTTCACACACTTCTTCGCGCAGCGCCTCAATTCGCTCTGTGCATTGGAGGTCAAGGAGGCCACGGAGGGCAGCCTTCTCGAGCCTTCGACAGTAATCATTGCTCCCTCCGGTAAGCATCTCAGGTTGGCCGAACGTCGCGGCCGCCTCGCCGCTCATCTTTCTTCTCACCCCGTCGAAGCTGTGCATGTCCCGTCCATTGACGAATCGATGCGTTCGGCGGCCGTGGCGCTGGGACGCGGCTGTGTCGGGATCCTGCTCAGCGGCATGGGTAGCGATGGTGCCGAGGGGCTGGCTGCTCTTAGGGCTGCCAATGCCCTGACCGTAGTGCAAGAGCTTACGTCATGCGTTGTCTTTGGCATGCCAAAGGCCGCTCTTCGCCGCGGGGGCGTGAGAGTCGCGCTGAACCCTCAACGGCTCTCAGATCTCCTCAAACGCCTAGGGAGTTTTAATTTGAGCAGGATCCGCTAGATCCCGCTCATGCGGCTGTCTGACCGCACAAGAAATTCCGGTGGATCGGGGCAAATAGACACTTCAATCCAGCAAATAGCTTGATCATAGCCGCTCTTCTCACCTACCATGGACCAAGGGTCAAAGGTTTACATTTGGAGAAGTGCCATGGCCTGGCGGCGGACTTTTGCTGGGAGGAGAGTGGGTGATTAAAATACGAGTACTGGGTTGTTCAGGGTCCAAGGGGCTGTACGGAGGCAAAGTCCATCGTCCGGCCACCTATCTCATCAATGGGAATTTGGCACTGGATGCGGGGGCTTTGTTGGATTCTCTCGATGAAGACGAGAGGCTGGGGATTGATCACATTCTCCTTTCTCACGCTCATCTCGACCATGTAGCCGACGCTATCATGCTCCCAGAGGCCACCTTCCAGCAGCGTACCAGGCCGGTGACGATCTATGGGCCCATGGACCTCTTATTCCTGCTCGATGATTTGTACGAAAATTGTTATGCCCCGTTCCATAATGCTGACAAGATCAAAATTCCGGGCGAGAATGATTCTCCTGTGCAATTCGAGAACCTACGCGCCGGTTTCGCACGCAAGATCGCGGGCTTCCGGGTGACTCCGTGTCGCGTTAACCATCCTTCCATTGCGTATGGTTACCTCCTTGAGGATCGCGACTCCGCCCTCTTTTATTCCGGAGACACAGGGCCGACCGATGAGATGTGGTCGCTTTTGAGCGCGTTCGTCTTGGCTGATCCTCACAAGCGCCTGACGGTTTTCATTGACATAAAGTTTCCAAACTCGCTGGCTGATCTCGCACTGGTGAGCGGCCACTATACGCCGCAGCTCCTGGAAGTGGATCTCAAGGAAAAGTTTGTTTGCCCGGAAAATGTCAGGTTTTATGCAACTCACCTGTCACCACGCTATTCTGAGCTGGAAGACGAGATCCACGATATCGCGATTCCTGGCCAACCGCCCGGTTCCATGAGACTGGTGGTACAAGACGAAGTCTACGAGCTCTAACGGCTCTGGTCACGATCTTCCCAAGATGTGAAAAACGCTCCTTGTTTCTCCATTGAACGTCTGGGGCGGCGATGAGGTATTCCCATGGTCAAAATGTTTTCCTACTATGGTTTGGGCATCCTGCTCATTCTTCTGGGAGTCGTGGGCATCGGTGATGGAGTTTGGCAACTTTTGTTTGCCGAGGTTTCGGAGGCAACTTCCAGCTACTTGGCCGTGGCGGGCGTTCTCCCTCTCACCGGCGGGCTTTTCGTTCTGAGCCGCGCCAGGAAGAGCCGAGGGCGCTTGGAGGCGCAGAACCGGATGGAGCATCTGCGAACCTTGGCGGGTCGGACTTCCGGACTGGCTGTTGCCGAGGCCGCTCGGAGGCTGGAATTGCCGGAGACAGAAGCTCGCAGGTTGCTCGATGGGCTTGTGGAAAATGGAGATATTGATATCGAGATCGACGATTTTGGCGAGCCCTGTTATCGCGTTCAGGCGATACGCCGACTTGAGAGCTGAGCTGGAAGCGCAACGGTGAAAAACGATGGTGAACCCCCTCGAATCGGAAAGAAGCTGTTCGATTTTGGTCGTCGATGACGACGAGATGCTCAGAGAAATTCTGGCAGTCATGTTAGAGGCAGAGGGGTACCAGGTTGAGATGGCATCGGGTGGTGAGGAGGCGCTGGAGCTCTTCGAGCATCGTCCGTTCGAGGTTGTTGTTTCCGACATCCAAATGACGCCTGTGGGGGGGTTGGAAACTTTGCGGCGCTTACGCCTTCTCGATCCAGAGGTCGCGGTCATACTGATGACCGCGTTTTCCACAGTGGAAAGCGCTGTCTCTGCTCTCAGGGATGGCGCTTACGACTACATCGTGAAGCCTCTCGATGATGATGAAGTCCGCGTCACGGTGCGCAATGCCCTTCGCCAACGACTCTTGTGGCGGGAGAATCAGCAGCTTCGGCGCGTCTTGCGGGATCGGTTCGACTTCGACAATATCATCGGCAAGAGCCCTTCCATGCACCGCGTCTTCGCCCTGGTCAGGAAGGTCTCCAGGTCTTTGGCCAATGTTCTCATTTCTGGCCCAAGCGGTACGGGAAAAGAGCTCATCGCCAATGCTATCCATTTCAATAGCCCCAGGAGCCACCACCCGCTCGTTGCCATCAACTGCTCGGCGATTCCCGACTCTTTATTCGAAAGTGAAATGTTCGGTCATGTCAAGGGTGCTTTCACTGGAGCCGTGACCTCGAGCAAAGGCGTTTTCGAACAGGCCAACGGCGGAACCCTTTTTCTTGATGAAATCGGTGATTTGTCACTGTTTTGCCAGGCCAAGCTTCTTCGGGCCATTCAGCAGGGGGAAATCCGACCTGTAGGGTCTCCCAAGGCGGTGGATGTGGATGTTCGAATCCTATCAGCGACGAACAAGGAACTGGAGAGCGAAGTACTTGCCGGGCGGTTTCGGGAGGACCTCTATTACCGGCTGAACGTTGTCAATATCCAGTTGCCAAGGTTGGCGCATCGCCGAGAAGACATAGGGGTCCTAGCCTACCACTTTCTAGAGCGATACGGGGCTCAGGCGGAAGGCCGTGTTCATCGAATCAGCCGCGATGCCATGAAGCTACTCCTCTCCTACCGGTGGCCCGGGGATGTCCGACAGCTAGAAAACATCATCGAGCGCGCCGCCATTCTGGCGGAGGGAGACAGCGTCGAGGTAGAAGATCTCCCCGATCTGCTCCGTACTCAGGGTACCAGGCCAAGGACCCCCGACTTAAGCCAAACTCCCGTGCAGCTCGACGAGGTCGTTCGCCAGTATGAAGTCGATCTGATTCTCCAGGCTTTGTCCCGGAGCAATGGAAACATTTCCAAGGCTTCCGAGCTGCTCGGGGTCAATCGCCGAACTTTGTCATCGCGCATCCAGCGCTATGGCATTGAGGTTCCGGCGGGCCTCACCATCGTCTAGCCTGGGATGGGGCATGAATTGAATCCTGAGCGACGATGGATGAGGCGTCGGTGGAGCTGGAAGGAGGTTCCCGGGAAACTGAAGGCCGAGCTATGGCTGTCGGCATTGTTCTTGGCGGGATTGCCAAGGATCTTGGCCAAGCCGAGCTTGATGCGCCTGGCTTGCGCCTTGTCCTGGACATATCCCCTGGGCCGGGCCTATCGGGTCGCCCTGTTCGCCAGGGAGGAGACTTTCGGAGAGACACCCCTGTCTACTGCGCTTCAAATACTCTCGGCGGCCCATGTGCGAGCCGGGCAAAGCTTGGAGGAGCTTGGCAGTGGGCCAGGTCGATTGAGTCTTGTTGGTGCCTCGGTTTTTGGCTTGGAGTGCTTGGCCGTTGAGCGGATTCTGCATTTTGTGGAACGAGGCAATAGCTTGAGTCAAAAGCTTGGGCTTGAAGTTACGTTTGTCCAATTGGATCTTGCTCGGTGGAGAACTTCTGGCTTTGACTGGGTTTACCTGTGTAATGTAGGTATCCCTGATCCCGTTCGCGACCATCTGGCGCAGGAGCTTGCAGGGACCCGTACACGGATCCTCTCCACCGGTCAGCCCCTTGACATTCCGACTCATACAGTTGGTTGTATCGGCAAGTTTCCTTTTTCTTGGGGCCGCGTACCGGTTTTCCTTCAACAGCCGATCTGGTTGAATATCGCCGACACAAGAAGTTTGACTTCATCTCTGGAGGTCGGATAGGCTTACACCGGTTTCGGCGGCGTGAGCAGAGTGTTTTTGGGAGGCGGGCGTCTGACCCGCTTGGACTTTTTTCTTTGGAACCGTCACAACTGTGTTGCCAGACAGATCGGATGGCCATGAGTTTTCTCCATCGTGCAGATTCGCGCTTGTCCCGCTCGGAGTTGGGCCAGAGCTCGACAGAGTACGTTGTCCTGATCGTCCTGGTCGTGATTGCCTCCGTCGTCGGGTGGACGATCCTCAAGGCTCAGTTGTCCAAGAGAGTTCGGGGAACGGCTGAGACAATTGTCGAAGTCGATAGCGGTCTTCCCCAGGAACGTCCCGTCTTACCCGAGCTCGCGCCAGGAGGGTGGAGAACTGAAGCGGAGGGCGATTCAAGGCCCGATCACACCGTGCCTCTCTCCGAGCCATCAATTGTCGAACGGCTCCTGAGTAACCCGGAAACCACACTTGTATGGCTTTTCGTAATCTTTCTTCTTATCGTTGCAGCTTTTCGGTTTGTTGCCCGTCAGATCCGTAAGAAGGAGGAGGAAGAAGAGACTCGGCGCGAAGAAGTCTACAATCGAATGCGCCGGGTCCCCGTTTCCAAGGCGACTAGAGGGAAAGAGCCGAAGCCGTCGCAGGACCGCGAATCCGATAGCCGCTCACGTGAAGAGGACGTGTCCGAGAGCTGAAAGCTCGGGGACAGGAAGCATCGAAGGAGACGACCCGTGAAAGTGAGGAACAGAAGTGTGCCGCTGCCAGCTCCAGCACTTTTCTTGCTGTTTGCCGGGGGGTGCGGAGGGTTGGAGGCTTACGCTTGGGACCCTGCCAACTTCACAGTATTAGCCGTTTTCGGGATCTTTCTGGTCCTCGCGGTTTTCGTGACCTTTGCGTTAAGTCGAGGTCCAGATGCTCCAAAGAAAATGCGCGAGGCGGTTCGGCTGGAGCGGAATTGGCTTTCCGAACTCGAAGAGTTGCGGAACGACTATGTCGTCGCGCAACGCTTGGTGATCGATAGGGCGCAGGCGCTCATGACGGAGACAAAGCGAAAAGATCCAGAGTTCATTCGCCTCAAGATCCGGTCTCATCAGGTGATGACGAAAATGCTCAGGCTCCAGGAAGAGATGGTCCATTCGGGAATCGATCCAGACAAAGTTCGACCGTGGGATTTGTGAGGCGGTCGGTCCCCGTACTCGTCATTCCCGCCCGTGATAGCTTACAGGCAGGCGGCACCTCTTGGAGGACCGCTACTCGCTTTCCGCCGAGTTTCCATCAGCTTCTGAATCCTCCCGCATTCCAGGACTTTCTTCGGGAACTTCAGAACCTTCGGGTTCGGTGCCTTGAACTGGCTCTTCTGCTTGTCCCGAAGATTCACTTGCTGCCGCTGGAATAGGATTATCCTGACTGCTTTCTCTGTCTGGTTCTATGGCGTCGGTCGTGGATTGGGACTCTCTTTCCTTCTCTGATTCCGGGGCTTCCTCTTCCTCTTCCGTTTCTTCGTGCCGGGCCCCGAGACGATGGAGAATGGCCACAAGAACGTCGAGACCCGCCTTCAATTCGTTCCGATCCTGGATGCGGCCAGACCAGACGATATTGAGACCCGTATCGTTGAGCAGTATTACGCCGTGGCGAAGCTTTCGGATCAGTGTCCGGAGCGGGGGTTCGAGGAGATCGCGAGCTTCCGCAAGATGGTCGGTTTTGACGGACCACTCGGCGTCAAATCCTGGATCCCCGAGCCGAAGGTCTTCGTATCCCAGAGCCTCGGCAAGGGGGGACAGCACGTGCCGGTGGTGGAGATAGAGGACGAAGGAGGACTTCAGATTGCCTTCGACGCTCCAGCGGGTGTAGATGGGGCTGTCCAGCCCAGGAGCAAGACCGTAGCAGGTCAGGTGGATGATTGCCCCATCGATGACGCCCTCAATTTCTTCGCTCTGGCGCCGAAAAAGTGGTCCTCTGGACGGCTTGTAGGAGAATTCCAGCTCCTCAGCCAGATCTTGCCAGACTTGGCTGAGCTGCATCGCTTGACGCCGCGCCCAGGTGAAGGCAAGCCAGAGAAACACCAGAAGAGTGATGGCCATCAGGAAAAGAGTCGATACAGTGGAGGAACTCCCCACGAAGGGGCAGGGGAATGGGATCAGACTGAGAAGATTGTTCATTCTTCCGTTTCTCCTAGGTCGATAGAGGCCGACCGAAAGCGCATGGGTCGTCTTACCTTACAGTAGTGGCGCACGGCGGAGCTGCCGAAATCCTTTGATCATTCCGCCGGTTCGGAGCGATTCGCCGGTACTTTTTCTTGCCGGAGCGGAGCATTGCCTCGCCTGCTTCCAGCTCCGATGAGTCGAGACGTTCCGATGGTGACTGAATCCTCCGGTCGTTGACGTAGGCTCCGCCTTGGGTGATAAGTCGTCGTGTCTGGCTCCGGGATGTGGTCAAGCCAGAGGCCATGAAGAGGTCCAGAAGTGGACCCCGCCATGCATCGTACTCCACGAGTGTCGTGGGAACACCTTCCGATGCCCCGCCAGTGAATGCGGCTCTCGACGCCTCCTCGGCCTTTTCTGCCTCATCCTTTCCATGGGTGATTGCCGTCGCCTCGAACGCCAGCTTTTTCTTGGCGACCCGACGGTCCGCACCTTGGAGTCCACCGAGTTCCCGGACTTCTTCCATGGGCAGAAAAGTGAAAAGCGCCAGAAACCGTTCCACGTCCCGGTCGTCGCAACTTATCCAGAATTGAAAATAGTCGTAGGGGCTAAAGAGTTTCGGGGAGAGCCAGACCGCTCCCTTTTCGGTCTTGCCCATTTTCTTCCCGTCCGCGGTGGTCAAGAGCGGGAAGGTCAGTGCGTGGCGGGCCCGCGCGATCCGAGAAGTGACGT
>JAJRTK010000541.1 GCA_024278345.1 bacterium | reverse complement strand
TTGGTGGAGTCCCCCGTCTAGCGTCTGCTACTGAATAAGCCCCTTTGGAGCTTGCAGCAAAAGAGCTACTTCCCGTTTTGGCTGGGCGCGACGACCGGACCGCCGGAGGCGGCGGTCACGGTGTCAGAATTCCATCTTCTTACAGGCTCTTAGTGAGTGGCCAGAAGTTCCTCCAGAGCCTTGACCGTTGAGTCCTTGCTGAGCCATCGCCCAAACTCCTTCATGATCCGTCTCTTCCCACCTTTGCGTGCCCGGTCCCCCATTCCGCGACCTTGGCGACCGCCTCGCCCCCCGGAAGGACCGAAGCCATACCCATGACGGCTCCCCCTTCTTGGTGAAAGACCGGTTCCTCTTCCTCGGCGATCCGTAGACCCAGAACGAGCCCCCCGCCGCGCTCCGCGTTTCTTTGGCAGAAGTTCCCCGACGATCTCGTCCTGGCTCTCTTTGAACGTCCGTTCATCCATGGCGCGCACATCGTCAAGAGCATTGCTCAACTTGGCTGCGCTTTCCGAAATCTCCGCGCCCGTGGCTCCATGCTTAGCCATTGCCTCGCCATGGCGATTGAGAACCTCCGCCTTGAGCTCCGGATATTCTTCATCGGAGACTTCCCGGGCTTTTTGGAGGGCTCGGACAACCTTCCCGGCTGGTCCCCGTCGATGTTTCTTCCGGAGCAATGTGGCGAGTTGCTCCTTTTGCTCCGGCGTGAAGACAGCCATCGCCTCTTCCACGATGGGCTTCATCTGCTCCTTCATCGCCTGCCGCCGCTCCCTGGCTTCCGATTTCAGTGCCTTGCCCTTTTCTGTTGCCTCGCCGAGTTCGCGGCCAGCCAAAAGAGCCTCTTTCTGCGCCTGCAGATGAGCTATCGTCCGAGCCTCCATGCCTTGGAGGTCCTCTTGGAATCCTTGCCTGAGCTCAACGGCCTGAAGCGCCAAGTCACGAATCGAGCGGATCTGTTGACTGCTCAAATCCAGATCCCGAGCAAGCTTCAATGTTTTGACTTCGGCCCTGAGCTCCCGAACTTCATCTGAGATCGGCTTGGCAAAGACACCTCCCGCCGATATACCGACCCATGCCATTGTCAACACTATTTTCCCGATCCGACCCTTCATGACAAGCCTCCGATCCATCTATCAATTCTTGTTTGCATTCAGATTTGGGCAGGTTTTCCGACCCAATCATGAAGTGGGACCAGCGGGAAGCAAAAAAGGTTTAGCCAAAGTTTCTGGTACAGAAAAAATGGCGAGGACCGATCTCTCGGTCCTCGCCCTTTACAGCCAGCAACTGACAATGGACAACGAAAACTAGGCCAGATTTCTGATGATGCTCATCATGGTGTCATGGGCCCGCTTGGACATGGCCGAAAGCGCTCCCGTCGTCTGGCTCAACCTGTTCTGATACTGCTGAACCTTGAGCATGTCCATCTGGTTCTTGAAGTCCTGGGTAGCTGCCCCAGCCTGCTGATTCGCCAAAGGGTTACTAACTTTGGGTTGCGCTCCAGCGATCGTGTTAGCCATTTTTTTCTCCAATCCTATTGGATGCGGCTATATAGCCTGTAGTTTGAAACAACTTACTCATTTATAGCACCGACGATGCCTCGCTTTAAGGCAGTCATGTCTTAGAGCCTCGAGGGTCCAGACAATCGCGGATCTCCTGGTTTCCTGGATCCCCAAACACCGCCCTCAGGGGCTTTAGCCTTGGCGACATTCTTCCGCGCCTCCGCAGCCGAGGAGTCGGAAAAAGCCGAGGGCTCTTTTGCTTGGACGACCCTGTCACCCACCTTGAACTTCTTCAAGAGCCCGGCGGCTGTGTCGCCCAACTTCTCCGGATCATCAATCACGATGTAGACAGAACCCAGGTCCAGCGGCTTTCCTTCCCAATAGGTCGCCATCTTGTCCAGATCTTCAGGAGAACAGGCTTTCCTTTCCAGAATCTTCTCCACCTCGGCCGGCGGAAGGAACGCGAGGATGTCCCCGACGGGAAAGTCCTTGCGAAGATCTTGCTTGTCGGACTCGCTGAGTCCTTCCCAGGCTTGGATGTCCTCATCCTGGGTAAAACCCTTGCCTGTCACGGTCCTCATTTGCCATTTCTCTGCCATTCTGACTCCCTCTCATGCTCACATTAGGTTATCGGCACCGACCGCAATTTGTTGCGTGCGGTTTCGCTTTTTTTTTGTCCAATCGGCAACTCATAGAGTCTGCATCATTCTGTAGTTATCCCGCCGTCTACCTCCTTGGCAACGCTACACTCCCTCACCAAACAACAACTCCCGGTGGCCTACGACTGGAGTCAACGGCCCCCAAGTTCCCCGAAAAAGCGGACCCCTCGTCGCTCCAGGAACCGACCGAACCGTAGCAGAAGCCCTCTAGAGGTTTCAACGTCCACCACCCAAAAACAGCCCTTAGCCTCCCGGGGACTTGGGACTGCGCCCTGAATTCAACTCATACACGAAGTTCAGGACCTCTGCCACGGCATCGTAGAGCGATTCGGGAATCGAGTCCCCGAGCTGCAACTCTGATAGCGCTCGAGCCAATGAAATGTTTCTCAAAATCGGCACGTTATGCTTTTTTGCAATCTTGACAATCCGTTCCGCGGTCTGACGCATTCCCTTGGCCATGAGCTGCGGCGCATCCATTGCCTTTTCATCGAACTTAATCGCACAAGCAATGTGAGTGGGATTCGTCACCACCGCATCGGCTGTCTGAACGTTCTGTACCATGCACTCCTCGAGCATTTCATGGGCCAAAGCTTGCCGCTGTGCCTTGATCTCGGGGTCACCCTCGTTTTGTTTGTGTTCCCGCTTGACCTCGTCTTTCGACATTTTCATCTCCTTCGCGAACGCCTTTTTCTGGTATCCGAAGTCGATGACTCCCATGATGAGGAAGAAAAAGCCGACCTGGATGATGATGTCCTTGATGATCGTCCCGCACAGCACCATGATTTCCCACATCCCGAGATCCATGCTGTTCAGAACCTGGGAGATGCTGCGCTGGACGATATTGTAAGACAGGTAGCCGGCGACGGCAACCTTGAGAACGTTCATGGCAAACATCACCAGGCTCTTGGCCTTGAACCAATTCTTGATGGCTGGCAACGGGTTGAGCTTCTTCAGCTCGGGCTTGAGTGGATGGGTCGTAAAAAGCGGACCCACTAAGATCACGTTAATGATCAGCGCCACCGCCATGACTCCGAAGAGAATCGGCGCACAAAGTCCCATCATCAGCCAAATGGAGCGACTGAAGAGGTCCAAGACAATGGCAGGCGTCATATCGATGCGGCTAAAGACCTGTGTAGCCTGCATCATCTCGAGCCCGAAATCTCGGAGCTCAATGCCAATTTTCGAGGACTGGGCCAACAGAAGCGAAAACCCCACAATCATCAGTACGGCCGACGGCAGATCTTTGCTCTTGGCCATCTGCCCTTTTTTTTTCGCCTCTTCCAGTTTGTGTGGAGTGGCTTCCTCGCTTTTTTCACCCACCGTCAACGCTCCTAGACAAGCGACAAGATCCCGACAATGTTGTCGAGCATCCCATCGAGCAACTGGTACATCACCCGCACCAGCACCGGGATACTCAGAAAGAAGATCCAGAGTCCCAAAAGCAGCTTCAAGATCATCGACATCTCCCCCACCTGCATCTGGGACGCGATGCGATTAAAGAGCCCAAACACCACGTCGGTCACGAACATCACGATAAGCACGGGAGCTCCTAGCTGCAACATCACAACAAACGTGTCGGCTGTCAGCCGCACGACCCGTTCCACGAACGGAGTAAAACCGACACCAAACTCAAGCCACCCCGTAGGCGGCACGATGATGAACGTCTGCGCCAAACCCCGAATGTAAACTCGGTGGCCGCCAGAAGCCAGAAACAAGAAGATCATGAACCAGTACATGAAGTTCGAAAGGAAGGTCACTTGCTCGCTGACTCCGGGATTCTGCATCATCCCCATGGAAGCACCACGAGCCATGTCCATGTTGTTCCCCGCCGCCGTCACGTAATAGAAGGGAAGCGAAGCGAGGAAACCGAGAACGAAACCGATAAAAAACTCCTTCAAGAGTAAAAGGATGTAGAGTCCAAACTCAGGAGGGAGTGGTGGATCAACGGTGGAATAGACAAGCGGGTAGAAAAAAAAGACCAGCACCATCGAAATCCCGATCTTGGCCGTCCCTTGTACCAGGTTCCCGCCAAGAAAAGGCGTCTGAAAAAGCGTTGGCGTGATCCGGGCTAAAAGCAACGCATAGAGCTGGATGGTCTCCTGCAGATTGACGTCTACGCCGAGGATCTTATTGAAAAGTTCGTCCAACTTCTGCTCCCTCAGCCCATTGATTCCCTCAGGCTGCCCCCCAGGTCAAGGGTCGGAGCAGTCTTTCCCCTTCGGAATCTGCTCACGTCGGTCACAAATACCCATCGGTGCCACGTTCCGACAGTCAATCCCCACCAACTAAAAATAAACAGGAATCAATGCGAAAAGCTGGGTGGTCCACTTCACCAAGGACGCCATCATCCAGTTCGCCATCACTGCCAACACGATGAAGACCGAGAACATCTTTGGCACCGCCGTCAATGTCTGCTCCTGCACCTGAGTCACCGCGGAAACCAAGGCGATGGACAACCCCAAAACCATCGCCAAAATGAGCGGAGGGGCGGAAAAAGCCAGCACGTAGAAAATCGCCTCCCGCGTCACCCGAATAGCCAACTGCTCCATCATTTCGAGGCCCTCCCTAAAGATAGCTTAAGACCAGGCCCCGGGCGATGAGGAACCACCCGTCGATCATAACAAATAGGAGTATCTTGAACGGCAACGAGATGATCACGGGAGAAAGCTGCATCATTCCAAGAGCTTGAAGGATGTTCGCTGTCACCATGTCCACGACGGTGAAAGGGACGTAAATCACAAATCCTATCTCGAATGCCTCCCGAAGCTCGCTGATGACAAATGCTGGCATGAGCACCGTAAAATCAGACGGACCAATGCCTCCCCGGTCCTTGGGTTTCCTCATCTTCCGTGCCAATTTGAAGAAGAGGCTCCGATCTTTCTTGTGGCTATGCCGCTCCAGAAACCGCCGAAGCGGCTCCTTACCCGCATCGAAAGCCTCAACCAAGTTGTCCAACGACGGCTTGCTCAAAAGGTCTTCGCCCGGCGCGACACCTTTGGTCACCACATTCTTGACTTCTGTCTGAATTTCCAGTGCCACCGGCATCATAATGTATATGGTCAAGATCATCGCCAACCCAGTCACGACTTGGTTCGGCGGAATCTGCTGCGTGCCCAATGCCCTCCGCACCATGGAAAGCACCACTGAAATCTTGACGAACGACGTCACCATCAACCCAATGAAAGGCGCAAGGCTCATACCCGCTAGCACCATCATCAAGAGAATCGGCCGATTGACCGTGACGGACTCCGAGCCCCCGGCCTGAGCAAACGCAGATTCCCCCAATGCCAGCGTCAAGAAGGCAAACCCCAAAGTCACCAGAAGAAACCGCGTCCCTTGCTTCATCACTCTTCCCCTTGGCCAGCTCCCGCCGGTGACAGACCAGCCCCCGGCGCCGGGGGCTCCATCGCCGGTCTATCGAGCTTCTCGCGTAGTACATCACCAAATGAGCGAAAGGCCCCCGCGCCGCGAGAACGATGTTCTTCCTTGGAAAACGGCGCGCCATCCAATGTCACAAGGAACCGAATTCCCGCTTCACTGGAAGACAATAGGATTCTACGACCACAAACCTCAACAATGTAGAGTACTCTTTTTGGTTCCAGACCAAACTTGTCAATGACCCGAAACCTCTCAATGCCGGTTCCGCTCCCTCGAACCAGACGGCTCAAGCCAAATCTAAGGCTTACATAGAGCAAGCCACAAACCAGAACCAACGCAGCCAACGTCTTGCCCAGGTCCCAGGCAACCTCTTCCGCGGTTCGAGCGGCCCCCAGATTCTGCACTAACCTACTCTCCCTCTCCACCAAACGCCCTTCTTCACGATGGCCCTCCACGGTATTGGAAGAGCTTAAAGCCTGGGGAAGGTCATGCCACTGGACTTCTGCGGTTGCTTCCCCCAAACAGAGGATCAACAACAAGCTCGCAAAAAAAACAAACCGTCTCATCCTACGGATCCGCCCCACTACCTCAGAAACTTGAGAATCCTCACTCCAAGCTCTCCTTCGATGTTCACTAATTCGCCTTGAGCAATGAGATCACCTCCCGCTCGCAAATGGACCAGCTCGGAAGGCCCCCGGTTGAGTTCGATCGTCTGCCCCACTCGGAGGTGGCTGATCTGGTTAACCGACATGGAGCGTTCACCGATCTCTACCGAGACTCGGATCGCGATATCATCGAGCATCCCTTCCTGCTGATCGATCTCCTGGTCATCATAACCATGGTCATATCCGTTCGACGACATTCGTCAGTGCCTCCTGTATCGCGTAGTCCATCAACTGAATCGCCAAGACTTCGTCTCCAGAGACGATGGTCCCTTGAAAGACAAAGGCCTCTCCACGCCCCACTCGCACCAAAACCTCCCCACGATACGATCCGTCAGGCAGTCTTTCCGCCTTTGGCTCCTCAATGAGAAGTACATCCCCCTCTTCGACGCTTTCCAGCTCGGCGGCAGAAAAGGTGATATGCCCGATCTCTGCTCGAACCGAGGTTTGCCATGCCCCTCCTAATCGCCTCGCCCGATCAAGGTAATAGGCCCGCTCCACAGGCGTCAGGCCCTGCCCCTGGTACGGGGCAATCAAGACCTCATTCACGAAAGGATAGGGAACGCAGAGACTCAGAAAATCCTTTTGCTCTTCCACGATGATCTCACTCTCCGGGTCGCTGTACTGAAGCGACACCGCTCCAAACTTCAGGAGATCGCCATTCGCCAGCACAACTGGCTGGTGCGGAACCAGCTCTTGCCCATTGACCAACGTCTTGTTGCGACTCTGAAGATCCATGAGCTCCGTCCGATCACCTTCCCTCCTCAAGCGGGCATGCTCACGAGAAAGAGAGCGATGCGGAATGCGAAGCGGAGCCTTCTCCCCACGACCCACCGCGAGATCGAACACGCCTTCCCCAAGTTCTATCACTCCGCCCGGTGTCGGGCCATCCAAGAAAGTCAGCGACGGTGCTCCACCACCACGCTCCACGGAAGCCAAGACAAACTCCATGTTGATGACCACCACCCGATCTTCGTCCAATGCCACGTCATAGAGACCGTGAGCACCATCCTCGAATCTCTCCAACCGGGGCTTGACCTGCGCCATGTGGCCAAAGCCCTCCTCCACCACAGCCAAGGCGTGCAAAAGCACAAACTCCATGACCCCTTTTTCCACTGCGCTCAGCGGGCGAAGATCCGCCGGGGACGCGCCGCCTGCACCAGTCAACCGCCCCAGGAGATAACCCACGAGAGCGTGATCGAGATGGAGAGCCACCGCTGACTGGTGAGGCAAAAGCCGGAAAATCGCGCTGCTACCGGTATCAGGCAGCTTGCTGCGCCACTCACCAAACTTCAAGTGCTCCACGGAATGGACCCGGATAAAAACCCGACCGCCAAGAAGTTGACTCAACGCCTCGGACAACTCGTCAAGGAGGGCCCGTTCAAGAAAGGTCGGAGGCAAATAAAGATAAAGATTCTGGATCGCTTCGAGTTCGGAGCGAGACAAAACAGGCAAATGCCTAAACTTGTAGGGCTCCGGATAGTCAGGCGGCCTGGGTTTGACGCCACGACTCCGCTTCAAGGACCTTCTACGCATCCAACCACTCCCACTGCTGGCCGGTTATTGCAGGCACCGGGCCGAGCAGGCTTACCGAACAACCGTATAGAGGAAAGCGTATCATAGCACGGCTTTGACCTCCAATACACACTCTCCAAGTTCATCCCCGGAACTTCCTGGTCGTGGCGCCGATGGCCGGCACAAAGCCACGGTCGCCTTCCATCGGACGCGAAAAGACCGTGGCAAACGACCATCAGAGAACCGGGATTCCAGGTGCGGACGCTGACAGCACCCCTCAAGACTCTCCTGGCCATGAAGCTGCAAAGGGGCCAGATCAAGATTGTCAGCGCACCTCCACCAAGGGATAAACCATGACAAATGGCTCAAGAGGAGCACAAATCTTGGTGGTGCTTCGGCCTTAGGGCAGTGGAGAGTGAGAGCGGCGATGATGGCGAACAGCGGCGGACGGACTGCCGCCGATGTGAGCGGAACGCAACACGTAGAAAACAAAGGGTTTGCCGACAACC
>JAJRTK010000540.1 GCA_024278345.1 bacterium | reverse complement strand
GTGGAATCGAAAGCGTCCGGGCAACGCCTCGCTGTCGCTCGGCGGGTCACGCCGTGCGTTACCCGAAGGTCGTCCGGGGATTCCATCCCCTGGCAGGGCTTCGCCCTGCACCCACCAGGGAGTTACCTCAACTTCCCGTTGCAACGAAGGGCAACGGGAGCCCAGCCCACGTTTTTGTACGCTCCGCGTCTTTTCTTGGTTTTGTTGCGTGTCCCGGCTTAGGTGGATACCCGAAAATTGTAAAGCAAAAACAGGACAATTAGATAGGTCCCCAAAAATCTTCCAGCTCTACGCTTGACATTCAAGACGGTTGCTGGACCCACATTCATGTACGACGCGTTGCGTCTTGGTTTTGTTACCTCTTTTTCCGGAAACTTCTTTGTGGGCGTGGCGAGCTAGTCAGGGCGTCAGGGGAAACGCCAATGGGAATCCAGCCGTGCTCGCTGCTTTCTCCCAGGATTCCATGATTCGCGTCGGTTATGATACAAGATGGTGATCATAAGATTACGGGGCCTTCCCGCAACTCCAGGCCACTGACTGGCCACCTGAGGTCCGGCTCTGGCAACTCATCATCCCGCAGATGACCATAAGGATCTTGTAATCATAACCAAGCAGGCAGGAGGCTGAGCGATGAGCATGTTGACCGAAGAAATCACCTTGGAAGTCAAAGGCATGACTTGCGGTCATTGCGAGGAAAAAGTCCGCTCGGTTCTTCGGGCTCTCGATGGCGTGAGGCAGGTGGAGGCCAGCGCCGAGCAGGGCCGGGTGACGCTTCTTGTCTCGCGGCGCCGGGCTCCAGAACAGAGCGCTATCGAAGAAGCAATTCAAGGTGCCGGCTTCGACATCGTGAGATAGCGATTACACTGTGACGATCACTTCTCGATCTCCTTCGGTGTTTCTGGACGGCTCTGAATCTTGGATGCCGTGAAACACGTTTTTCTCGTGTTTGCCGCAAATGGTCGGCCAGTTTTCCTGAGTCACCGGGCTGTGCCCACAGCCGTTGGCGTTTCCTCGCCACAACCTCGATTCAAGAGTAGCTCGGAGATCGGGGCGAGAGATGTCTTGGGGGCAGGTTGACCGGTTGGAGGGCGATGATAGGGGAGGGGTGGCGGACGGACTGCCGCCGACCCGACCGGACGCCAACCCCAAGAAAAGAAAGCGATTTTCTGGAGTTATGCCCTGAAGGCGCTCCACGGTCGGAGATCTTCAACCCGGCCTAGCTGATGGTGAGTCGCCCGGATTGCAGGGGTGCGACATCTTTTCTTGCTCCGCCCCACAGGGGGAGCCCCCCCACTCTTATTGGCGCAGAATTTGCTCAGAGTTCAGGGGAGATTTCTTGATGATGCCGGCTGGTGCTGAAGTCATCTGTCGGAGTGGCTCCATGGAACTTGATACTTCATCCGGGCTCGATGCGAGTTCGATGGAAGCGGTTCCCGAACCCCGGAGGTAGGTCCAATGAGGCGATGGTCGGCTATTCTGTGCGGAGTTATTCTTTTGTTGGCCGGCGTGGTGCCCAGCTTTGGGCAAGTTCGCAGTGAAGTCGTGGAGCTTTCCTTCGCTTCTTCCGGTGCTGAGCTTGTGGTGAGCGGCGCCCGGCGGGGAGACTCGGGCGTGGACCTTCTGGAGCGCACGTCGGGTTCGCTCAGTGCCGTACACTCGGCGCCGTTTCCCTTTTCAGCCGTGGCCGTCGTGGTGCGTGGAAAGTTTCCGGCGGACCTGGATTTCGGCCTGCAGGTTCGGTTTGCAGGCTTGGAGGCTGGCGGCGGGGAGTGGGTTCGCCTGGCTCTCGACGAAGACGGTAGCCGCCGCGAAGCTGGCCTCTTGGCTTATGGACTGGTTTTGCTGCCCGGAGCCCTGGGCCGCGGGATCGAGTGCAGAATGGATTTTCGGGCGGGGGCTACGGCGGGACTGCTGGCTTCACTGTCGCTTCAGTTCATCGATGCCACGAGCGGTCCGTCCGATGGCGAGCTTCTTTTGGCACTGGAAACGCCGGCCAAAAACACTGGTTTAGCGGTGACGGCTCTTCCGAAGCCCCAACTCATTTCCCGAGGCGAGTGGGGAGCCCAGGCGCCCAAGAATAGTCCTTCCTACTGCGATCCCACCACCCATGTCGGTCTCCATCACTCCGCTTCCATCGGGCTGGGAGACAGTACGCAGGAGGAATGCGCCTCCCACGTCCGCTCCATCCAGTCCTACCACATGAACTCCCTTGGCTGGAACGATGTCGGCTACAATTATCTTGTCTGTTCCAACGGGATGATCTTCGAGGGCCGCGGCGGTGGAGACAACGTCCGAGGGGCCCATGACGGCTACAATTGTGATTCCATGGGAGTCGTCTCCATGGGGTACCACCACGCGCCATATGACGAGGAGCCCACCAGCGCCCTTCTGAATTCCCTGGTCGATCTTTTTGCCTGGAAAGCGAGTCAGAATGGGATCGACCCCTTTGGGCAGGACGTTTACCGGAACTTTAGCGCGGTGATGGACAACATCTATGGCCATCGAAACGTCAAGGAGACTGCATGCCCCGGTGACCTCCTTTATCCCTGGTTGGGATGGATACGGGACCAGGTAGACCAGAAGCTGGGAGGCGTTGGAGGCGGCACGGGAAATCTGGTGGGGTTGATCCTTGATGCGCAGGACGAAAGCCGGATCAGTGGTGCTCTCTGCTCTCTGAGCCCGGGGTCGGAAACCTATCTCACCGGGTCCGACGGCCTCTACCGTTTTTCAGATTTAGAGGCTGGCCAAACCTACACGGTGACCGTGACCCACGCCGACTACCAGTCTGACTCGAAGTCCAAGGCCATCACCGAGGGGATCGACAACTGGAATAGTCTCTGGCTGGATCGCCACGCCACTGCCACGGCCTCGATTCGGTGAGAGAAAGGAACCATTGCCCATGACAGGTGCCAGGCCACGCGGAATCTGGTGGTGACCCGCTTTCAGGACACGATTCCTGAAAACTTTTTTTTTCTTCTGGTTGGACAGACCGGAGTGTGCATGTCTGGAAAGGATTTTCACCTTCCTGTCCGGATGTGCTTTCAGGCGTACGTCCAGGGAGCTGGCTCCCTGGCGTGGGTCTGGGAGCGGCGCTCCCAGCGGAGGTCCGGAGGCGGAGCCTCCGCCGGGTTCCAGGGCTGGAAGCCCCGGGGCGGCGTCTGAAATCTGAACCGT
>JAJRTK010000539.1 GCA_024278345.1 bacterium | reverse complement strand
GCACACGCCGTAGACCATTCCGGTCCAGAAACCCCGAAATAACGCCGCCTTCACAGTCTTCCTCCAACACCGTCGAACCATTTTTCTCTCAACAGAATAGCACGAAGCGGCCATTTTTTTCAGCTTGAGTTCCGGTCGGGTCGGCGGCAGTCCGTCCGCCGCCCCTCCCCCATTGCCGCCGGCCATCTGAAACCTCGGCCCCCGAGAACGTTGCGCCCAAGACCAAGTATGGCCCGGGCGTCAGGCATGAGGAGCCTTCGCCGCTCCTCTCCGCTCATTCTTCGTAGGAGGTCGTTGTTTCGGGAGCTGGAGTATCCCCGGATCCTTTCAGGGGAGCGTCATCGACGACGCTGGGAGCCGCCCAGTCCTCTGGAGGCAGGGGCTTCTCCACCTTTGAAGGGCGTTCCCGGCTTGAAGGGCGCAGGGTTTTGAGAACCCAGATTTGCGCGTCTCGGAGGAGACCTGCCCTCAGGCCCAGAAAAGTCCCGCCGGCACAGGTCACCAGGACCAAGAAGAGTATGGCCGCCCAAACCCACTTTGGGGTCGTCGTCCGCCGGTCGTACAGAGTAGCCTGGAGATCGCCTTCTGAGCCGCGCTTGGATGGCGTTCTCCAGAATTCCTCGATCCGTTCGTCGTCGCCGCCCGAGGCTCGATCCGAAAGCCCCGGTTCGTCCCTGGGCGCGGTGGCGACCGGTTGGAGAAGCAATTCGGGATCGACGCCGAAGGCCGTGTCCGCATCCCGGAAGCTTGTCTTCCCGAGGGCGGCGTCGGCCGGTCGGGGCGGTGATTCGGGATCGACGTCAAATGCCGTATCCGCATCCCGAAAGCTCGCTTCCATCCGCGCCAGTACTTCCCGGTGTTGGGGAGCGTAGGGCTCGGTTTTTTCGTCGTCGTGAAGATCTTTGGTCTCCAAAGGCCCGAGCAGGGGCGTGCCTTCGGTGAGAAGGCGTGCGGGAGCGGTTTCAACTTTGGCCATGGATTTGGGGGCTGTGATGGCGTGGGATTCGTCGTGCCGTTTTCCGTAGAGGTAGAGGCTTGTCTCAGCGTTTTTGGCCAGAGGTGGCGCTTGGTCCATGAGCCGGGTGGCCCGGCGTTTTTCCAGTTCGTCGCCGGGTGGTCCCGGGCCAAGGAGCCGGTTCTCTCCGGGTTTTTTTCCCCCGGTTGATCGGGGGGGACGGTCCTTTCCCTCCATCAGCCTTGTCGCCTTGGGATCGCCGGGCGTAGGCGTCGAGGCGGCGCCGGGTTCGCGACGGGGTTTGGCTCTTGCATC
This sequence comes from bacterium, assembly GCA_024278345.1. Lineage (GTDB taxonomy): Bacteria > CSSED10-310 > JAJRTK01 > JAJRTK01 > JAJRTK01 > JAJRTK01. The sequence goes on along the minus strand of JAJRTK010000539.1, from coordinate 1,390 downwards.
CTGCACCAGCGGTCGGAGGGTTTCGTCTGGATCGGGGGTGATCCAGGCCCCACCGACGCTTGTCACGGTCGCTCGGATGATCCGTAGTTCCTCAAAAAGGGTGTCGAAGCTGTCGATCCGCTCTTCCGGATCTTTTCGAAGACAGTGCCAGATCAGCTCGGAGAAGAGCTCGGGAATCTCCGGAGACTCGATGGGAAGCGGCTCTTCGTGGACGATATTGTAGAGTGTCGAAGGGATATCTTCCCCGTCGAAGGGTGCGCGTCGCGTGAGGATTTCGTACAGCAGGCTCCCGAAAGAGAAAATGTCTGACGCCTTGGTGATTGGCCGACTACGGGCCTGTTCGGGGGACATGTACGACACGCTCCCGATGAGGGAGCCGGCTCGGGTGAGCTCGAGCTGTTTCTTGCTGGCAAGCTTCGCGATCCCAAAATCGACGAGCTTCACCAGGCCACTGTCCAGAATCCGGATGTTGGTGGGCTTGATGTCCCGGTGAACCACCCCGTGAGCGTGGGCATGCCGCAGTGCCTTGGCTACCTGGAGCGCGAGGTCGATCTGTTCCTGGAGCCCCATCTTCTCCTGGCGATCCATGAGCTGGCGAAGATCGCATCCCTTCAGGTATTCCATGGCGATGAAGAGCCGGTCGTCTTCCATCCCAAATTCAAAAATCGTCACGATATTGGGATGGCTCAAGCCGGCGGCAAGTTGGGCCTCCCGCACGAAGCGGCGGCGGATCGACTTTCGTTCCTCGATCTTTTCCTTGATGACCTTGAGAGCCACCGTGCGACCGAGCATGGTGTCTCGGGCCATGAACACAATGGCCATGCCTCCCGCCCCCAGCTCGGTCACCAGCTCGAACTTGCCGATTCGTCGATTCATTTTGCAGGTTGCGAACATGCTCGCGAAAAAGATTTCGGTTGGCTGCCGTGTGAGACGGCGCTTCGGAAGCGTGACACAATCAACTGGGTATCCGGCGGGGCAGAACAGAAAAAAAAGGGAAATTGTGGTGCCGAGCGCAGCGAGATGCCGAGCATAAGCGAGGCCTACCGTACAAAGATGTGGGCTGGGATCCCGTTGCCCTTTGTTGCAACGGGAAGTTGAGCTAGCTCCCTGGTGGGTGCAGGGCAAAGCCCTGCCTGGGGACGAGTTTTTTCCCGCTGCCCCATTGTCTCGCTTTGTCCGGATACCCACTTTACCTGACCATCATGTTACAGATTTGTGGATGATTCCGCTACGGGAGCACGAGCGGCCTCGGTCATCGTACCGGCCACCCGAAAAAAGCACGCAGCGCACAAAGATGTGGGTCCAGGGAGCTGGCTCCCTGGCGTGGGTCTGGGAGCGGCGCTCCCAGCGGAGGTCCGGAGGCAGAGCCTCCGCCGGGTTCCAGGGCTGG
>JAJRTK010000538.1 GCA_024278345.1 bacterium | reverse complement strand
TGGAAGCCCTGGAGCGGCGTCTGAAATCTGCACCGTGGCCGGTACCATGACCGAGGCCCTCTTTCGGGAAACCGGGCAGACTGCCGAGACTCCAGGAGTCGAGGGGATCGAGAGCCGCCACCGATGACCGGTTCCGCCGAGCACCACCGGATTTCTACCATGGCAGGTCAGTTCCACAATGGGCAGCACAACTCCGGAGAAGGTGTTGCCCGGGCGAAACCGGGACAAGGTGCCGCGCCCGTTGGAGAGGTACTCGCCGGACTTCGGGGGCGCCCGATTTTGCGGATGGGCATGGCCTGGCGTGATGCCGTGGGACCCATGATCGCCGCGCATACCCGCGTCCTAAGTGTGTCGGCGGGAACCGTCCGGATCGAAGTGGACAGCCAGGAGTGGCGATTGCAGCTAGAAAACATGACGGCTGTGCTCCTGAACAGGCTTCGAGATGCGGGATTCGAAGAGGTCCAAAAACTCTCCATGAGGGTCCGAGCCAGGCCACACAAGCCCCCCATCAGGCAGGTTCCCGCCGCAGCGGTGGATCCCGCCGAAAGGGACTGGATCGACGAGGCCGTGGAACCCATCGGGAACACCAAGCTCAAGGAAGCGTTTCGAAGCCTGCTCATGGCTCGGGCTCAGGCTCAGGCTTCAGGGCGGAGGAAATCCTGATGACAATTTTGCTGCGGGAGGCGGACATCGGTGGCCAGGCTGGAGAGACTCTCTGCCCTAGAAACGCGCCACGTCCTGGTTCCCGGTGGTGCTCCGGCCTTCGGGCAGTGGATGATGAGAGCTGTGACAATGGCGATCAGCGGGTGCCGGACGGCGCCCGATGGGAGCGGAACGCAACGCAAAGAAAGCAAAGAGTTTACCGAGATCTACGCCCTAGACGAAGAGCGTGCCCTGGTTCCCGGCCTGCCTCGGTTTGGTTGGGCCGCCGTTGGGCCGCGGTGCTGGTTTTGCTATGGATGACCTCTCCGTTGCTGGCCCAGGATGGGTTGGAGAGTGAGGTCAGCGTTGCCCGGGTCTCCCTGGAGAGGATTTTGTCCGTGGAGGACGGAGTCGGCGGCGCGGAGAAGGGCCTTGGAATCAGTCTTGACCTGGACCATTACTATCGGCCCTCCTTTGGTCTTCGGGCGAGTCTGGGCTATTTCCAGCTTGACGCGGATCCAGTCCGGATCATGGGGGAGGTTGTTCCTGAGAGCTTTGATCGGGATGTTTTCTATCTCAGGATGGCGCCTTTGGTCCGTCTGCGGAAGTCTCGGTTCGCGGCCTATGCCGGAGTCGGGGCGGGGATTTATCTTTCGGATTTTGTCACTGTAATCTCCGTGGGCTCGGGAGTGCGGCGTCTTCGAACGGAGGTGGAGGGCGGGAGTTTCAGCTTTGGAGTACATTTGGAAGGCGGCGTGGATTTCGACATCGGGGATCGGCTTCTCCTTGGGACGAGCATTGTCTTGGGAGAGATCTTGTATCAGGGGGAGAACCTGACGACGGTCGCCACGCGGGTGAGCCTCGGGTGGTTCGTGAGGTGACTTGCTTCTCTCCCCAACCATGACTGAGAATCCATTGGGCTATTCCGCGTCGCGCCCCGACGCTGGTCTCTTCCATAGCGCGGCGAGTCTTTGGTACAGTGATTCTGGCGGGATTGTTGCTTCGGCTTCTTCCCGGCTTTGAAAAAAACTGTGAAATGGCCGGTTGGTGGGGGCATCCAGCGGCAGAACCTGCCAGCCCGCCAGCTCCAGGTCGGGAGGCTTTCCGTTCAGATAGGCTTCCAGGTAACGGCCGGGTTGGAGGGCGGCCAGGGGCAGGAATAGAGCGGGTCCCAGGGGCATGGGGTTCCCGGGGGGCAGGACCGGCACTTCGAAGCGGACGCGCCTTCCGACGCGGGTTTTCCAGGTGCTTCGGAACGCTCGCGCCACGATCCCCTCGACGGGGACAAGCCCGGCTTCGGCCTTTTCGATCCAGGCCTTCTCGATTCTGATCTGGAGCAGATAGCGGGCGGTCTGGCGGTGGCGCTGGTAGATTTCTCTGGGGATCGTCACGGTTCCGGCGCCTCCAAGGGTTGAAGGTCGCCGAGAGTCTGGATGCGGGCCTCCTCTTGGGTGATCACCACGATTCCGATGAGCCGCCCATCTTTTCTGGAGAGGGCTGCGGCGCCGTGCCACCGGTTGCCAAGGCGGATGCGACTGTCGAGGAGCCAGCTCTTCCCGTCCTTTTGGATGGAGCCGTCGTCCAGAGGAATTGCTTCATTGCCAGGATTGGCGAAGAGCGCGCAGTTTTCCGGATCATCCGCGCCCCGGACTCGCTTCATGGGCCAGATCATGGCCTCGGTGTTCCCTGGGAGTTCCTCCGTTTTCATGGGGAGAATGGCCAGAAAACCGTGGCGCGTGATTTTCTTGGGAGTGATCTGCAGCTTCTTACCCGCTACTAGGAGTGTGGCTTTGCCTCCGATGACCTTTTCCCTGGCGAAGCTAGGAAAGAGGTCTTTGGGTGTAAGAAGGCCGATTCCCTCGACCATGAGGCCCCATCCCGTCCGCGAGACCTTGCGCTCGCCATAGAGAAGGCCTGGTTTTTTCCAAAGAACCTGGAGCCCAAGGGGCTTGGGTCGCCTGGAGCGCGCCGGCAGGAGAGGACTGCCTATGGCGATCCTGGGCCGCCACTCCCTCCAGCCCTCCTCCGGCTGATTGGCGATGCGGAACCGGTGACCCTGCGCCACCGGCGGGCCGGGCCTGTCCGGCGTCGCCATCTCTACACCTCCGCCCGTGATCGCCTGAAGAGCTCCCAGATCCAAGGCACCGCTCGCCAGGCCCCAGAAGAAATCACCCTCGATTTCCATTGAGCCCGAAATCCAAAATCGACTGTTCTCCCTGATGAGCGGTTGGTACTTCGGTTCCATGGCCGCCCGAGCCACCACGCTTGCTCCGTCGCTGGAAAGTGATACCGACAGGATGCGTCCCACGACGATCCCCCGGTAGAGCACTGGCGAGCCTCGATCCATCCCCTTCTTTCCGTCTGCCTCCAGCAGGAGTTCCAGGCCGATTCGCCCCTGATCCTGGATGACGGGCGGTGCTTCCAGTCCCGTGAATTTAGTTCGCCGAGGAGCATCACGGGGCCCCGGAAGCACCGTCAAATATCGGGCCCCAATGATTGTATCCAGGCCCTGTACTCGCCGAAGGCTCAACAGCGGCCGCACGATCCAAAAGCGGCTCCCCGCCCGGGCCAGATCGGCCGCCTCAGGCGCCAGGGCTAGGTTGACGTCCACTCCGTCGAAATGGCGGGAAAGCCGGACCGACTTGACTTCGCCCACGACGATGCCTCGGTATTTCAGGGCGTTTCCGGCTCGGATGCCGTGGCCCTCCTGGAAGCTCACCACCACAAGAGTGTCGCCGGTGGTCAAGTAGGGTAAAAGCAGAGTCGCCACGATCACGGCCGCCAGACCCGCGGGAAGAAGGAGCCAGCCCAGGGACCCCGCGGGCCGCTCCAAGACTGCCCGAGGATAATCGCTGGCTGAAAGAGCCTCGAGAGGGTCGCTGCCGGAATCTCGCGGCCGATTGTCAGGCTCCTCCGTCACGCCGGTTCCTCCCACACGGAATGGGGATCGAAAAAGGCTCCCGCCAGCATACTGGCAAGGATACAAAGGCCAAAGGCCAGCGCCGCCGGCCCCAGGTGGAAGCGGACCAGCCCCCCAAGTTTCACCAGGGCCACCAAAAGCGCCACGAGCAGCACATCCAGCATCCCCCATCTTCCGATTCGCTCCATCATTCGGTAGGTCCAGGCTTTGTGCCGCTGGCTCATGAGGCCCCGGCCGCAGAGGGCCAGCAGGAGCAAGAGCTTCACCGGCGGCAGGATCACGGAAAAGACCAGAATGATGCCCCCGACGAACCATTCCCCCTGGGAAAGCAGGCTCCAGCACCCTTCAAGAACGCTCGACCGGTGGCTCTGCCCAAACCGCTCGATCTCCAAAATCGGCAAGAAGAGGGCCGGAAAATAGAAAAGAAGCCCCGCCAGAGCGAATCCGGCGGTTCGGTGAAGAGCCGAAGCGCGGTCCAGGACCGTGGCGAACCGGGTCCCGCATCGTGCGCACCGGACCCGCCCTCGTCGTTCAAGGGCGGGAACCCACTGGATCAGCCCGCAACAGTGGCAGGCTTTCAGCTTTTCGGAGGTGCTCATGCTGGCTTGCCTCACCCTTCTTGTCTCACCCTTCGTTGAGGTATTGTGGTCGCGGATCCGGGCGCCTCGAGTTTATCAAAAGCAAGCTACAGCCCCGGGCCGATTCTTGCCAGGGCAGGCAGTTTTTCAGCCCGGAACTCTCACGCACTGGAGCTCAGGGGAGGCGCCCATCACCTCAAACGGCAATCTGCAGGCACCCCTCCTTCAAGAGCTTCGGCACCCGCTTCGACAGGGCGAAGATATCGCCCGGATAGGTGCCGGGAGGCCGCTCCGGACCCTGGACGTGGAAGAGCCGCACATCCTCCACGTGACCCTCCACCAGCAGGATCTCCCCGTACGACTTGTCGATGGGCACGAGCTTGTCGTCGTAGTGGTGGATCTCGAACTCGTCCCGCAGGCAGCCGGTCTGGACCAGGTATCGCCGAGCATGCATCTGCCACGACGGCGTGTGCAGGTGACCGATGCTCACCACTTCCAGGTCGGGGCTCGTCTTGAGGAGCTGCGCCAGGTCGTCGCTCAGCACGACATCCGGATCCGCCGTGTACAGCCGGAAGACGATCTCCCTGATCATCTTCCACGACAGCTCCCGCGTCGGATCGCCGTAGTGGACGATGCTCTCCCAAAGGTAGTCCCGCATCCAATACCGCCGGAACGCCTTGACGATCACCTTCCGGATCTTGGGCATCCGCTCGAAGATCAGGAACCGCGGCCGCAACCGGTCGTGATGGTAAAGGAGCGGCCGAAGAGGCATTGCCGCGTCCAAAAGCGCACAAGTCCCCCACGGCAGCCGAAGGATCTTTTCGCCGTTGAACTCCACGAAAAGCTGCTCGGGATCCATGGCGAAAATCGTGTCCCGCTGGTGCCCATGCTCGAAGTAGACCGGCCCCAGCGTCAACTGGAGCCCCGGGAACTCGAAGTGGGGCACGTCTGCCAAGAGCGCCCGAAGATGCCGCTGGACCTCCGGAAACAGGATCTCCGTGTCGTGGTTCCCCGCGATGAAAAAGATCCGCTTGTTCCCCGAACCATGCGAGCCAAACGCCTTGAGCGCCTCCATGAAACCAGGATGCGAGTCCAGGACGATCTGGATCTTTTGGAGGGCCACGTCCGCGGTGACGTATCTGGTGTAATTTCCGCCAATGGAGGTCTTCAGTAGATCCAGAATATCCCCGTTGAGCACCAGGTCCACAGGCATCCCGTCGTACGGCGGCCGAACGTAGCTCAGAATCAGGTCCGCCAGGAACCCGTCGTGAGGAAAATCGTCGTACGGACCAGGCTCCCCCATCTCGATGTCGCTCAGGACCAGAATCGACCGCGCGCCCTGCACGGGCCTAGAAAGAATGCGAGGAAAATAACTCTGCATCGCCATGGGATATCCTTGGGTTACGGCGCTGTGCCGCCGAAAACCCGAAACCTGGAGTGTGAACGGCAAGAGCTTACCTCACGGCAGGGAGATCACCAAAGCCCTCCGTTGCATTTGGGTGGAGGTCCGCTCACGTCGCCGGCCATCCGGCCACCGCCGCTCGCCCCTCTGCCCCGCATGCCAAAGCGGGAGTCCCGCGGGCTTCGTTTCGCCCCTGGGGGCGTGCGGGCGGGGAGCCCCGCGCGCGCCGGGGTTTTCCTGGAATGAAAAGGCGCTAGGCCCTATGGATCGAGGGAGCCCCGCGCGCGCCGGGGTTTTCCTTCATCCCGAGCCCCGGACTGCTGCGCGCCGAGCCTTAGCGAGAGTCCCGGGTTTGAACGATTCCTTGAAGGGTATATGATGGTAGAGATCTTCGGTCGGGGCCACGCGGGGTTTTGAGCCGAAACCGCCTTGGAAGCTAAGGGAGAGGAGACAATCATGGCGAAGGAATTCGGGTTGTGCCGGGAGATGGGAAGGCCACGTCAGGGCTCGAGTCGATTGTTCGCTTTCAGGTCCGGGCTCGCGGGGTTCCGTCGTCGTTGGCGGCAGCGGATTCTGGTCGTTTGCGCCGCGGTTCTTGGAGTGCTGCTTTTCGCGGTGCCCGCCGCCCGGGAAGCGCGTTGTGGGGATCCTGGCGGCTCCGATGGTTGGTCCGCTAGCGCCGAGGGGTGGGGCGCCGAGTGGGAGAGCGCTCCGGGAGACGATGGAGAAGGCCTGCCTCCCGGGCTGGCCAGCGATGGGACGGTGACGGGCGAGCCGGGGCTGGCCG
>JAJRTK010000537.1 GCA_024278345.1 bacterium | reverse complement strand
TTTTTTGTTAGGTTCGACCGGAACCAACTGGAAAAAGGCCCTGTGTAGCGGAGAAGGAATCAACTTTCCGGCAAATCGTGGAATTTCCCTACCTCACTTGGAGGATCGCCCGACATGACTCACCAACTCTGGAAGCCACTGCTAGGAATGCGGCGGCGCGGCTCGACATTGGCTCTTGCGGCGGCTTTGATACTCTGGCCCCAGGTGGATCTGCAGGCTCAACCCGCTGGGAACAACGGCCAAGCCGAAGTGGTGGACGCGTTCCAAAAGGCCCTTGAAGAGACGACACTGCTTGAGGGGCTGCTTCGGCTTCACCGGAAGGACAACAAGTTGCTTCTGGAGCTGCAACCGCAGGACCTTGGCCGGCAGTTTTTGATGGTTTCCGCCATCAAATCGGGTTTGGGTCAAGCGATGCTGGTGTCGGGAATGAGCCTTTTCGACGACTGGATGGTGACCTTTACCCGCGCGGGGGATCGCATAGAGTTCCGGCGGGTGAATATTCGGTTTCGGTCGTCGGAAGACAGCCGCCTTGCCTGGGTCGTCAAGGAGGGGTATTCGGATTCGATCCTCGCCGCGCTTCCCATCGTCGCGGAAGACGAGAACAGCGGAAGCCTGCTTGTGGATCTGTCTCAAGCGCTCTTCGGCGATCTTCCGGGGCTTGGCATGAGCCTTCGTTGGATTCTTGGGGGCAATGTCATGCTGGATCCCACGCGGACGCGGTGGGGCAACGTCAAAGTCTTCCCTTTGAACATCGAGATCGATGTCCAGCACACCTTCGCCACGGACAATACGAGCGATCTGGGGACGATCCCCGATAGCCGGGCCGTGCCGGTGACGGTTCGGTACAGCCTGGTGCAGCCGCCAGCAACAGGGAGCTACCTGCCGCGGTTGGCCGACGATCGGGTGGGCTATTTCACCACGGTCCTCAAGGATCTGTCACTGCCGGGAGACCAGGCTCCTTTCATCCGGTACGTCAACCGCTGGAACCTAAAAAAAGCCAACCCCAAGGCCGATCGATCGCCGCCTTTAGCCCCCATCGTCATCTACATGGACAAGTCGATCCCTTACTCGAATCGCCCGGCGGTGCGCCGAGGGCTTTTGGAATGGAACAAGGCGTTTGAGGCCGTGGGCATCGTCGATGCCATTGAGGTTCGTTACCAGCCGGACGACGCCGACTGGGACTCGGAGGACGTCCGTTACTCCACGATCCGCTGGGCGACTGATGCCTGGTTCGGCGGGTTCGGCCCGAGCCGAGCCGATCCCAGGACTGGCCAGATCTTCCACGCGGACATTCTGATCCACTCGTCGGTTCTTCGCGGTTACAACAGGTTGTGGCGGCGTTATGGCACGAAGCCGGAGCCCGTGGGGCCGGACGCGCCACCAGTGCCAGAGTCGATGCTCCGGAGCGGGCGGATCTGCACGCTTTCCCAGCAATTGGGCATTCAGGTGGGTCTCGGTCTTTTCGCAATGCGAGCTTCGGGGCTCATGGCGCCCGGAATGCCCGCTCCGCAACAGTTTCTCGACGCGGCGATCAAAGATCTCGTGATGCACGAATTCGGACACGTCCTTGGACTGCGCCACAACTTCAAGGGATCGACGGCGACGCCTCTAGACAAGATTCATGACGCATCTTACACGTCGATCCATGGTCTTGCGGGATCGGTGATGGACTACAACCCCATCAACCTGGCGCCCCCCGGAACGGAGCAGGGCGAGTATTTCCCCAGCACCATCGGGCCCTACGACTATTGGGCCATCGAATATGGCTACAAGCCCATCCCCAACATTCAGTCTCCCGAGCAGGAACTGGAAGCGTTGGATAAGACAGCTTCCCGGTCTGCTGAACCGGGCCTGGCCTTCGCGACGGACGAAAACGCCTACGGGGGGCCTATGGGGTCGGTGGATCCTTACACGGCCCTTTTCGATCTGAGTTCCGACCCGCTGGAATGGTCACGGCAGCAGGTGGATTATGTGGCAAGCCGTCTTCAAGACAAGCTCATCGACGATCTGCTGGCGGACGGAGAGCGGTTCCAGCTTCTGCGTTCCTTCGTGCAGAGCCTTTTGTGGAAATATTATTCTTCTATGCGCACGCAGAGTCGATTCATCGGCGGCTACAACGTGACACGACTTCACAAGGGTCAAACCCAGGATCGCAGCCCTCTGGAGCCGGTCCCGGCGAAGATCCAACGGCGGGCCTTGAAAATTCTGGAAGAGTATGCCTTCGACGCGGACCGAGTGACGCTGACGCCAAAACTGCTCAGATCGTTGCCAGCGGAAACCTGGAACCACTGGGGCCTCCACACCTGGGGCGACAGCACTGATTTTCCACTCAATCGATTCCTGAGCGCCATCAGGGGCGCCGCCGTGATGCGGCTCTTGTCGCCAGCAGTACTTTCCCGGGTCCAAAACGCCGAAGCGGCCTTTGACAAACCGGAGGATCGGTTCCCCCTGGCCGAGCTTCTCCCAACGTTGACGTCCGCGGTCTGGTCTGAGCTTGGCTCGGCGCCAAAGGCGGGGGAAGAGCTCATATCGGTACAGCGGCGCGAGCTACAGCGGGTCCACCTGAAGGGTTTCATCCAGCTCGCTCTCAATCCGGCCCACGGAGTTCCCAGAGACGCCGTCAGCTTGAGCCGCCACGAGCTGTCCAATCTGGCGAAGGAGATGGAAACACTACTTGGAAACAAGGATTTAGGCCCCATGTCCAGGGCACACCTGGAAGAGAGCCAAAACCGAATCCAACGAGCTCTGGAAGCGGCTTACCAGATTCCGGCACGGTAGCCGCCTTGGGCATCCGCATAAGGCGGGACAGGTTGTCATCGCTTCCCTGGGTCTGGGAAGCGGCGGCAGCTCTGGTGGCTTCGGTCATCGTTGGTGCCTTCGGCAGCTCTCGCTGTCGCTCGGACCCGGCCACGGTACAGAATTTCAACGCCGCGCCAGGGCTTCCAGGCCTGGAACCCGGCGGAGGCTCCGCCTCCGGACCTCCGCTGGGAACGCCGCTCCCAGACCCACGCCAGGGAGCCAGCTCCCTGGACCCCTCTTTGGGCGCTGCGTGCTTTTTTCGGGTGGCCGGTACCATGACCGAGGCCGCTCTGGGTTGTGACCTGGTGGTCATTGTCTCCGCTCCGGTTCAGGACCTCGCCTGGGAGCGCGCCGCGAACCCGTTGCAATGTGGGGCAACGGGAGGGAACGGAGAAGAGGGGTATCCACGTACCATGAAAGTACATGGTTAAATCCATCTTCGACGGCGTGGTTATGGCGCACGGCGCCATTCACTTTCATCTTCCGGGGTGTGGTCGCCGGGATCATGCTCGTTAAGGCGGGACAATTCGATGGTTCCGGGTTATTCATTCTGGCGGCTCCTTGTCCTTCGTCTCCGCGGGAGGACGGAAAGCCGTGGCCTCTTGTCCAAGCCTGAGGGACAGCTCCTTGGAACTTATTGGAACCGAGAAAACCGCTTCCAGTTCCGCTTTCGTGCTCGCTTCGGGGCCGCGGCTGAGATCGACGCCGACGGATCGCGTCTCGATCCTCTCACCGTCAAGGCTTCCAAGAGCAGGATAACGACCTGCCGGACCCTGAACAACAAAGTCTAGGTTCGCGAAACGGAAGGAAGCATCCCTTGAACCCGGCAACAGCTCCACCTGGATGCGGAGGCTCAAAAAAGCCTGCCCCTCCAAGGGCCGGAGTTGAAGCGAGAGCCCTTCGGCCCCGGAATCCACTGCCGTGAGACCCGCTTTCACCCAAGATGCGCTCAACACTTTCATCGCCAGGGAAGGCCCAGCGATCTCACTGCTCCAGGAAGGCAAGTCAAGGGTCAACTCTGGGCCAAAGGCCAATCGCAATTCGTCGGACCGGGAAGTCAGAAAGACTACGCGAAGGCGAAGGCGGCGGCCTGGGTAGAGGAGCATCCCGGGGGGAGCCCAGACGATCTCTCCGGTGTCGCGAATCCAGCCAAGGGGCGAAACCTCCTTTTTCCCGTCCAGCAACCTCAATCCGCGCTTGCTCAACGAGTCGAGCATCCTGGCCGTGCGACCAAAAGGAACCCTGACCTCCAGGTCCACCAGGACGAAAACCCGACCCCCTTGAGGCACAAAACGGCCCCCTACCGAATTTGGGCCAGGATGTTCCAAAAAAGAAGCCACGGATGCCGCGTGGATCTTCACCTCCAGGGAACCGACCGAAGCCGAGGTTTCAGGGATCGCACAGAACAAGAACAAGCAGGCCCAAGGAACCAAAGGGGCTCCCGTCCGATATAAGGTCATACGCAACCTCCAGAATCTCCTTGTAAGATTGGCAATGCTCCTTGCAAACCGCGAATTCCCGTCTCCACAATCCACCAAATGAGCAGGAGAGACAACTCATGCACCGCGCTTTCACCCGCTTCCCGATGGTCCTTTTTCCAATCCTTGCCTGTGCGGTGCAAACACCAAACACGTGGGGCAAGGTAGCCTTCGTGGAATCCGGATTCAAGGATGCCGTCCAGATGGCGGCGAAAGAAAACAAGCCGGTGATGCTGGAGTTCTACGCAGAGTGGTGCGGCCCCTGCAAACTGATGGATCGGCGAACTTGGCCCGACGCCACGGTGGAAGCGATCTCCCGTTATTTCGTGAACCTCAAGCTCGACGGAGATACGAAAGAAGCGGAACCCTTCCAGAGCAAGTATCGGGTGATGGCCTATCCCACCGTGGTCTTCCTGGGGCCAAACGGCCAGGAAGTCACGCGGGAAATGGGCTTCCTTGGCCCGAAGGAAGTGGTCCGAATGATGCTCCAGGTGCTTGAGAAAACTTCGAAGAACGGCCTCTTGAAGCTGGCTCAGAGTCCCGATTCACCGCCGCGGATGAGCCTTCTTGTGGCAAAGAGGCTCATTGGGGAAAAGCAGTGGATGCTGGCGGAGGAACTGTTGCAGGCAGCCCGGAAAAAAGATCCGGGAGCCGACATGGAGGCGGAGCTTCTTCTAAGCGAAGCCGAGCTCGGGTTCGGCAAGGGCGACAAAGAAAAGGGTCTGGCCGATTATCGGCGGTTCCTACAAGGATTCCCGGAGCATCCACGGGTGGGCAAAACGGTAACTCTGGTTGCCGACGCCCTTGTGGAAGCGGGAAAACCGGAAGAAGCGGTGGCTCTCTATCGAGATGTGGTAAAAGCCAGGCCGGACAACGTGGGATTGCTCAATGGATTCGCCTGGTTCTGCGCCACCAAGGGGCTGGCCCTGGAGGAAGCGCTTCAGAAAGGGGAGCGCGCCCTGGAGCTTTCTAATCGCACAGCCGGAGTCCTGGACACCGTGGCGGAGACTCACTTCCGCCGCGGAGAGCTGGAGCAAGCACTCCGGCTTATCGACGAGGCAATTCAGAAGGCGCCAAGGGATCCCTACTACAAGGAGCAAAAGGCAAAGTTCTCCGCGGCCAAAAAGTCCCACAGCCCGGACAACAGCCCCCAATGAAATGAGGGCATTCCGGGGAGCAAGGAGCGAGGACCTATTAGTGGTGAGTTTCTCGTTGGTTAGTTTCTCATTTCTCGTTGCTCGGTGCTGTCGAAAAAGAAGCTTTCCTCGGTGTTCAGGGCATTCGGACTTGGGATGGAGTACAAGGCTTCGTGGCGAGGTCCATCGTAGGGGTCAATGCTTCGCAAAGTGACGACCGGCAGGCACGAGGCAAGGAAAAGTGTCATGATGGTAGAAACAGAAGGAGCCTTGGGATTTCGCGTCTACGCCGTTACCCCTGACGGGTTGGAGGAAGACAGACTTGTGAGGTTGGTTGCCGAAGCCCTTGAAGGCGGGGCCCAAGCAGTACAGCTTCGGGACAAGTCGGCGACGACCCGGGAGCTCCATGCCAAGGCACTTCGGCTTCGGAAGTTGACCCGGGACCGGGGAGCCGTGCTAGTGATCAACGATCGCCTGGATGTTGCTCTGGCCGTGGATGCGGATGGCCTGCACCTGGGGCAGCGGGACCTGCCGGCGGCCGCGGTCCGGAGAATTTGGAAAAAACCCCGAATCTTGGGCGTCACCGCTCCATCGGCGGGTCTCGTGCGCCAAGCCGTGGCGGCCGGTGCGGATTACGTGGGCGCCGGGCCGGTTTTCCCCACCTTGAGCAAGGAAACCGACGGCCCGCCGCTGGGAGTGGAGGGCCTGGCAAAACTGGCCCGGGGGGCCAGGATTCCGGTGGTGGCCATCGGCGGGATCACCCCGGAAAACTGCCGGGCCGTGGCCAAGAGCGGAGTCGCGTCCCTAGCCAGCATCGGCGGGATTTTCGGGCATTCCTTGGGGCCGCGGAAGGCGGTTTGCGCATTTCTTTGCGCTTGGGATGGCCCGGTGTTGGGGCTGGCGAGGGAGCGATGGACGGGCAAGAGCTCATGATGAAGCGGGTCTTGACCATCGCCGGTTCCGATTCCGGCGGAGGTGCGGGAATCCAGGCAGACCTCAAGACCTTTGCCGCCCTGGGCGTCCACGGAATGACGGCCATCACCGCAGTGACGGCACAAAACAGCGTGAAAGTGGGACTCATCAGCTTCCTGCCCCCGGATCTTCTGGAAGCACAAATCCGTCTTGTTGCGGAGGATATTGGACTTGATGCGGTGAAGATCGGAATGCTGGGGAGCTTGGAACTGGCCGAGCAAGCCGCGATGGTGTTGAAGGATCTGGCCCCGTCCAACATCGTACTCGATCCCGTCCTTGGTTCCTCCAGCGGAGATTCGCTGTTCCCCTTGGATGGCGTTTCTATCATCAGGGGTCGTCTGTTGCCGTTGGCAAGGGTGGTGACTCCCAATCTCCGGGAAGCCGGAATTCTGGTGGGCCGGCCGGTCCAGACGCCGAATCAGCGGCGGGATGCCTGCCGGGCTCTGGTGGATCTTGGCTGTTCCGCCTGCGTCCTCACCGGCGGCCACCTGGAAGGGCGGCCCATGGACCTGCTCTTCGACGGAACGGATTTTTTTGAGTTCGACGGAGAACGGATCTCTCGCGGATCCACCCACGGAACTGGATGCACTTTTTCGGCTGCAATGGCCGCCTATCTGGCCAAGGGAACTTCCCTGCGAGATGCCGTGGCCGGAGCCAAGAAATTCGTGGCGACCGCCATTCGTCGAGGTCCCAAGCTCGGGCGTGGGGCCGGACCTCTCCACCAAATGGAGAAGCCACCATGAGTTTTCAATTGCCTGAGACGACGACTTTCCGGACTTCCGACGGCATCTCTCTTGCGGTAGATTTCCATGGCGGTCGGGCCAGATCCCTGGTTGTCCTAAGCCACGGCATCTTTGCGAATCGGAGGTTGGAAGAGATCCAGATTCTTGCCCGGGATCTCCTGCCTTTTTTCGATGTGGTGGCATTCGACTGCCGGGGACATGGCGACAGTCGTGGCCGTTTCACTTTCGGCAAGCGGGAATGGCGGGATCTCGCGGATCTTGCGAAGAGCTATCGAAACTCGTACGAGAAGATCGCCGGCGTCGGGTTTTCGTTTGGTGGCTTCCATACCTGCGTCGCTGGAGGTCTGACCCAGTGCTTCGACAGCCTTCTATTGGTCTCGGCCCCCAAGAATTTCGGAATTCTGGACCACAACCCCTTTTGTTCTGGCCTCTGGAAAAGCCTCCGCCTGGTGGCTGGCAGAAAGCGGACTTGGACGCGTTTGAGTGCCGCTTTTGGGAAAAGGACCATGCCCATGGACTGTGTGAAGTGGGTCGAAGCGCCAGTCCACATTCTTCACGGCGACGATGATTGGGTGATCCACCACCGCCATGGCCGACTCTTGTTCGAGGCCGCGGCGGAGCCGAAAAGCCTGGACATCCTGGCGGGCGGGATTCACGCGGAATACATGATCACGCAGATGCCGGAGCGCTTCCTGGGTCTGGTGAAACGGCGGCTGCTCCAGGATCTTCCCCCTCGGGAACGGCGCTGAGTTTTTGGCACCCTCGCCGGGGAGGAAACCGGTGGGAGGGCATGGCGCCGAGCGATCCATTGTGTTTGGCGTGACCGCGAAGCGTACGGCCGTCCACGTACCATGAAAGTACACGCAAAGCAGACATCCGTCTCGCCGTGAAAGTACACGCCAGCCTGGAGGCCGGAAGGCCTCCTGGCGAAAAGGTCCCGGGGAACGGATTTTGGTCGTGCTCTTCTTTTAGGGCGGAGTTGTCGGCAAACCCGTTGTTTTCTTTGTGTTGCGTTCCGCTCACATCTGCGGCAGTCCGTCCGCCGCTGTTCGCCATCATCGCCGCTCTCACTCTCCACTGCCCTAAGGCCGAAGCACCACCCGGATTTTGGGCGCGGGCCTTCCGGCCCGCGCCCGCTTCCTGCCGGGCAACCGGGCAACGCCTCGCGCTGCTCGGCACCGCGTATTCTCCTTTGTTTTGTCGCGTGTCCCACCTTAAACGGCCTGAACGAGAATGATCCCGGCGACCACACCCCGGAAGATGAAAGTGAATGGCGCCGAGCGCCATAACCACGCCGTCGAAGATGGATTTAAC
>JAJRTK010000536.1 GCA_024278345.1 bacterium | reverse complement strand
TTGGCGGCGGTATCTCGAAGCCGCGTGGTGCGGACGTTGGTGACGGACCCGTTGGGCCGGAAGACGAGCTACCGATTCAATCCGAACCATTTCCGGCCTTGTTCATCGTTTGATCCACCTATCTGTATCGGAGCTGTGCGGCCCTGCCCCGGTTGACCGTCACCGGCGGGTGATTTTTGCGTCGCCCCTACGGCATTGTGGATCGTGCGATGAACAAGGCCGTTTTCACTCTCTGTCCCGCTTCAGGTGGATACCCTCCAAAGGTCAAGATCCGCGTCTGTTTCGCCCACGGCAAAGACAGGGATATCCCCGTGTTCTCTTTGGGTTGAAGTCCGCTCGCATCGGCGGCAATCCGTCCGCCGCTACTCGCAAGGATCGCCACCATCCGGCTGAGTCTCCGGACCACCACGATTTCACGACCCTTGAACTGTTCCGCCACCCGCGGCCAGCCCCTTCGGTGGAAGCCTATCAACTTTTTCCGGACCCCAACAGCGGCGCCACAGCGCCAGAAGCACCAGCAGCATCGCGAGCATCCACCGCCCGGTTTCCGGCAAGGTGGGGAGCGTAGGCGCCGTGCCGGAGCTCACCTCGGAGCTCCATTCGCTGGTCACCCTGTTGTCGTTGTTGGCATGAGGCTCCGTGACAGTTCGAACCAAGAAGTAGAATGGGCCGCCACCCGTCAGACCGGTCACTTCCATGGAAGAGGCCGTCTTGTCGATCGTGATGCCGAACTTGAAGTATACGCCACCGGAGGCGTTGCTCCACTTCACTTCATAACCGCCGCTCTCTCCGGTGTAGGCAATGGGGGTCCAGGTGACAAGCACCGATGTCTTCGAAGCCGGCTTGGCCACCAGGTTCAGCGGCGTGATCGTCTGGGTCTCTTCCCAGTTGCCGCCTTTCTGCTTCGCATCCAGAAAAGCTTTGAGGCTTGGGTCGGTCGTGTACAGAGCATTCCAGCGAAACTCCGAGCTATCATCGCTCAAGTTGGTCAGATTGCCCAGCTCAACGGGGAGACTCCCGCTGAGCTGGTTCGAGCTGAGAGAAAGCTTGGTAAGGTTGGCGAGATTGCCCAGTTCAGCGGGGAGACTGCCGCTGAACTGGTTCGAGTCCAGAGAAAGAGTGACAAGATTGGTCAGATTGCCCAGCTCAACGGGGAGACTCCCGCTGAACTGGTTCGAGTTCAGAGAAAGAGTGACAAGATTGGTCAAATCGCCCAGCTCAACGGGGATACTCCCGCTAAGCTGATTTATTCGGAGGTCAAGATAGGTAAGACTGGTGAGATTCCCCAAAGCAGCGGGGATGCTGCCCGTGAGCACGTTGCCGTTGAGGTCAAGATTGGTAAGACTGGTGAGCTTGCCCAGCTCAACGGGGAGACTCCCGCTGAGCTGGTTTAAACTGAGGCTGAGGTCCGTAAGGCTGGTGAGATTCCCCAGTTCTGCGGGAATACTGTCGCTGAGCTGGTTGCCGGCGAGGTGGAGGTAGGTGAGGCTGGTGAGATCGCCCAGAGCAATGGGGATACTGCTGCTAAGCCAGTTGCCATCGAGGTAGAGGCCGGTAAGGCTGGTGAGATTCCCCAGTTCTGCGGGAATACTGCCGCTGAGCCCATTCCAGCGGAGGTCAAGCCTTGTAAGACTGGTGAGATTCCCAAACTCCACGGGAATACTGCCCGTGAGCTCGTTTTGCTCGAGGTCAAGGCTTGTAAGGCTGGTGAGATTTCCAAACTCCAAGGGGATACTGCCCGTGAGCACGTTCCAGCCGAGGTCAAGATAGGTAAGACCGGTGAGATTCCCCAGCTCGACGGGGATACTGCCCGTGAGCACGTTGCCGCTGAGGTCAAGATAGGTAAGACTGGTGAGATTGCCCAGCTCGATCGGGATACTCCCGCTGAGCTGGTTTATACTCACGTTGAGATTCTTGAGGCTGGCAAGATTGCCGAGCTCGATCGGGATACTCCCGCTGAGCTGGTTTATACTCACGTTGAGATTCTTGAGGCTGGCAAGATTGCCGAGCTCGACCGGGATACTGCCCGTGAGCTGGTTGCCTCTGAGATCAAGATAGGCAAGGTTGGTGAGATTGCCCAGCTCGATCGGGATACTCCCGCTGAGCTGGTTCTCCTTCAGGAAAAGGAAAACAAGGACCGGCAGATTGCCCAGCTCAACCGGGATACTGCCGCTGAGCCGGTTGGAATCGAGGTTTAGATAGGTAAGGCTGGCGAGACCACCCAGAGCAACGGGGATTGAACCCGTAAGTTGGTTCACATCGAGCCGGAGTTCAATAAGGCTGCCAAGCATACCCAATTCAACGGGAATCGAACCCCAGAGCTGGTTCGAGCCGAGGTAAAGGTATCTGACGCTACCAAGATTGCCCAGCTCCGGGGGGATACTGCCACCGAGCTGGTTCGAACTGAGGTTGAGGAAAATTAGGCCGGTGAGATTCCCAATCGTCACGGGAATCTCCCCGCTCAAATTGTTTCCTTGCAACAGCAAACTCGTGACGCTGGTTTGCCCCCCGTTACAGGTCACTCCGTACCAGCTACACTCGCTCCCCGCCGCCCCCAGCCAGTTGGTGTTGTCTCCCCACGCCGCCCCGCTGGTGGAATTGTAAAGATCAACGAGGGCATTTCGCTCAGTAGTCGGAATAGCGGCGGAAGCTGCGGAACCGAGGAGCAGGCAACCAACCAGCAGCCCCATCGACAGAAGTCTCCCCATGGTTCGCAGCCGCCCGGCAGAGTTCAAACACGACATCCAACGAGTCTTTCGCAATCGATCATTCATGATTCCCACCTTGAGATTCCACGGTCTCAGCTCGTTCATGTTTTTGCCAATTCGCAAACGGTTGGATTCTGGTTGTGGCGACTTTACGGGCAATGACGCGACCTTTTCTGAGGAGACTGCCAGTTCCAAGCGGATGGAGAGGAGGAATGGCTCGGTCGCTTTGGAGATGATGGCATTTTGCCCGTGCCTATCTGCATTCGCAAGCTGCCCAATGATCGCGCCGAGCCTGTTTGTCGCATCGGTGCGGGGCGTGAAACCAGGTGCCCGTTCGGGTTCTATTGTCGTAGCCTCTTAAGGGCCGTTGTCCGATGGCGCGGCTGAAGCCCCGGTAGCTGGATCCGAAAGCCGCATGGCCGAGATCGCCTTGAAAGCGCCCACGTCGTCGTTGATGTTTGAGAGGACGAGGGAATCGAGTTTGAGCCCCAGCCTGTGCAACTCCTTCTCTGCCCGGGCCATCACCTGGCGGAGGACGTTCTGTTCATCGCTGATCTCCACGAGAGTGAGAGTTGCCAGGACACCGTGGAGACCGCCTTCCAGAACCTCGCGGACGATTTGAGCCATCTTTCCGCGAGACATTCCAAGAAAGCGTTCGACGGCAGCCGGGGCCTTGGTTCCCTCCAAGGCGATTTTGATGATGGCCACAACCTGAACGTTCAGAGGAACCAGGTCTCTGGAGTCACAACAAAGGTCAAGCTCGACCCTCAGCGATGAGAGATCGAGCAGTATCGCTTTTTCGAAGGCGGGGATGCGCCACACGCGCCCACCTTGAACGATCTGGTAGCCACCCGTGCGGTTCTCGATTTTTTCCCGGAGCCCGTAGAGGACGAGAGCCTGGTCGGGACCGCAAATCCAAAGGATTGACCGAAGGTGTAGGAATGCCGCTAAGATGACCCCGGCGACCACGAAAAAGAGAGTGGAAATTCCCGGCATGACTTTTCCTCGAACTCATATTTGCTTGAAACGTGGGGTTCCGGAATCGAACCTGGAGTCGCCAGAATCGACTTCTTCGGAAGAAAACTTGGCGAACTCGGCCTCCTTGAGGACGACCGCCACCCGCCTCATGCCGATGCTCTTGAGGTAGTCTCCGTCATCGGAGACGCGATGGATTCTCAAGAGATCGAGCTGAAGCCCCAGTGCCTCCAGGTCACTGCTGGCTACCTCGGCGGCTTCCTCCGCGATATCAAACCGTCTTTCGTGGATTTCCCCGGGCGCCATGTTCCCCATCTTACGGCACAAATGCTCTTCCAATGTTGCCTTCGCATTGGCAAGGATTGCCTCGCGAGCGACGCCAAGAAATCGTTCAACGGCATTCACCTGGAGCTTCGGATCGGAACTGATCTTCACGTGGGCCACCGCCATGACCGTCACGTGGACCTTCGCATTCGACGTCACCACCGCTGTCAAAGGCACCGACATGAGGGAGCGGTCGAGCCGTTCCACCTTCTGACCGAACGAAATCCAATGATCGCTGCCGTCGTTGAAGATTTTCCGCCTGCCTTCCGCCCGCATCGAAGCAGCGCTGGCCCCGGCGGGCGAAAAGACCAAGATCTCGTTGGGCTTCCGGACGTACACGACACGCAGAAGAAGCGACAGGGTGATCACGGGAAGGATGAAGGCCCCTACGGAGAAGAGCAGAACCATGGTTTTTTTCCTTTGCATCAGGCCGTTTACTTTTTTTGCCTCGCATTATCTCTCCGGGAGCGTGGGCGTCCCATCTGCAATCACGGCCCGTTGGCACCGGGGCGTTCCGCCTTCGGTGGAAGCCCGTCTCTTGCCCAGCTCCGACTCATCCACGTGGACCATTCTTCTCTTCTCGTCTGCCAACGTCAACACCTCGATTGCGATCCCACGCAGGTCGCTCGCCGGCATTCGCTAGCGCCAGGTCTTGAAGGTCCGTTGACCCGGGATGAGCCAGGCGTTGATGTGAATGCCATCTTGTCAAAACCGTGCCGATTGTGATGGTTTGCCTTCGGGGCGAGGGCGCGGCTACAATCTATGCGAAGTCGTGAGAACCGGGGATTGGTCAGCAATCCCGAACTTCCGTCCCGCGGGTTTCCGTGTCACCGCCATCGTTTGTGCGGCAAGGGGTATCCACGTAAGGCGGGACAAAAACAGGAAAAGAAGAGGGAAAACGCGGGACCGAGCGAAGTGAGACGCCGAGCATAAGCGAGGCCTACCGTACAAGAATGTGGGCTGGGATCCCGTTGCCCTTCGTTGCAACGGGAAGATGAGCTCGCTCCCTGGTGGGTGCAGGGTGAAGCCCTGCCAGGGGACCGGGGACGGAGTCCCCGGACGACCTTCGAGTCACGCAAACGTGACCCGCCGGGTAACGCGAGGCGTGACCCTTCGAGTCACGCAAACGTGACCCGCCGAGCGGAGCGCGGCGTTGTCCGAGGCCAAGTTTTTTCCCCGGCGACCATTGTCCCGCTTTGCGTGGATACCTGTCCTGCGAGTTCCCTGGTGGGTGCGGGGCAAAGCCCTGCCAGGGGACCGGGGACGGAGTCCCCGGACGACCGCCAAGCAAAGCGAGGCGCCTGAGAGCCTCGAGTTGTCCCGCCTTAACACTCATGGAGACCCATCGAACCACCCCAGAAGCATGAAAGGTTGGACGCCGCGGACACCGATGTTTTTCCCCCCCCAATCTTTTCGCATGGAGGCCTTCCGGCCTTTCTCCGGCCTTTCGCATGGAGGCCTTCCGGCCACCATGCTGGCGTGTACTTTCGCGGCAAGACAGATGTCTGCTTTGCGTGTAATTTCATGGTACGTAGATACCCGCGGCAAGCAAGATTGAGGGCGGAGCGTGGAGGCGACGTGGAGCTTTCGGAAACCCTTGGTGACTATCGGCTGCTGGAGCCCCTGGGTCGAGGCGGGATGGGGGTCGTCTATCTTGGGAAGCACCTGGAGTCGGGCGAGCTGGCTGCCATCAAGACGATTCCTGTAGCCGATCGCCGTGGTCTTCAGAGCCTTCGGCGGGAGATTCGGGCCCTGGCTTCTCTTCGGCATCCCGGCATCGTTCGTATCGTCGGCCATGGGATTGAGGGCGGCCTGCCCTGGTACGCCATGGAATACCTTCCAGGGAAGACCCTCCGGCAGCGGATTGAGGAACTTCAGCAGAGTGTGTTTCTTGGCCCTTCTTCCAGCGTGACGGTGGCCGATGAGGCGCGAGCCGCTCTGGGGAAGGCGCACTATCTTGGAGAGACAGAGGCTGTTTCTGCCGACGAACTGGACGGGCTTGGAGCATGTAGGGAGGGAGGGGAGCAACCGTTTCCGCGGGGCGATGGTCTACTCCATGCCGCGCTGGCCGGGGGGCAGGATCGGCCGGAGCATCCTGCAGGCGAGGCGGCTTCGGCCAGCCTGGCGGCCAAGCTAACTTCTGGAGGCCCGGTGGCTGAGCTGACTTCGCGAGGGCCGGCGGCGAAGTTGACACCGGAGCTTGAAGAATCGTTGAGCCTGGTCCGGTCCCTTTGTGTGCCTTTGGCTTTTCTTCATGGGGAAGGGCTTGTCCATCGGGATTTGAAGCCGGAAAACATCTTGATTCGCCCCGATGGCCAGCCGGTAATCGTAGACTTCGGGCTCCTCCATCGGTTCGCGGGGGAGCGGGGCCGGGAAACTCTCCAGCTCGGGAGCTTGGTGGCCGGGACCGTGGCTTACATGCCGCCGGAACAAATCCAGGGGCGGCTTGTGGACGCCCGAGCCGATCTCTATGGCTTGGGCTGCATTCTCTACGAGCTTTTGACGGGGCAGCCGCCTTTCATTGCCGGCTCGGTTGCGGGGCTTTTGCGGGCACATCTGGAAGAGTCACCCATGGCTCCATCGGAGCTCCGGCCAGGCCTTTCTTGGGAGCTTGACGATCTTGTGTTACGCCTGCTGTCGAAGCGCCCGCAAGACCGGTTGGGTCATGCCGCCGACGTCGCGGTCGTCCTGACGCGTCTGGGAGCCCGCAACGATTATTCGGAGGTAGACAGGCCCGTCCGCCCCTACCTTTATCGACCGGAGCTCCGGGGCCGCGGGGAGCTTCTGGGTGGGCTGAAACGGTTGCTGGATGCCCTGGATCGCGGTTCCGGGGCCATGGCCTTCCTTGGAGGGGAGAGCGGCGTTGGGAAGACGCGATTGGCCCTGGAGGCGGCCCGTATGGGGCGGGAACTTCAAATCGGAGTATTGAGTGGCCAGTGCGGCGTCTGGTCTGGAGAAGAGAGCCCCAATGCGCCTCGTGGTAGCGCACTGCATCCTCTTCGAGAGACTCTGCAAACCGTCGCCGACCTCTGCCGGGAAACTGGCCTGGAGGAGACGAAACGGATCTTGGGCCAACGTGGAAAGTTGTTGGCGCGATACGAGCCCTCTCTTCTGGGACTTCCCGGGCAAGAACTGCAACCCGATCCAGCCGTCCTGCCCTTTGATGCCGCACGGGTGCGTCTCTTTGAGTGGCTTGCCGAGACGCTGGCGCGGTTTTGCGTCGCATCGCCTCACCTGCTTGTCATTGATGATCTCCAGTGGGCCGATGAGCTGACACTGGGTTTCTTGAAACACTTGCTTGTTTCCGGGGAGCTGGATGGAATGGCTCTATTGGTGGTCGGTATTTACCGGAGTGATGAGGCCGCCGGTGCTCTTGGGTCTCTTTTGGAACTTCCGGGGACCCAGAAGATGGTCTTGGATCGCCTGGGTGAGGACGATGTAGGGGCGATGGTGATGGACATGCTTGCGCTTCGTGCTCCTCCCAAGAGGTTTGTTCGTTTCCTGAGCCGCCAGTCGGAGGGAAACCCGTTTTTCGTGGCGGAGTACCTTCGATCCGCAGTGGCGCAGGGAGTGCTCTACCGGGATGAATTGGGTCAGTGGCAGGTGTCGGACACCCCAGCCGGCGGAGCCGATCCTTACGAGGAGCTCCCACTTCCCGCTTCCCTCTTCGAGCTTGTGGGGGGCCGCCTGGCGCGGCTCGACGGGATGGCTCGACGTCTACTCGACGCCGTAGCTCTCCTTGGCGGGGAAACCGGCGCTTCTCTAGCCGCGAAGATTCTGGCCTTCTCCGACGACCAAATGGCCCTGGCCATCCATGAGCTGAGAGGGGCTCAGCTTATCGAGGAGCTTGCGGACGAAAAACTGAAGCTGCTCCATGGCAAGATCAGGGAGGTCGCCTACACTCTTTTGGCATCGGAAACCCGGCGGCGGCTCCACAGGCTGGCTGCCCGGGAGCTCGAGCTCTTGCTGGAATCGGATGCACAGCGGGATCGAGCACCCATCGCGCGCCACTGGGAGGCTGCCGGGGAACCGGAAAAAGCGGGCCTCCATTACGTCAAGGCCGCCCGGGATTCCAGCAAGCGGTACGCCCACGAGGAGGCCGAACGGCTGCTCCGGGCTTCCTTGCGCCTTGGCGGCGCCGCCACTTCGGAAAGCGTGGCCGCTCGCAGATTTCTGGCCAGGGAAGTGCTCTATACGCAGGGCCGCCTGGAGGAGGCCGTGGAAGAGCTTCAGCAGGCTTTGGAGGACTCTCTCGCCCTGGGACTTCGGGAAGAGGAGGAGACGATCCTCCGAGGACTCGGGGATGTCCTCCACGATCTGGGCCGAAGCCGGGAGGCCTGGAGCTACTGGCGCCGGGCGCTGGATCTTGCCCGCCAGAGTGGCGATCAGGCCCGACAAGGCGCCGCCTTGTCGAAGATGGCGGTTCTTGCCCAAGAGCGGGGAGAGATTGCTGATGCCAGGGAGCTCTACACCCAAGCCCTGGAAATCCACCGAGCCACCAACCAGCGCCATTTTGCGGCGGTAACCCTGGGAAACTTCGCCACATTGGAGCAGGAGCAGGGCAATTTGGACCACGCCCTTGAGCTACACGAAGAAGCTCTGCGCCTTAAACGCAACGTCGGATCGCGGATCGGCGAAAGCGTGACGTTGACGAACATGGCGAACCTGCACAGGGATCTCGGGGATCTGGAGCGGGCCCGGGCGCTTTGTGAGGAAGCCTTCCAGATCGCCCGGGAGGTGGGGGATCAGGATACCATCGCATGGATCCTCTGGCGGCTGGGCCTTGTCCGTTCGGAGCAGGGGAAGGTGACGGAGGCAAAGGGGTTGCTCACAAGGGCCTTGACCCTTTTGCGGAAGGTTGGCAACCGCCGCTTTGAAGCTGGCCTGCTCCGGGATCTCCATCGTCTCGTGCGTCGATTGGGCGGCAACTTCAAGGAGCTGCAACCCCTTGTGGAGCGCGCGGAGGCAATTCTCCGGGAGGTGGGCGATCCACTTCACGTCTCGGCCTGCCTCTGCGAGCGCGGCCACGCGGAGCTCGGCGCTGGCCGATCCGCCGCTCATTTCTTGGCCGAGGCCGAGGAAACCACCGCCAGCCTGGGGCTGGATTCCCACGGCCAGACCGATGTCAGCCGTGCGCTCCGCGCTCTTGGCCGTGCCCAGAAAGCCTTCGACTCTGGTGACACTGAAAAACTGTTTCGCGGAGAACTCGTGGAGGATCTGCCAGAAGGCCTGAAACGCGTTCTCCAAAAGACCGGGCAACTCTCTTCGGAGGCGCCGGAATCAGTTCACTCAATATCGGATCGATCCCGCCCAGGATAGAAGTGGAAGCCCACTCCGATGATGTTGGAGCTGGCCTCGTAACTGCCATTTCCCACCACCGTGTTGGGGCCAAGGACCACCTGGCGGTTTTCAAGGTCCATCACCAGGTTAATGGAGTTGACCAGAGAATCGTCCGTCGAGCGGGGATCGGTGGAAATATGGGCGAAAGCCACGTCGAAATCCCAAGATCCAAAGTCGTAGGTCATGCCCACGCTCCAAAGGCGCTTGTTGCCGTTGAGAGAGTCGCCGACTCCCGTCTCCACGGGAACCGCGGCCGCCTCCGCGTAGAACCCGGCCCGAAGGCGCAACGGGTTGAACCCCTTGTATTCCACGCCGATCCGCGGGTTCCATACATCGCTGTACTGTTTCGCGAAAGTCACCGGTGCGATGCTGAAAAGATCGACTCCGCCAAAGCCGATAGGGTCCGGCTCAATGGTAAACTCCTCAAAACTCGACCAACCATAGTAAACCATGTCCGCCTCGATCTCCAGGCTGGGAAACGGGCGAACCAGTGCCCCGAACCGGGCGATGACGGGAAAACTGAGCTCCAATGATCCCGTGGAAGGAAGGCCCGCGCCGTCCGCGTTGGTCATGTCAAGGGCACCGCTGGGCTTCATCGTGTACGGCGTCTGCACCGATGCACCCAAGGCAAACCAGGAGACAGGCTCCAAGAGCACCCCGGCACCGAAATTGACGTCCCACGCCGACAGATTGGCCGACAGAAAAACGTCCGACCGCGGATCTTCCGTCCCGTTGTTGGGACTGCTCCCGGGGATCGTGAACTGGATCACCTGCTTTTGAATGACCGCCACATAGACCGCGGAAACGCTCACCCCCACCTTGAGCCACCGCCCCACGGGCCTGGCAAAGGCCGCTGAAATGAAGGCCTGGACCGGTCTCGCCTCCACCAGCCCATACCTCTGCGGCCCCGCATCAGGATACCGAAAAAAACCGCTGTAAGGCGCATAAAGCCCGAAAGCCACCGCACATTCTTCACATCCATACACCCCCAGATCGCTCCCGAAAAGAAGCCCCGGAACCGGCCGCGGCCCCGCCTCATTTTCCACCCTGGGAAAGATGAAGTCGGGATCGATCACCTCGCCGTCGGGCCGAACGATTCCAGGCGCTCGCTGGAACGAAGTGCTCACGTCGATGAGCGCCATGTCCACGTGAATGCTCGTCCGCTTGAGATGGGTCAAGGCCGCCGGATTGTAATGGAGCGCCATGAGATCGTCAGCGCCCACCACAAAAGCCCCCGCCCGGCCCAGCGCCCGAACCCCGTAGTCGGGAATCACAAGCCCCCCCGCCATCGCTGCCGTGGAAGCCAGCAGCGTGGCACCGAACCAGAGAAAGAATAGGAACAAAGGAGCCGTAGGCAGGGCAGTGCGTCTCATCATTTCGAATCCGCGTAGTTCCCCGCGAAGAAAAGGGGGGCAAAAGAATGGGCCGTCAGACGCCCTTGGGGCTTCGAGAAACGGTCCAGGGCCATGACAAGGGAGGGGCGGCGGACGGATTGCCGCCGACCCGACCGGAACGCAACCCGATGAGGAAAAGAGGTTTCTGACCTTTGTTGCCCTAAATACGTCCGACCACCAAAGAATGGCCGCGGCGTCAGCTTCCCGGGTTTTCGTAGAAGATATAAGGCGTCGAGTAGTCACTGACCTCGAAGTAGAGCTTCGGTTCGCCCTTGTCAACCTTGTAGTTGAAGTTCCGGTCAAGATGACCGTAGCCGAAGCGGTAGGGCCGCGAAACATTCGCCCCGTCGGTGGCCGAGCCCGTGGTGAGCTTGTCGATCTTGATGAAGCGCATCACCAGCTTTTCGCCGGCATAAATATCCAAAACACCATCGATGCCGGTAATGTTTTGCAGCTTCCGGCTCAGGCGGTTTTGAGATTCCTGAGTGCATCCCCCCAGGAAGAGGGCAGTGGCCAACAACAGTGTCGCGCCAAGGAAAAATCGTTTTCTCATTGCCGGTACTCCTTGATATGCCCAAAAGTCTTTCGCGGACGTGGGTGGTGTTCCGCTCCCGGCGGCGGCAGTCCGTCCGCCGCCACTCGCCTTCCCTCCCCCTCATTTGGCCCACGAACCCATAAATTCCATTTCACACCATTCGGTGTCACGCACAAACTCCCGGCCCGTTCAATGTGACCCCACGAAGACCGGTGAATCCGCGGTCAGCGCACGGGAGAAGGCGGCTTGGCAAGCTCCTTGAACCGCCGGCGGAGAGCTTCCACACGCTTCCTGTTCTTCCCGAAATCAAGGCGCCCCAACCTCGAAGCGGATCGAACATGAATCACCTTCCGCCCCGGGTCAAGGCGCAATTCCAGGTCATCCACGAACCGAAAGAGCGCCGACCGGAAGGTCGCCCAGAGATAGCGAGCCTCCCGCCGCTGAATCTTTCCCCCCAAATCAGCCACCGCGGTTTGCACCCTTTCCCAGGCTTCCTCCGGGGGGCCTTCAAAAACCAGAGGCTCGATGGCGCCGGGACCTTCCTGATCTTCGCTGCAAACGCAGTTCTGACCATGCTCGCATGGCTGGAGCCTAGCATTCAACAACCCAGGCTCCTGCCGGTTCACCGAGGCGCAAGAACTCACCGCAAAAAGTGCCGCAACCTGGAGATAACGGCCAAGAGGAAGGGATCGACGAAGAGGCATGTGTAGTCCTTTCGGAAGAAAAGCGCAAAGCGCCCGGAACCGATCAAAGAGGTTTCGGGCGATGGACCACCAGGTGGGAAACGTCGATTTGACAATTCCCGCAAGGTCTGGGCGGAATGGGTTTTAGCAACAAACCTGGAAGAATGAAAACCCAAGGAGGCAGCATGGCGAGCATGAAGGATCTTTCCCTCTGGACTCGGACGGCTCTCAAAGTCTACCCCTGGCGCCGGATCAAGTCCGTCTCCTCCACGCGGCTCCAGAAACCGGCCTCGGACTGCCGCGTCGCCTTGGTTTCCACGGCGGGCCTGGCCCTCCCCGGCGACCCGCCCTTCGACGAGACCGTCAAAGGCGGCGACTACTCTTACCGGATCATCCCTTCCGATGCCGATGTCCAGTCGCTGGTGGATTCCCACCGGAGCGATTCCTACGATCACGCCGGTATCGAAAAGGACGGAAATCTAGCCTTTCCCCTGGAGAGGCTCCACGCCCTCCGGGCCAACGGCGACATCGGATCCGTCGCACCGCGCCACCTCTCGTTCATGGGATCCATTACCGCGCCTGGCAGATTGGTCAAACGGACGGCCCCCAAAGCCGCGGAAATGCTTCTGGAGGACCAGGTGGATCTCGCCCTCCTGGTCCCCGTCTGACCCTTGTGCCATCAGGCGGTCGCCTTGATTCAAGAAGAACTGGAAAGCCGCGGAATCGTCACCGCATCGCTGACGATGCTCCCGGAGATCACCGTGAAAGTGGGGCCTTCCCGGGCCCTCACCGTCCCCTACCCGCTGGGTTACCCGCTGGGCGCGCCCAACGACGAGGCGCTCCAACTCGCCATCCTGAAAGAGATGCTCAAACTGTGCGAAAGAACCGATGTCCCAGTCCTAGAGGAATGGGTGCTCTGATCCGGCGGAGCCACCGGCTAGCCCGCGGCGGCGTTCTCCGCCGCACTGACGCTCCGGCTCCTCCCCTTGGTCGCGGTCTCGCTCCGCATATCGCGGGACCGGGGCCCAAGAGGTCCCGAGGGAAACGTTGGCGAAGACGTGATCCTGGACGCCTAGAATCTAAAGTTGCCGCTCTTTCGCCTCTGGCTCCAGGGAACCTATCAAATCCACACGATTCTGCTTTACAGTCCGCACTGCCGCACTGCCGCACTGCCGCACTGGTGGCACCGGCATCTTGCCGGTGGCGGGCCGACCGGGATTCACGAACTTGAACGGTGGGTTCGTTTCGGGCGTGAACTTGTCAACCGGATCTGATAGGTCCCG
>JAJRTK010000535.1 GCA_024278345.1 bacterium | reverse complement strand
GACGACCTCTTTCATTTTTCCACACAATTGACGAAAAAGGGAAACGCTTTCTTCTTCAATCGCTTCCACCATTACGGAACGAGTGGGCAGGGAGCTCGCTCCCTGGACCCACATTCATGTACGACGCGTTGCGTCTTGGTTTTGGCGGGTGTCCCGGCTTACGTTGATACCCCATCATGGGTAAAGAGCTCGATAGAGGGGCAATAAAAGGCGAGCAGCGTGAGCGGCCGCGAACGATGAGAGCGGAAGCCAACCCAAAATCAAGGCCATGGGGCAAGCCGACATCACCCCTCCAAGACCGAAAGGGCACTTTTCCCCTTGTTACGTCACCTCCTCCGGCAGGCTGAGCTGCCCTCCCTTGCTGGGAGGAATCCTCTCGAAATGGCGGTAACAGGCTTCCGTGGCAACCCGCCCCCTGGGAGTCTTCATCAGAAGCCCGCGCTGAAGCAGGAACGGTTCGTAGACATCTTCGATGGTCTCCTTTTCTTCGCTAAGAGCCGCGGCCAGCGTGTCGATGCCCACGGGACCACCACCGAAACTGTCGATCATCAGCAAAAGCATCTGCCGAGTCATCTTGTCCAAGCCCAGCTCATCGATCCCAAGAAACTCCAAATACTGAGATGCCAAGGAATCGGTGAGAGAATCCTTTTCCTCCTCCTCAATGAAGTCCCGAAGACGCCGGAGAAGGCGGTTGGCGATCCTCGGTGTGCCCCTGGACCGTCGACCGATCTCCATGGCCCCTTCCACCTCGAGGGAGACCTTCCAGATCTTGGACGCTCGCAAAACGATTCGGGCAAGGTCTTCCGGCGGATAGAACTCCAAGCGATGGTCGATTCCAAACCGGTCCCGCAGGGGAGAGCTCAGGAGCCCTAACCGCGTTGTGGCACCAATCAACGTGAAGGGCGGTAGGGGAAGCTTGATCGTCCGGGCTCCCGGGCCGGTGCCGATGACGATGTCGAGTTCGAAGTCCTCCATGGCCGAATAGAGGTGTTCCTCGACGATGCGCGGAAGGCGGTGGATTTCGTCGATGAAGAGGACGGCTCCGGCGCCGAGGCTGGTCAAGATCGCCGCCAGGTCCCCGGCTTTCTCGATGGCGGGTCCCCGGGTCGCCGTCAATTCGGCGCCCATTTCGTGTGCGATGATATAGGCAAGCGAGGTCTTCCCGAGTCCGGGTGGGCCGTGGAACATGCAGTGATCCAGGGGCTCGCCGCGCCGTTTGGCGGCACCCAGATAGATCTTCAGCAACCGCTTCAGGTGGGCCTGCCCGATATAGTCATCCAGGGAGGATGGTCGGATGTTCGCCGATTCTTCGTCGCCGTCGAGCTTTTCAGCGCTGATGAGCGGATCTTGCATGGGGCGGCTTCCCTTGGATGAGTTCGTCTAGGACCGTACGCCGCTCAGGCGGGCGAGGGCAGCGGTAAGAAGCCCCTGGGTAGAGGCGGCGGCGACCTTGTCACTTCGACAGATTTCCGCGACACTTGCCGATGCCTGTGTCCGCGAATAACCCAGCGCCACCAGGGCATCGACGGCGTCCGTTCGGTGGTCGGCCTTCCCGGGCGAACCGATCGAGGAGGCGGGTGCCAAAGCCGCAAGCTCGGTTACGTCGTTCATTTGGCTGCCAAGCTCCAAGAGCAGACGCTGCGCCGTTTTCTTGCCCACGCCCGGCACGCCGCTCAGGGCCCGGATGTCGCTAGAAAGGACGGCGCGGGCCAAGCCTCTGGGGCCAAGAGACCCCAGGATCGAGAGTGCCAGTTTTGGACCCACTCGATCGATCTTGATGAGGACTCGGAAGAGACGCAGCTCTTCAGCCGTAGCAAAGGCGTAGAGAGCAAGTTGATCCTGTGACCACGAAGTGTGGATCAATAGAGTTGCCTCGACGCCCGGTTGAAGAACCTTGGTCGTGGAAACCGGAGCCCGTACGAGGTACCCTACGCCACGAACATCGACGATGAGACGGCCATCGCTCTCGAAGTGAAGGGTCCCGGTCAGGCGGCCGATCACGAATTCACCTCCAGACTGGCGCGGAGCGGAATCGTGTTGATGTGACAAATTGCCAAAGCAAGAGCGTCGGCCGCATCGAAAGGCCGGGGTGGCTCCCGGAGCTGAAGCAGCATCCGGACCATCGATTGGATTTGGGTCTTTTCCGCATTGCCATACCCGACCACGGATTTTTTCATGGCTCTGGGCGAATAAGTGAAGACGGGAATGCCGGCAAGATTGCAGGCGATCATGGCGGTAGCCCGAACATAGGCAATCTTCACCGCCGACTGAAAGTTCTTCTGATGGAAGACATCCTCAATGGAAGCCGCCATAGGACGAGCCTCAGCAATGACCTCGGCCAGCGTTTGGTAAATCTCGTGGAGCCGCTCCGGCAAGGGAATCTTGGCACTCGTTTTGACCGAGCCAAAATGGAGAGCCACTAACCGGGCTCCCCGCTGCTCGACGATTCCGTAGCCCGTTCGTGCCAAGCCGGGATCGATGCCCAGGACGCGTGTCGTTTCCACCATCAGGCCTCATGGAACGTTTCGGCGGGCGCATCGAGGTTATGGTAGCAATTCTGCACATCGTCGTGATCGTCGATGAGATTGATAAGCTTGATCGCCCTTGACAATTCCTTGCCTTCAAGCTTGAGGGTGTTTTGTGGAATGAGCGTGAGCTCCGAAGATTCCACGTTGTACCCATTCTCCTCCAGGGCGCTGCGCACGGCGGTGTGACTGCCGATTTCGGTGACAACTTCGTATAGGTCCTCCTCCAACGACACGTCCTCGGCTCCAGCCTCCAAGGCGGCCATCATGAGCTCGTCTTCATCCACTCCTTCGCCAGCGACAAGAATGATGCCTCGACGGGAAAACATCCAAGCCACGGCATTCGTTTCGGCAAGATTCCCGCCGTATTTGCTGAAAAGGTAGCGAAGCTCGCCAACGGTTCGATTCCGATTGTCGGTCATGACCTCGGCAATGATGGCAACGCCGCCTGGGGCATAGCCTTCGTAGGTCATCTCTTCGTAGCTGACCCCTTCGAGCTCTCCTGTCCCCTTTTTGATAGCCCGTTCAATGGTGTCGTTGGGCATGTTCACTGATTTCGCTTTATCAACGGCCGTGCGGAGACGCGGGTTGGCGCCGGCGTCACCACCTCCCAGGCGGGCGGCAACGGTCAATTCCTTGATGATCTTGGTGAAGATCTTGCCGCGTTTGGCATCGACAGCGGCTTTCTTGTGTTTGATGGAGTGCCACTTGGAATGGCCGGACATCGGGCAGTCTCCTTGCAAGAATGGTTGATTGTTGGGAGCAAGCTCAGTCTACCTTGTGAGAATTCATCATGCGCTCCGCCTTGACAGCCGATTCCAGCTAGCTGGGAATCTTGTAACGCCGTATCTTGGAGGCGAGGGTTTTTCGGTTGATTCCCAGGATCGCGGCGGCCTTGCTCTTGTGTCCCCTGGTCATGGCCAAAACGCTGCCGATATAGAGACGCTCCAGTTCTCTCAGGCTCATCCGCCCACGTGCCGCCTGGAGTAGGCCGAAGGAATCAGCACTGAGGAGCCATCCGGGTAGATCGTGAGCGGTGATCTCCCCCTCGGAGTGCTGGAGAACCAGCTTCTCCAAAAGAGTGCGGAGCTGACGCAAGTTTCCAGGCCAACTAAAAGCCTGGAGATGCTGCATTGCCTGTCGGTGAATGCCCGGGGCCGCCACGGCGAACCCGCCGGCAATTTTCTGGACCAGACGCAGAACCAACGGCTCGATGTTTTCCGGTTGGGCGCGGAGCGTAGGCAATTCCACCGTACACCCCTCGAAAATGTCGAAAAGGACCTTGGAAAACAGCCCTTGTTCCGCCAACCGCGGAAAGGTGACATGGGCTGTGGCAAGAAAGTCGATGGCCTGACCCCGTTGGGCGCGTTCAGCCGCCTCCAGAAGTTGCCTTTGGAACCGGGGCTCCGTGTCGGCCACATCATCGACGGCTAGAGTAACCCGTTTCGCCTCCAAGCTCGCCAGCAGAGGCCAGAGCTCCGTCTCCAGCTTGCCGGTGCGAGAATGGGACCAAAGCCAGGCTCGGCCACATCGGCGCAAGATCACACGACCGTGGGCCTTTGCCTTGCGAACAAACAGATCGAGAGTGGAGCTCCGCCCAGTACCGCACTCCCCAAGAAATAACGCGGAGCAGGGCGGCCCTTCCAGGATCTCGCCAAGACGTTGCCGAATCGTCAGGCCGGCACCGTTTGTGGCAAGCCCCAACTCATCAAGTTCCTGGGCGAACTGGAAGATCACGCCATTACCTCGGGAGCATCGGTCCAAAGCCGCTCGACATTGTAAAAATTCCTGAGCTCACGAACAAAGACATGGACCACAACATCGACAAAGTCGATGAGAACCCAACGGTTGCCTTCTCCTCCCTCTGTATGGTGTGGCTTGTGGCCGAGATCTCGCATTTTGCCTAAAACGATGTCAACAAGCGCTTTGACGTGCCTTTCGTTTTGGGCACTCATGAAGACGAAGTAATCGGCAAAGCTCGAAATCTTTGAAATGTCGAGCACGACAAGATCTTCTCCGTCGCGTTCCCTGGCTGCACTGACAACAACACGAGCCATCACCAAAGAGGCATCGTCCTGAATCTCGTCACCATCATCCGGTTCCAAGGCGGGGAATGTTTCTGCCAAAAAGGGCCTCCTTACTCCTGCCGTGAAGAAATCTCAGCGATAGAGATCTTGCTCTTGAATGTAACGCCAAACATCGTCGGGCACCAAGTAGCGGATGGAACCGCCATCGCGAACCCGGCGCCGCAAATCGGTGGACGACAAAAAAAGAGGCGGAATCTCGATGAACCAAACGGCGTGCTCGTCCCCCGAACCAGGCCCATTTGCCACTGCGGACGGTATCCTTATCCGTTGACGGAGGCTCAAAGGAACGACCTCTTCTAAATCCCGCGCATCGTAGCCCGCCCGAGTCGCAACGATCAAATGAGCCAGCTCAAGAAGCCGATGGTAATCCTTCCACGTATCGATTTCCAAGAAGGAATCCATCCCCATGATTAAATAGAGAGAAGCACTCTTCCCGAAGCTGCCACGGTAGTGGCGAAGCGTATCGATGGTAAAGGAAATCCGGGGCACCCGCTTCAGCTCGAAGTCATCCGTGGCAAACGTAGGGTTTTGCGCCGCCGCAAGCTCCGCCATTCGAAGCCGGTGATGCGGATCAACCAGTTGCCGAACCGTCTTGTGGGGTGGCACAGCCGAAGGAATGAGGACGACCTGATCCAAACCAAGCTGAAGACGCGCTTGCTCACCCACAACCAGGTGACCGATGTGCAGCGGATCGAAGCTGCCTCCAAGAAGACCGATCCGAACCCCCACAAACCCCCTGGCCTCTCTCACCTTCTCCCGAAATCCGCTCACGCCTGCCTTCCTATTCTCTGAATGATCGATCCCTTTCGAGGCCCCTGCCCACTTCGAGCAAATGTTAGCATGCTTCAACCGCAAGAAGAAGCAAACCACGGACGTTCCTTCTTAGTGTTGACTTCCGCTCCCGTCGCCGGCCATCCGGCCGCCGCCAGTCGGCCTTCAACGCACCCTGAATGAAACATCGAACCGCTGGAACACACCAAGTCCCCCGACCCGTGAAAAGTAGGTGGCAAGTTTCCCCGGATCCCGGCAAACAGCCGGCTTCAAGTGCTCAACTCAGATCGTGAAGGCGATGACCCGGTGCCGGGGTCAAGCGGTCACCACTGGGCGATAAAAGATTTCTGGCTGAGGGCTTTCCACATCTCAAGGACGAGCTCGGCCAAACCTTGCCCCGTGAACGCCGAGACCACGTAGATCCGCCCGATCTCCCGTTCCAGAGCATCAATTGTCGCCTGAGGAATGGGAAGGTCTGCTTTGTTCAGTGCAACGATCTCCCTTTTTTCGGCAAGCTCTCCACTATAAGCCCGCAACTCGCCGCGCAATGCCCGGTAGGCTTCCAAGGGACTGGCGGTAGCGAGATCTGAACCATCCAGAAGATGCAAAAGAACCCGGCTCCGCTCCACGTGCCGCAAGAATTCGTGACCCATCCCGAGACCTTCGCTGGCTCCTTCTATGAGGCCTGGGACATCGGCCACAACAAAACTTTGGTGACCCGGCGCCTCCACCACTCCAAGATTGGGCACCAGCGTGGTGAACGGGTAAGACGCAATCTTGGGGCGGGCCGCGGAAATATGAGCGATGAGAGTCGATTTGCCCGCGTTGGGAAAACCCACAATCGCCACGTCCGCCAAGAGCTTGAGCTCAAGGAAGATCCACCGGCTTTCTCCCGCCTCCCCATTGTCTGACTTGGTGGGGACACGGTTGGTCGATGTCTTGAAGCGAGTGTTGCCGCGACCTCCCCGAGCGCCTTTGGCGACAATGGTTTTCTGGCCCGCCCGGAGGATCTCGCAAAGGACGTTGCCCTCTTCATCCCGAGCGATGGTTCCCAAGGGCACATCGATATCGAGTTCGCGGCCCGAGCGGCCCGTCCGATTATTACCCTCGCCGTGTTGACCGCGCTCCGCCCGGAAATGACGGCGCCTCCGAAAATGGTGGAGGCTCGTAAAGTGCCTGTTTCCCACAAGGTAAACACTGCCCCCGCAACCCCCATCTCCCCCATCCGGACCACCCCGCGGAACATACTTCTCCCGGCGAAAACTTGTGCAGCCCGCGCCTCCAGCACCCCCTTCAATCCATATACGAGCTTCATCGAGGAATGCTGGAGTCACGATACACTCAACCTCAAGAGCTTGACTGAACAGCTTCGATGGTAATAAAGCGGCGATTTCGCTTTTTCAAAAACCGCACCGTGCCCCCGATCTTCGCAAAGAGCGTGTCGTCGCTGCCGCGACCCACGTTATGCCCGGGATGAAACCGCGTTCCACGCTGGCGAACAAGAATCGTCCCAGCGTGGACCATCTGGCCGTCGAACCGCTTGACACCAAGCCGCTTGGCATTGGAATCGCGGCCATTTCTTGAGCTTCCTACACCTTTTTTGTGGGCCATTTCTCACTCCTTCTCTGACTCGGAGTCATGGTTCTCGGTGGCTTGCGGAGAAGCCTCTGGAGCAGCGTCCTCGTTTTTCGGGACAACAGTGGATGCTCCAGGCTCGGCGGACGGTTTATCTTTCACCACAGCTTCTCCAACGGAAGCGGCTTCTTCCGAAGCCTCTACAGCCGGGGCCTCTCCCGAAGCCTCTTCTCCCACCGCGACAGCTTCTTCGGCCACGGTTTCTTCGACGGAAGCGGCTTGCTCCGCCGGGGCTTCTTCCGCCACGGCTTCTTCGACTGCAGCTTCTTCGGCGGAGGCAGCTTCTTCCGCCGGGGCTTCTTCGGCGGAGGCGGCTTCTTCTACAGCCGGCTGCTCTTCCGAAGCCTCTTCTCCCACCGTGACAGCTTCTTCGGCCACGGTTTCTTCGACGGAAGGCTCTTCTTCCGAAGCCTCTACTGCCACCGCGACAACTTCTTCCGCCACAGATTCTTCAACCGAGGGGATTTCTTCCGCCGGCGCCTCTACAGTTTCTTCCACCGCCGGCGAAACATCTTTCGCGGCTTCCTCCAAAGCGCTCCGGCCAATGACCTCGCCGTCAAGGAGAAACGCATCCACTTGAAGCTCGGTAAAGTCCTGGCGGTGGCCTTTCATCTTTTTCGAGTCCTTCCGCCGCCGGAAGAAAAAGACCTTGATCTTCTTGCCCCGGGCATGGCGGAGTACTTTTGCACGGACTTCCGCGTTTTCCACCGTGGGCTGCCCAATATGGGTCGCCTCGTCGGTCTTGAGCAAGAGCACGCGACCCAGCGAGATTTCGGAGCCGACTTCCGCGGTCAGCTTGTCCACTCGGACGATATCGGAAGGCGAGACCTGGAGTTGCCGGCCGCCAGCTTGAACAACAGCAAACATCGGATTTTTCCTCTGAACACCGACGGCCACCTGCACAGGCCGGTAGCCAGCATCATTTCGGTTGTGAAGACAAGTGAGCCGCTTTTTATATCATCCCAGTGGAGTCACTGTCAAAGATTGCTCCGAACGAGCGCTGAGGGAGACGCGCTTGCGCTGGAGATCGATAGCCAGGACCCGGACCTTGAGCTTGTCTCCGACCTTGACCACTTCGTGGGGGTTAGCAATGTACCGGTCGGCAAGCTGAGAAATGTGGACGAGGCCATCCTGGTGAACGCCGATATCCACGAACGCACCGAAGTTTGTCACGTTGGTGACGACTCCTTCCAGGACCATCCCCTCTTGGAGGTCTTCCAGAGTTTGAACGTCCTCCCGGAAGGCCGGTGGAGCAAAAGTACTGCGGGGATCGCGACCCGGTTTTTGGAGTTCCGCGAAGATGTCCCGAAGCGTCGGAATTCCCACATCACCGCCGATGTAGCCCTCAACATCGATCTTGCTCACGAGCCCGGACTTGCCCACGAGATCGTCAACCCGAACACCAATATCCCGGGCCATGCGCTCCACCAACTCGTACCGCTCCGGATGCACCGCCGACCTGTCCAAGGGGTTCCGGCTGCCGCGGACCCGGAGGAAACCGGCCGCTTGCTCGAAGGTCTTGGGACCCAGGCCCCGCACCTCCAGGAGCGCCCGGCGATCCCGAAACGCCCCGCGCTCCTCCCGGTGGCGGACGATCCGCTTGGCCAAGGCCGGACCGATTCCTGCCACGCGGGCCAAAAGCGGCGCACTGGCCGTGTTCAGCTCCACGCCCACCAGGTTGACGCAGCTCTCCACCACGTCATCCAGCTTCTTCCGCAACAAGGACTGCTGGACATCGTGCTGGTACTGACCCACCCCAATCGCCTTGGGATCGATCTTCACCAACTCCGCCAAGGGATCCTGGAGCCGGCGACCGATGGAAACCGCACCTCGAAAGGTCAGGTCCAGGTCCGGGAACTCCTCCCGCGCAAGCTCGGAGGCACTGTAAACACTGGCGCCGGCCTCGTTGACCGGAACGACCGGGATTCCCCCGATCCCGGCATCCGCCAGCACCTTCCGGGCAAACTTCTCCGCCTCTCTACCGCCGGTGCCGTTCCCCACGGCGATGACCACCGGGCGATGCCTGCCGACGAAACCAAGAAACCGATCCGCCGCCGCCGCGGACGCCCGATCCCCCTGCGCCAAGTAGAACGTCGCATGCTCCAACAACTTGCCCGTCTCGTCCAAGGCCACGCACTTGCAACCAGTGCGCAGGCCGGGATCGATCCCCAGCACCCGCTTTTCGCCAAGGGGCGAAGCCAATAGCAAGTTTGCCAAGTTACTGGCGAAAACATCGACAGCATCGGCATCGGAGCGTTCCTTGAGGGTCGCCTTGACATCGGCTTCGGCACTGGGTGAAAGAAGGCGTTTGACGCTGTCCCGCACAGCGAGATCCAGCTCTCCGGAAAAAGGGGAGCCGGGAGCATGCCCCATCCGCCGGAGAGCACCCTGAACCAGTTTCTCGCCGTCTACCTCAATGCGGAGGCTAAGAACCTCCTCCCGCTCCCCACGACGCATGGCCAGGTAGCGGTGCGACGGGATCCTCGACACGGCCTCCCGGTAGTCGTAATACTGCTCGTACTTCGTGCGCTCGCCAGCCTTCTCCGGAACGACCCGGGAAACCAAGACCCCCTGCCGCGACGTGATCCGGCGGACGAACCCCCGAACCTCCGTCGTCTCCGCCGTCACTTCCGCCACGATGTCCCGCGCTCCCGCCAAAGCAGCAGCACCCCCGTCCACACCCTTCTCCGGGTCCAGGAAGGCCCGCGCTTCCCCCTGGGGATCGCCGGCCCCAGGCTGCTCCAATATGCGGAGAGCGAGAGGTTCCAGTCCCCGCTCACGGGCGATGGCCCCGCGGGTCCGACGCTTTGGCCGGTAGGGAAGATAGAGGTCTTCCAGCGTGGCCCGAGCCGTGCAACTCAGGATCCGGGACCTGAGTTCGTCGGTCAGCTTGCCCTGGCTCTCGATGGCCGAAAGGATCGTCCGGCGACGCTTCTCCAACTCCTCCAGGCTGGCCCGCCGCTCTTCGATGGCCCGGATCTGGACCTCGTCCAGGTTCCCCGTCGCCTCCTTCCGGTACCGGGCGATGAACGGAACGGTGCCCCCCTGGTCCAGCAAATCCAGGACCGCACGGACTCCCGCGCCGGGGATGTCGAGTTCGCGGGCCAACATCGGAACGGGATCGAAACTCTTCTCGGTGGCAAGCATGGAAAAACCCTCGGAACTCCCGGCGCTCGGCGGAAAACCCGCTCTCCGGGGCTGGCGATGGAAAGAGGGGGGGATCCTGGTGAGCAGCGGCGGACGGACTGCCGCCGATGCGAACGGAACGCAACGAAAAACGGGGCGAACAAGGCGACTCCCGCTGGAATCGGTCGGATCTCGACGCGGCCGCAGCTCTTGAACAGCGACGCAGGGAACCACACTTCGGGCTCGTTCTGCAACACCGCTACAGTCCTTTGGCAAAGCGTGGTATAGTCTCCAAAAGAATGAATCATCATTCACGAATTCACCTGCACGAGCAAAGAGG
>JAJRTK010000534.1 GCA_024278345.1 bacterium | reverse complement strand
GAACGGGTTTGCTCTTGGCGGAGGGAACGAGCTGGCCATGGCCTGCCACGCGAGGCTGGCGCGGAAGGGGCTTCGGATGTTCGCCGGCCAGCCCGAGGTGAACCTGGGGATCATTCCCGGCGCTGGCGGCACGCAGCGTCTGCCACGGTGGATCGGCCTTGAGCCAGCCGCCCGGATGATGCGGACTGGCAAGCCCATCTCGTCGGCGGAAGCGCTGAAGCTGGGCCTCATCGACGGCGAAGTGGAAGGAGACCTGCTGTCCGAGGCCGCGGCGCTGGCAAGGAAGGCGGCCCGGGGCGAGGTGGAGCTCAAGAAGATCCCCACCGGCCCGCTGCCCGACGTGCCAGATGAGCTTCCGTCCGTGGATCTCGGCCATCTTTCCAAGGCCATCGACGCGATCCTTTGCCGTGCGATCCTGGAGGGGGCCCGGGGCACTCTGAGGGATGGGATCGAACTGGAAGCGAAGCTCTTTGCCCAGTGCTGTCGGACCGAGGACATGCGGATCGGGATGGAGAATTTCCTGAAGAACGGGCCTCGGGTCAAAGCAGGGTTCGTCCATCGGTAGCCGCGGAATCGCCGCGTTCACGAGGACGGGAGGTTACGGAGCTCTCTCTTTATTGGGTTGAGTTCCGCTCCCGTCGCTCGCAGCCGCTCCCGCCGGTCGCCCCTTGGACCCGCGGGACGGCCTTGATCCCATACACCGGGTTTGCCGGAAGTTGTTGGGGGGCAAGGTGCCGCGGGCCCCATCCGCCACAGGAGTGCCGGTCATTCCTTTGGCATGCCCAGAAGGATGGTGGCGCGGCCGGGAATGGGGAAGACTATCGCACGCTCGATCCGCCACTCGAAAGTTTCGTGGCCGTCGATACTCCGGATAAGGCCCCAGAGTTCTTTGGGCGAGTAAACCCGGACGCAGGAGACCAGTCCGTCGAAGAGGATGAGGCCCGGGATGAGGGGGAGGAGGTAAGTGAGTGCCCACCAGGCCGGCCGGAGGGGGCGGATGGTTGGCATGAGGGCCAGGACGGCAAGGGGGGAGAGGCAGATTCCGCCCATGGAGAAAGCAGTCCGTTCCACCATCTCGAAGACCCCGATGGGGGTTCTTTTTCGCACGGCGTCCGCCAGGATACCTCGGGCCAGTTCTGGCGGGAAGTGGTGGAGGGCGTTGAAGAGTGTCCGGAACCCCTTCATATTCCGCGGAACATCGGTGGCGTCGATGGATTGGGTGGAAAAGTGGATTCGGCCGTCGCTTTCAGAGGCAGCTTGTTCCAGGGCGGGAAAGTTGGGGTACTTGTCCGTGAGAACGGCCCGGACCTCCAGTCCATCTTTGGCCAGGGCGGAGAGAAGCTCGGGAAGCGGGCCGGCGCCGCCGGAGCAGAGGTCGATAATTCGGCGGTGCCCTGTCTTGCGGAGTACGTCAGCCACCATGGGGGCGATGGCCTGGCCGTAACCGGCCACTCGGCCTATGGCCCGGAGGAATGCAGTGGCGCCGTCGCGGATCACCGGCGGGAACCAAGGATAATCTTCTAGCTCGACAAGGTGCAGCCTTCCCATCGTGTCTCCTTCTCTCTTCCCTTGGCGGGAATGCGCTCCAGCCGGGGGCGTTGCGATCCTGGGCAAGAGTTCCGGTGGACACCTGTCCCACAGCCTTGCACGGATACGAAATCCGTTGTTTGCGGCGAAGCGTGGAACCAAACATCCACCGGTTGTGGTATAAAACGGACCATCGGTCTCTGGCCGGGTGGCGAATCCATCTTCCGGCTTCCGCAAACCGTTCCATGATATCAGGCAACACGGAGAAACTCCCAACATGCACCAGCAGTCGTCCGCTTCGCAGCATCAACCAGATTTTTTATCACCTCCAGTTGCCGCCACTCGGCCGAAACTGTTGGAGATCCACGGCAAAGTCCGCCGCGATGATTACTATTGGCTTCGAGATCGCGAAGACCCCGAGGTGATCGCCTATCTCGAAGCGGAAAATCGCTACGCTCAGGCGGCCATGGCGCCTGCGGCTGGTCTGCGGAAAGAGATTTACAATGAGATCGTCCGCCGGATCGATCCCTGTGAGGCATCGGTTCCACACCGCCATGGGAGCGCCTACTACTACGACCGGTTTGAGGAGGGGAGCGAATACCCCCTCTTTTGCCGGCGCTCCGGTTCTCTGGAGGCCCCGGAAGAGGTGTTGTTGGACCAGCGGGTGTTGGCGGAAGGCCATGATTTCTGTGACGTGGCCGGGATCTTTCCGAGCCCGTCGGGCGAGCTTTTTGCCTACACCGTGGACATGGTGGGCAGACGGCTCCACGGGATCCGGATTGTCGAGGCGGCGACGGGGAAGGTCCTGGATAAGTGCCTCACCGGTTGCGGCGAAGCCGTTGCCTGGGCCAACGATGGCCGGACTTTTTACTATGTTCGCAAGCACCCACAGACCCTTCGATACCACCAAATCTGGCGTCACCGCGTGGGGAGCGCACCCGCCGATGACGACCTGGTCTTCGAGGAACTGGATGAGACTTTCAACGTAGGCGTCTATCGATCCAAATCGAAGCGATTCGTCATCATCCACTCCAGCCAGACAGTTTCTTCTGAGGCGTGGCTTCTGGATGCCGATGACCCCGGGGCTTCACCAAAGATTTTCATGAAGCGCTGCCGCAACCACGAATATTTCCTTGATCACATTGGAGAAAGGTTCGTCGTCCGTACGAATTTCAAGGCCAAGAACTTCCGGATGATGGAGGTACAAGAGATCGCCCGGGATCCCTCCCGATGGGCGGAAGTCATTCCACACCGGGAGGAGGTCTTCCTTGAGGCCTTCACCGTTTTCCAAAACTTCCTGGTGGTCCAGGAGCGAAAGAACGGGTTGACCGGGTTCCTCATCCATCCCTGGGACGGTGGTGAGGAGCATCGCTTGGAGCTCCATGAGCCGGCCTATACTGTAACCTTTGGCGCCAACGTCGAGGCCGATAGCTCATCGTTCCGGTTTCGGTACACTTCCCTCACGACACCTCGAACCATCTACGATTACGACATGAACAGCCGCCAGAAGACGCTCCTGAAGCGGCGGAAAATCATGGGTGGCTTCGAACCGGGAGATTATCGGACGGAACGGCTTTGGGCCACCGCCCGCGATGGCACGAAGGTTCCCATTTCCATCGTCTATCGTCGGGATTTCCACAAGGATGGCTCCTGTCCGTTGCTTCTTTATGGGTATGGCGCGTACGGCGTGAATATCGATCCTGAATTCGAGCTTTCCCTCATCAGCCTTCTCGACCGCGGGTTTGCCTATGCCATCGCCCACGTTCGGGGCGGGCAAGAACTAGGTCGCCGGTGGTACGAACAAGGGAAGCTCCTAGAAAAGATCAACAGCTTCAGCGACTTCATCGATTGCGCCCGCCATTTGATTGATGGAGACTATACGGCTCCGGACAGACTGTTCGCCGACGGCCGGAGCGCTGGCGGCCTTCTCATGGGAGGCGTGACCAACATGGCCCCCCAGTTGTTCAAGGGCGTGCATCTTGGCGTGCCTTTCGTGGATGTTCTGACGACAATGCTGGACGAGACTCTCCCCCTGACGACGGCGGAATACGACGAGTGGGGGGATCCGCGGGATTCGGCTTTCTACCAGGTGATGTCCCGCTATTCGCCCTACGACAACATCGAGAGTAAAGACTATCCGAACGTCCTTGTGACCGCCGGTCTCCACGATTCCCAGGTGCAGTACTGGGAGCCGGCGAAATATGTCGCTCGCCTTCGAACCATGAAGACGGATTCCAACCGCTTGCTCCTCAAAACGGAGATGGGGGCCGGCCATGCAGGCGCCACGGGCCGCTACAAATACCATGAATCCACCGCCTTCATTTACACTTTCTTCTTGGAGTTGGCCGGGATCAAAGAATCTTCCTGACAGGGGGGCCTTCTGCTCCTTGGGGCAGCGAGCAGGAATCTTAGGAGAGAACCAGAGTATGGGAATCTTCAACGATAAAATCGTTTGGATCACTGGCGGAGGCAGCGGTATCGGTCGCGCATTGGCTTTGGAGTTTGCGGCTCAGGGGGCCCATGTCGCCGTTAGCGGGCGCCGTTCTGACAAGCTCTCCGCCGTCGTTTCTGAGATCGAGGCTTCCGGCAAGAAGGGGCTCGCTGTTCCCTGTGATGTCACGGATGATCGTGCCGTGGATGATGCGGTCACCCGCATCGTCAAAGAGTTCGGCCGGCTGGATGTCGTCGTGGCGAACGCAGGCATGGGCGTGAGCGGCCCTTTCGAGAAGCTCACTGATGCGGAATGGCGCCTGCAATTCGGGGTCAATCTCTTCGGCGCCGTGAGCACGGCCCGCCATGCGCTGCCCCATCTTCGGAGATCCTCCGGCCGCCTGGCTCTGGTAGCTAGCGTCATGGGCCATATCAGTATAGCCGGGAGCTCGGCCTATTGCGCGTCGAAGTATGCTCTACGGGCCATTGGACTCGCGCTCTCCCAGGAGCTTCACGGCACAGGTGTCAGTTGTTCTCTCCTTCACCCGGGTTTTGTCCAGAGCGAGATCGCACAGGTAGACAACCGGGGGCGGTTCC
Source organism: bacterium (assembly GCA_024278345.1). GTDB lineage: Bacteria > CSSED10-310 > JAJRTK01 > JAJRTK01 > JAJRTK01 > JAJRTK01. Next base: position 6,782 of record JAJRTK010000534.1, on the reverse strand, counting down.
ACCCGGATCGGACGGACAAGCGGCCGGCCAAGCTCATGTGGCCGGCGGACAAAGCCGCCAAGGTCATGGTGAAGGCCATTGCCCGGCGAAAACGGGAATACCAGTTCACTCTCCACGGCCGCGTGGCAGCTTGGTTCGGGCGGCACCTTCCGGGCCTCGTTCACTTCGTTCTAACCCGCTTTGCGCCCAAGAATCGACGACCTGGGTCCGGATGATCTTGCCGTTTGCTCCCGTAGCTCCCATGACGGATTGCCAGGCAGTCTGCCGTGGCGCCAGGGCGACCCGCGGATGCAGGCCATGGCGAGGGATGTTCGACGCCAAGTGCCGAAATGGAGGGACTGGAAAGTGGCGGAACACGAAGAACGGCACCTTGCGGCGGGCGAAGCACGCCAGTTGGCCCTTTGGGCAGACGACCCGATGGCCGAGAATCCGCGTTACCTGTCCCAGCAACTGCTGACCTACATCGGGAACAAGCGCGCCCTTCTAGCCCACATCGGTGAGGCCGTGGAGCTGATCAAGCGCCGCCTCCGCAAGCCACGACTCGTCGTCTTGGACGCGTTCAGCGGCTCCGGCGTCGTATCTCGGTTCTTAAAGGCCTACTCCTCCCTGGTGATCAGCAACGACCTTGAGAGCTACGCGGCAGTCATGGCACGTTGCTACCTGAGAAATCGAACGACGGTCGATCTCCACTTCCTCTCTCAGATCGTCTCTGACTTCAATGCGTGCGTTCTGACGGAACCTCTGCCGATCGGGTTCATTGAAGAACTCTACGCGCCACGAGACGAGAACCGGATCACGAAGGACGACCGAGTCTTCTACACGAAGACCAATGCGCGACGCTTGGACAACTATCGGCGCCTCATCGACACGGTACCCCGCGAGATGAGAGACTTACTCTTGGCTCCGCTTCTGAGTCAGGCCTCCATTCACGCAAACACAGCCGGGGTCTTCAAGGGTTTCTACAAGAATCGTGCGACAGGAGTGGGTCAGTTTGGCGGAAGTGGCTCCGATGCACTGAAGCGTATCCTTGGTGAGATCAGGCTTGAGGTCCCTGTCCTGAGCAACTTTGAATGCGAGCACGAAGTCCACGAAGAAGACGCGAACAAGCTCGCCAAGCAGCTAAGAGGGCTCGATCTAGCCTACATTGATCCGCCCTACAATCAGCATCCGTATGGATCGAACTACTTCATGCTGAACTTGCTGATTCACTATGAGCGGCCAAACCACATCAGCCGCGTTTCCGGGATACCCGCGGACTGGCGGCGATCAGGCTACAACGTGCGGGCGCGGGCCTTGCCGTTGCTCCGTGACTTGCTGGAATCTCTCGACGCGTCGTTCCTGTTGATCTCCTTCAACAACGAGGGCTTCATATCGCCCGTGCGGATGCGGTCTCTTCTTGGGAGTTTTGGGTCTGTTGAGACGTTCGAAGTGCCGTACAACGCATTCCGGGGTAGTCGAAACTTCAACAACCGGTCGATTCATGTCACGGAACAGCTCTTCCTCGTTGAGCGAAGGTAGGTGGCAATGGCGTGCAAGCATCAGCGCCGAGAACAGCGACCGGGCATGGTGATCAAGATCAGGCGATGTCGTCCACTTCGTATCTGGCCCGGCGCTTCATCAGATCGCCCACGACCTCACTAATGGCCATGCCTTCGTGGAGCACGCGGTGCATGGCCTCTGCGATGGGAACGTAGATTTTCTCTTGTTTTGCATAGAGATGGACCGCTTTGGTGGTTCGGACGCCCTCCGCCACCATGCCCAGGGAATCCAGGACCTCCTCCAGAGTCTGGCCTTTTCCCAGCCCAAGGCCGACCCGAAAGTTCCGGCTCAGGGCGCTCCCGCAAGTCACCATGAGATCGCCGATTCCCGCTAGTCCCATGAAGGTCTCCTTGACAGCGCCGAGCCTCTGTCCCACCCGCCTCATCTCGGCAAGGCCCCGGGTCACCATCATGGCCTGGGTGTTTGCCCCAAGCCCCAAGCCGGACAGGATGCCTGCCGCAATGGCGTAAATGTTCTTCATGGCGCCGCCCACTTCGACGCCAACGAGATCATCGTTGAGGTAGACCCGGCACCGCGACGAGTGAAGCACCCGGGCTCCGGCCTGAGCCACCTCCTCATACCGGGACGCCACCACTGTGGCACAGGGTTGACCCTGCATGATCTCCTTGGCCAGATTGGGGCCGGAAAGAGCGCCGATCTTTCGGCAACAGGTCTCTTCCCGAAGAATCTGGGTCATCCTCTTGAAGGTGCTGAGCTCGAACCCCTTGGAAGCGCTGAGGATCATCTGATCCCCCTGGACGTACTCACCCAATTCCCGCGCCACGGGCCGAAAGACCTTCGTCGGCACCACCATGATGATGAGCTTGGAATTGCGGGCTGCCTCTTCCACGGTTTCCACGGCCCGGACCTTGGGCGAAAGGTCGAATCCCCGAAGGTACCGGGAGTTCTGGTGCTCTTCGTTGATCTCTTGCCGCTGCTCGGGATTCCGTACATAGAGCAGAGCTTCGAATCCATTGAGGCCCAAAATATTCGCGATGGAGGTGCCCCAGCTACCCCCTCCGATGACGCCGACTCTTTTCATGGTGCTCCCACCTCGTTTCTTCTCTCAAGAAGAGAGTTGATACCGTACCCCTGCAATCGGTTGGAGTAATAGTAAAGAAGGTTCATCTGGCGGGCGAAGAGGCGGTTGCCCTTCCGCTCGATAGCCGGATTGCCAGAATAGTAGGAGCCGAAATACTTTAGAGCAAGCGCCAGAATGTCCTCCGCGGGCAGTCCGTCAAGATCTTCGTCAAGGCGGACCCGGCCCCTGGCCATGAGATCTTCCACCACCTGGAGGAGCGACTTGAGGCGAGAAACCACGTCCGCCACGGGAACGCTTTCGTAGATTCCACCGGTTCGGAGTAGCTTGAAAAGACTGAGTTGATCGTTGATCTCCACCAGCACGGAAAAAGTCGCGTAAGCAGCCAGATGCGTCGACATCAGAACATTGTCACGGAGATAGGCTTGGGCGACGGCTTCTCCAAGCTCCCGTGTATACTCTCGATCCCGCTGAGCTGACGTCGCCGGTTTGCCATCGAGGTCATGGACGAAACGGGCCAGATCGATGGGCCGCCCCTTTGGATCGAGAGAGTTGCCCTGCATGTCCACCCGATTTCCCAGGGGATCGAGAGCCGTGGAGAAAGTGATCTCGATATGGCTGTCCAATGCAAAGAGTGACTGAATAAAGTTCAGAACCTTCCGCGGCCGGGAAAACTCGTCATCCGTGATAATATAGCGGTTCTTCCCCTTCTCCTTCAAAAAGTCATCGACGAGGGTTTCAGCCTCCAGAACCATCTCGTAAGAGAGCGTGCAGGGAACGATATAGACGCGAGGTTTCGCCTTGCCTGCACGGAGATTGTTGATGTAGGCCCGGAGACCACACCCCAGAAGGCCCAGCTTCAGCTTTTGCTCCACGGCTCCGCTCCGGGAGCGCGTGCCGCCAGGAAAGAAGAGGTTCGGGTAGCCAAGCTCCAACGAGCAGGTTGAATATTCCTTGAGGACTTCCTTGTAAAGAGGTGCCTTTTTCTTTCGGTCTACCTTGTATGCGCCAAGGTTGTTCATGAAGAACGACAGGAACGGGTTCGCGAAGAGGTTTAGTCCAGCGCCGTAGACGAAGGGCGGCAGCCCCAAAGCGAAGAGCGAATAGCCCACCACAAGGGAATCAAGATTACTCGAGTGAGTCGGCGTCAGGATCAGAGTGCCCTTGTCCATGAGAGAACGAATCTGCGCAATTTCGCCCTTGAGGCGAATCTGCTCCTGAAAGTCCGGCAGATGCGGCAGATTTGACAGCATCCGCTTGGGGCTGAGGGCGTTGAGAAGAAGGCTCAGCCCCGCGGGGATCACCCGTGTGCTAAGCTGGTACACCCTAGGCGAAAAGTTGCCCAGAACCTCGTTGACGAACCGGCGGATCATCCCCTTGAGGATGTCTCGTTTTTCCGTTTCAGAGACGCGCAGCAGCCGGCCTCGGAGCTTCTTGAGCGTGGCCGTCTCCTTGGCTGTTTCCGGCGTGGACTTCTCTCGCTTGAGCCGCGCCAGCTCATGGTAGATGGTTTCTGCGATGACTTCTTCCAGGCGGGAAGGATCATCGGCCGCCAGCCGCATTTCGCGGTCGAGGATCCGACCGACCACGTCGCTAACGATGCGTTCTCGGTCTTCGGGTTTCATCTCGTCCTCTCGGGTCAGGTGCCTTGGGAACCTTCGGATTCTACTCCGTGGATGGGGGAGTCGTCAGGAACCTCCACTTCCATGTACAGAAGAAGCTGGCCATGGGCTTTTCCCTGAGCATCGGTCTTTAGGCTTTCGGTGCCTCCGCCGCCCAAAGAATCTTTCAGAATGAAGTTCAAAGCGCGGAGAGTGGGGATCTCGTAACGAAGGACGGAACCCCGGCAGATGGAGGCAAAATGTGCTTTCACCGCCGGAGCCGTCACCTGTTCTTGGATGATCGTCCATGCCTCGGCGCTCTGGGCGATGAGTCCCACATTGGAGCCATCTCCCTTGTCGCCGGACCGGGCGTGGGCCAGTTTTCGGAGTGGAAGCTTCATACGATCCTCAAGTTTTTCGGAACAACCATGTCAAATCGATTCAACGTGAACGCGGAGCCGCGGCTCCACTTCTTCTCGCGGCAGGAGCGCCGGCCAATAAGCCACCACGGGCGATGGCTTGGGCCGACCGCCAGCAAACCCGGTAACCCCCGGCGGACCCGTCGTCACCAATGGCGCGATCTCCTTCCCGAAACGGGCCACTTTCTCATAATCGGCGTCTCGGACGGCGATGCGGAGGACAACCTCGTGGGGACGCACCTTCTCTATGGGTATCCCTTCCAGACAAGAATTGTACCCCAGAAACTCCACGGAACGATCTTCACGGGCGAAAGTCACTCCCGCCCGCTCCAGACGTTTCCACACCAGATCCGCGGCGAACGCCGCCTTTTCCAGAGCGTCCGGACCCACCACCGTCAACTGACCCGCGGCCTTGAACCCCTTCAGATAGGAGGCCGACACCTTGAGCGTGCCCGTCCGGGGCGAGCCCTTGATGCCAAAGACCAGCACCCGGTTTGGCCCTTCCCGCGCCAGATGGATCGTGTCGAAGTGGGCCACCACATCCGGCGTAATATACGAGCTTGGATCACCCATCTCATAGACGAGCTGCTCGCTCACCGTGCCGACGCTCACCAGACCGCCCGTGCCTTCATGCTTCGTCACGACGAAACTCCCGTCCTCCCACATCTCTACGATGGGATAGCCCAGACGATCCATCTCCGGAACATCCCGCCAGTGAGTGTAATTCCCGCCCGTCGCTTGACCTCCGCACTCCAGGATATGCCCGGCAATCGTCCCAGCCGCCAAACGGTCCCAGTCGTCCCACGGAATCTTGAGCTCGTGGACAAACGGAGCCAACGTCAGAGCCGTATCCGTGGAGCGCCCGGTGAGGACGATCAACGCATCCTGCTCCAGGGCCTCTACGATGGGACGTGCGCCAATGTATGCATTGGCCGAGCTCACCGCGTTTCGCACCGCCCGGATCGGCTCCCCCGTATCCATGTTTCTTAGCTCGTGGCCCGCCTCCAAAAGATCGTCCATCCGCCCCATGAGATCGTCGCCAACCACCGTCGCCACACGGAACCCGCTGATCCCAAGATCGCGTGCCACTGAGAAAACGCCTTCCCGGCAAGCCTCGGGGTTGAGGCCGCCGGCATTGGTGATGATCCGGATATTTTTCTCCACCAGCGTGGGCAAGACTCGCCGGACAAGCTCCAGAAAATCCCGAGCATAACCCTTGGAAGGATCCTTGAGCTTCTGATTCATCATGATGGAAAGGGTGACTTCCGCCAGATAATCGAGCCCCACATAGTCGATGGGGCCGCCTTCAATGAGCTCCACCGGAGCATCAATGCTGTCACCCCAGAAACCCTGACCGTTGCCAATTCTTACCCTTGCACTCACAGTGGTGTCCTCCAGGTTTCCATCTGCATACCCCATTCCAAGGCCAAGCCCCAGACACCTTCATAGAGCTTTTCAGGGAAATCTGGCAAGCAGAAGCAGAAACGACTCTTCTTTCGGAATGCCTTTTTTTTGTCTTGCGTTCCGCTCGCATCGGCGGCAATCCGTCCGCCGCCACTCGCCCGTCACCACCCCCTGCCCCTGCGGCGAGCCCTCGGGCTTCACCTTCCCGCGTCGATCAATCCTCGCGAGAGCCAAGGAATGCCGGGCTTGAGGATATGCACGGGACCGGAAAGAGAAGAGCCTCATGGGCCGGTCAGAGAAGTGGCCGTTGCGGCCAGAGGTGGATCCTGAGCTCCGGGCCTCGATCGAGGAGATGAGTATGTATGCTCAGATGTACCAAAACCTGTTGGGTCGTCTGGAAGGTAAGTTGGCGACGTACCGACCGGAGCTGGAGCGACTCCTCAAGTTTGGGTCAGTAGCGCAGCTTGAGCCACTTTGCCACTATGGGAGTGCCCGGGAGGTAGCCAAGGAGAAGGAATGCGCGGCCAAGCTGATGCGAAAAGCAGGAGGAGCAGGGCTTTCGCAGGCAAAGATTGAGGGTGTGATAGCGTCGTCAGCCATCAGTACAGGAGTGGTGGCGAGCAAGGGCGAACAGCCGGTGGTGCAGGTGATATGCCACGAGCTTTTGAGGCTGCGGAAGCTCAAGAGGGAGGCGGAGAAGCGAGTGCATGCCCTCAGTACAAGCGAGCCAGAGACGGAGCGAGTAGGGGGGACCTATCAGATCCGGTTGACAAGTCCACG
>JAJRTK010000533.1 GCA_024278345.1 bacterium | reverse complement strand
GGGAGCTGGCTCCCTGGCGTGGGTCTGGGAGCGGCGCTCCCAGCGGAGGTCCGGAGGCGGAGCCTCCGCCGGGTTCCAGGGCTGGAAGCCCCGGGGCGGCGTCTGAAATCTGAACCGTGGCCGGTACCATGACCGAGGCCCTGAAAACCACGCCTCTCGCTTCTGGTTGGGGTCCGGTCGGGTCGGCGGCAGTCCGTCCGCCGCCCCTCCCCTGTCACCCCGTTCGAACAGGCCTACTGCCCTAAAACCCGATCCTCAAGGTTACCGCTCAATTGGTGGTCGCCGATGAACACGGGCGGCCTGGAAGCCGCCCTGAAACAGGTCAAAATGCGAAGCGGTAGCTTTTCGGCCTCGTTTCGGCTTGCCGTAGCAGGTCGTTTTTCACCAGCGTCGCGATCATCTTGTTCATGGTGCTCGCGGAGACTCCGAGGTCTTTGGCAAGTCTGGCCGCGGTGACGCCACTTCTCCCCTGGAGGCGAATGACGGCTGCCAAGAGCGCTTCGGTCTGGATTCTCCCGGCTTGTTTGTCCGGAGCCGGGGTGGTGCTGGTGGTCTTGGGGCGACGTGGGCTCGCGGTAGCCCTCTTGATGGTCGTGCCAGCCCGTGCCACCGGAACGCGGGCTTTGCGAGGAGCGGGTGTGCGTGCCCTGGCCTTGGTGCCCGCCGGCTTTTTGGCGGAGGTGCGTGCCTTAGACCTTGTGGCGCTCTTGGCTTTGGTGCTGGTGGTCTTCTTGGAGGCAATTGCCGTTTTTTTGCTTCGAACGCTGGTCTTTCTTGCCGCCGGCTTCGCCGGGGAACGCACTGCCTTTGCCGTGGCGGTCTTGACCCTGGAGGCGCGTTTGCGCTTCGTCGGTTTGGGCGGATCGGGTTCCACCGCGATGTCGATATCGAAGAGGTCAGCCAAGTCATTCCCCTCCAGAACCTTCTCTTGCTCGATGCTCTCGCCTCCCAGAGACAGATCCGTCCCCGCGTTTGCCAAAATCTCGCTTTGATCCACATCCCGGAGCAGGAAGAGGAGTTCGGGGTCATGGTCCAGCCGTGCGCCGATTCCATACAGAACAGCGGCGACATGTTTGCACATGGAGGCCCAGTCGGGGCAGCTACAGTCGAAGGAGATTTCGGCTGGCGCCGGGAAGAGGCCGCTCTTTTGGCGGCAGAGCCGGTCCATGACGCTCTTGTCCAATCGACCCTTCAAGAGGTCCACCAAGGAGTCGATGGATCCGGAGCAGTCTTTGCATATCGACTTCCAGCGCTTTTTAGGGACGGCCTCGATCTCGATTTCCACAGTGTAGAGCTTGCGTCCGGCCACCAGAGCCTTGACCCGGCAGACCTCGATCTCGAGGTCGATGACCGAGCCGTGGCGAACGTAGGAGCGGCCCCGGCCGATGCGGTTCTCGTAGTCGGCATAGCGTTCGAGGTTTCCGCACCAGGACTTTCCCCAGAAAGTCTTTGCAATTCCCCGTCCCTCGATCTCGATGGGCGACAGCTTGCGCCCTTTTTTTTCCAGTTTCTTTCGCTGTTTCTCCGCCTTGTGCCGCCGTTCCGCGACGCTGACGTACCGGGGGTAGTAGCCATATTCGTAGTAAGACATCTTGCTTAACCCTCCTGGGAAGCCGCTCGGAGGTCAAGAGCGACCAGTTGAAGGAGTTCGTCATTGGGCATTTCCGTCAATAGCTGGTTGCCGCCCGCTTCGAGGATCTCCGTGGAAATCTTGCGCTTGTCGTCGATGAGCTGATCGATCTTCTCTTCAATGGTACCGCGGCAGATAAACTTGTGGACCAGGACGTTTTTGTGCTGCCCGATCCTGAAAGCCCGATCCGTTGCCTGGTTCTCCACCGCCGGGTTCCACCACCTGTCGAAATGGATGACGTGGGATGCGGCCGTGAGGTTCAACCCCGAGCCGCCGGCCTTGAGAGAGAGCAAGAAGAAAGGGGCCTCGCCCTCCTGGAGCCGGCGGACCAACTCTTTTCGCTTCTTGACCGGAGTCCCTCCGTGGAGCATCAGTCCCGGGCGACCGAACAGCTTCCCAAGGAAGGCCGCCAGCGGTTCCATCACTTGGCGAAACTGAGTAAAAATCAGGGCTTTTTCTTGCCGCTCGGCAAGGACCTCCACGATCTGGCGGAGCCTCTGCATTTTCCCGCTCTCCTTTTCGGCCCAACCGCTGTCCCCCAGCCACTGCGAGGGATGGTTGCAGATCTGTTTGAACCGCAAAAGGAAGGAGAGAATAATGCCGCGTCGCTGGATCCCGTCCACGTCGTCCAGCCCGTCCCGCAGCTCGTCCACGGATTGCTGGTACAGGGCCGCTTGGGTCCGGCTCAAGTGGCAATAGGCCTTGAGCTCCGTCTTCTCCGGCAAGTCCGAAATCACCTTGGGATCGGTATTCAGCCGCCGGAGAATGTACGGCCGCACCAGCCTTCGGAGAGGCGCGTAAGGGTTGTGCTCCCTCTCGTCCAGGCGCTTAACGAATTCTGTGAACTCTCGGTTGGAGCCCAGGAGCCCCGGATTCAGGAAATCGAAGATCGACCAGAGATCCGACAGCCGGTTTTCCACAGGCGTCCCCGTGAGGGCGATCCTTGTCCAGGCCGTCAGCTTCTTGGCGGCCCGTGTCTGTTTCGCGCCCGGATTCTTGATGGCCTGCGCCTCGTCCAGGATCACAAGCCGCCACGCTGTCTCCTCCAGCCAGGGAAGCCGGAGCAACGAGCCGTAGCTCGTGATGACAAGATCGACTTTTTTCAGCCTTTTTTCCGTCAATGTCTTCAGCTCCGTACGAGGCATCGCCGAACCGTGGGCCAGCAGAATCTTGAGGCTGGGCGTGAACCGCTCAACCTCCGCCGCCCAGTTCGCCAACAAAGAAGCGGGGGCCAAGAGAAGGCTGGGACGGCGTTCCACATTCTTCTTCCGCTTCAGGATGACCAACAGAGCCAAGACTTGGATCGTCTTGCCAAGCCCCATGTCATCGGCAAGACAGGCGCCAAGACCAAGCTCGGACAGAAGCCTGAGCCACCGGACCCCCACCTGCTGGTAGGGCCGGAGCTTCGTCTTCACGGCTTTCCCCGGCCGAATCACCGCCAACCCCTCGGGGCTTCGCAGGTCCCGAAGCATCTTGGCCAGCCACGGGCCCGCCACGATTTTGGACCAATCCGCTGCTGACTCCTCTTCCCCGAGCTCCTCCACCGCGGTAGTTCCGGACAGAAGTCGCATTCCTTCGGCAAAGGTCAGCCCCCGCTTGTCCGCCAGTTTCTGCACACTGCGGAGCTCGTCCAGCATCTTCTTGAGTTTCTCGGGATCAATTTCAATCCACTTTCCCCGGAGCAAGACCAGCCCCGAGGTTTCCTGTAGGAGTGCCTGGATCTCTTGTTCGGTAAGCTCTTCGCCGTCCAGAGTGACTTGCATCCGGAAATTGAGCAGCGAATCCGCCCCAAGCCGAGAAGGCTTGTTCTCCCCAACCGTTCCCATGACCATGGGCTTAGAAGGATGTTTCGCCTTCCAGGTTCCAGGGACTCGAACCACGACGCCAGCCGCCTCCAGCTTCGGAAGATCGTTCAAAAAACGGAATGCCTCCGGCGGGGTCCATCGGAGAGGATGGAAAATCTCCGACGAGTCCACCATTTCCGCCAGCCAATCACACGCCTGGGCCGCCTTCTGAACCGGCGTCAGAAGCGAGAGAAGCTGCTGCTTGTTCGCCGTGCCGGCATACTCCCGAAGCGCCTGCCCCAACGGGGAGTGCCTGGGCCTGGCATGAGCAGCCATGCGGCTCGTATAGGTCGCCAGAAAGGCGAAGGGGTAGTCCGGGTCTCGCCGGTTCTCCGCCAAATGAAAATGAACGCGACCCACAAGGTTCCAGGCCGGATTCAGTTCCTGCAGAAGCTCCTGCAAAGATTTGCCAGAGTCCCGCAACCGCCCGTGGAACGACCAATGGAGCTCGTCCCAAAGCCTGAATAAAAGATCGAGGGTCAGATACTCGGCGCCCTTCATCAGTGGAGGCGCTTCCGCCAAAACCGCCAATTCCTCCTCCGGTGGCGGAAGACTCGCTCTCTCCCCGTGCGGTTCCTCTTCCTGGCCATGAGTGCAAACCGCGGTCATATAAAGCGTTCCCAGTTCCCGCCAATAGACGAAAACCGCCGGAAGAGGCGTCGCTACTTCGCCCGCGCCAAGCTGCAAAAGTCCTTCTCCCGTGCCCCTCGAAAATGCGCCGAACAGTCGTTGAGCAACGTCGCTGGCGATGGGCGGCGCTTCGGAAGCTTCCACTGGAACCAGCCTTCCGGCCGGTGTCATGACAAGAGTGAGACCGACTTGCTTCATAAGATGGAAAACTTGCTGTTTTCGTGACAATAAAAAAGAAGTTCCCGAGCTTCCTAATAGTTTTTCGGTTTCCGGTCAAGTTCGACCCCATTTTGAATAACTCCACGCAAAAAATCGTAAGATCTAATGAAAGGCGTCACCGAGTCTCAAAAAAAAGGAGGTCGAAGATGACTGGAATCGATGCCCTGTCGCTTTCCACGACTCGACTCTCGACCCCGGCAGCGGAGGACACTCAACTCGTCCAATCCTGTCTTCAAGGCGATTCCCAAGGATTTCGCACTCTCTTCCAACGGCACCGCCAGAGCGCTTTTCAGGTAGCCATGGGGGTTCTCAGGCATCGCGAAGATGCTCTCGACGCCTGTCAGGACGGGTTCCTGAAGGCATTTCGCTCTCTTGGAAAATACGACACCAGGCGGCCCTTCTCCCCCTGGCTCTTGAGGATCGTCCGGAACTCCGCCATCGATCTGCTTCGCCGCCGCCAAAGACGGAGTGAAGAACGGCTCGGCACCCATGCGAAAGAACAGCCCGATCCACAATTCACGGGGAATCCCGAAGAAAAAATGCGGGGAATGGAACTCTCCCAGAGGCTCCGGTGGGCGTTGGATGGCCTCAATCCAGAGCAGCGGGAGGTCTTCTTGCTCCGCGAGGGGCAATCCTTGACCTACGAAGAGATCGCACACGTCCTGGGCGTGGCCAAGGGCACGGTCATGTCCAGACTTTTCTACGCAAGGCGCAAGTTGCGCTTGATGCTGGAGGATTGGTTATGAAGATGGACAAAAAAGAAAGCTTGCTTTCTGCCTACGTCGATGGCGAACTCACGCAACAAGAAGCACAAAGAGTCAGATTGATGCTGGAAGAAGATCCTGCTTCCCGGAAGGCCATGGAAGAATACAAGGCCCTCAGAGAGGCGGCGAAACAATTGAGTCCCGACGCCCCATCGGAGGAAGAGTGGGAAGCGCGCTGGCTCGCCATCTCTTCCCGCCTGAGAAATGGAGTGGGCTGGAGCTTCCTGGGGGTGGGCATCCTCATCCTCGGGGTCTGGGGAATCCTAGATTTCCTTCGGGACCCGTCCTCGCCTATCATCGTCAAAATCGGCGGCGGCAGCCTCTTCCTGGGCCTTTCTTTCCTGCTCTACTCTATCGTCAGAGAGAGAGTCGTAGAGGCGAAGATCGACAAATACCAAGGAGTAGAAAAATGATCGTCATCACAACAAACCAGATTGCTGGCAAGAGGATCACCAAGGTCCTGGGACTTGTTCGGGGCAACACCATCCGGGCCCGTCACGTCGGCAAGGATATCATGGCCGCTTTCCGGAACATTGCCGGCGGCGAGATCAAGGAATACACGAAGCTCATGGGGGAATCCAGGGAACAGGCATTGGACCGCATGGTGGACGAGGCGCGGGGCCTGGGCGCCAACGCCATCATTGGTGTCCGGTTTATGACCTCCATGGTCATGGCGGGAGCGTCGGAGATCCTGGCCTACGGCACCGCAGTCCAGGTAGAGCCGTGCGATCCGTGAACCGCCCTCTCCCCGTAGGAGCGCGGCACGCCGTGCCCGCGAGAAACGCCGGTATCCACCCAAGGCGGGACACCGGCATGCAGGCCGGAAGGCCCACCCGAAAATCCCGAACCTTCGCCGAACGAGGTGATGCGCAATCCGGTGTGTGCGCCGCCTACGCCGTGAGGATCTCCACCCCTGTCTCCGTCACCAGCAGCGTGTGCTCCCACTGCGCCGACAGGCTGCCGTCCCGTGTGACGGCAGTCCAGCCGTCGGAGAGAATCTGGCATTCACGGCGTCCGGCGTTGATCATCGGTTCGATGGTGAAGGTCATGTTGGGCAGTAGCGGCATCCCTTTCCCCCGTTTGCCGTAGTGGAGTATCACGGGCGCTTCGTGGAAGGAGATGCCGATGCCATGCCCTGTAAACTCCCTTACGACCGTGTACCCGAGTTTCTCCGCATGCCGCTGGATCGCGTAGCCGATATCGCCCACCGTTGCGCCGGGTCGAACCTGGAGAATACCGATTTCCAGGCAGTCTTTCGCCGTGGCCACAAGCTGTTTGGCGGCTTTGGAGACTTCCCCGATGAGGAACATCCGGCTGGCATCTCCGTAGTATCCATCGGCGATGGTCGTGACATCGACATTGATGATATCGCCATCCTCAAGGAGTGTCCCGTCGGGGATCCCATGGCAGATGACGCTGTTGATGGAGGTGCAGACACTCTTGGGAAAGCCCTTGTAGTTCAAGGGCGCTGGGATGGCGTTGCGGGCCAGGGTCTCTTCGTGGACCCACCGGTTGATTTCGGCTGTGGTCACTCCAGCTCCGATGCGTTCTCCCACCAAGTCGAGGATCTCCTTCGTGAGCTGGCAGGCATGGTAGATGCCCTCGATCTGTGCTGGCGTCTTAAAAACGATGTCAGCGTGTTTCCACGGAGTGGGAGCCGCTCTTGTTCGCCGGGCTTCGTCGTCCTGCGACAGATGGCACTTTTTGTATTTCTTTCCGCTCCCGCACCAGCAGGGAGCATTTCGGGCGACTTTCTTGATGGCGGCACCTTGGGAATGGAGGCGATGATTGAGTTGGAACTTACCATTATGCCTCAACTCAGGTCTCTTGCCAAACGATTGCCCCCCGGACCTCAGACCTTCCCGGCCAGTGAGCGAGGGCCTGAAGCATCCCCTCATTTCCAAAGCGTTCCATGAAACAATGGAAAGAGCAATAGAAGAAAGAAAAAAAGACGCGCAGCGTACAAGAACGTGGGTCCAGGGAGCCAGCTCCCTGGCGAGGTCCAGGAGCAGCGCTCCCAGCGGAGGTTCGGAGGCGGAGCGTTCTCTGCTCGTCCCATGAAGAAGCCCGGGAGCAGTTGGAGCGGGGCGGGTTGAAACTCGGTGTCTCCAGGCTCACCCAGCTTGCGGTGTCCATGGGCGCGGAAGCCATCGAACTCCCGAACCGGGCCATCCAGGAGGTGCTGGAGGATCCTCTGGCGGAGGATTCGCCAGGGTAATGGAAAGAGCCTCGAGTGCTCACCATCGATATTCTGGACGACGACGGAGAAGTGGACCTTCGGTGAAGCCCATCTACGAAACGAGCCTGGCCGTCGCCGCCGAGACGTTTGACCTGCTCGTGGGGAATTTGCGCTTGCTGGGTCTTCACCGGGCCAAGCAGGTCATCTTCGTCGCCGATGGGGCCGACTGGATTTGGGGCCGCATCATCGGTAAGCCGGTGCATGAAGTGGGAATTCATCCCGAGCGGCTCTTCGTGGCGCTGGACTATTATCACGCCACCAAGGCGCTTTCCGAAGTCCTCAAGGAGTGTAAGAACCTCTCGGACAAAGCCCGGGAAGAACTTCGCCGGGAACTGAGCCGATTGCTTCTGGAGCCTGGAGGAGCCGCACGAGTCCTGGAGAGGCTCCCTCCTTTGGCTCGAGGTCGCCGCGCTCGTCCCATCAATCGCTGCGTACGATATTAGTGCCATTCGACGCATCATCCACCTGCCCTTCAAATCAGCCTCCATGTGCTGGAAAGAAGGGCATCTCGAGGCGCTCATCTATCTGAGGGCGATTCTCATGGCCGACCGTTGGGACGAGTTTTTTCAATCTTTCCTTTTGGAGAGGCATTGGGTGGGTTCATTCACCGACTTTTCTTCATCGAATAACCGAGAAACTCCGTGTTGGGAATCAGTATTTTGAAGAGAATAGCAATGGATGAATGATTTTGCATGCAATGCCCGATAATCATGAACGGACCCTAGAACTTACGACTCACGAGAATATTAGGAGGAGTAAAACACACCCTTGCGAGCCAACTGGGCGCAGGCAGGTGGCCGCCGGTCACCTCAACCGGACTGGCTGGACTGTTACGGGCCCGGGGACCGTAGGGCATGAAGTTGTGCCGCACAGCGTAGGCTTTGACCAGCCGCCGCCCTGACTCCAGGCCGCGGTGGAAGGTTCGCATCATGAAGAGCTTGCGGTGGAGGAAACTGCACAGCCAATCGACCCGGAGGCTGGTGGGAGGTAACTCAGGATGGTTCATCGAGGTCTGCACCTGCATGCGATGGGCAAAGCGAAAGCCTCGCGGGAGGGGTTCGGAGCTGGAGTTCAGCAGATGGCGGAGAGGGGCGCAAAACTCCACGTTCGGTAGGAAGCCATCGGTGGTCACACCTTTGACCGTTCTGGAACCGCAAATGCCATCGGCGACCTTCCTTCACGGGTTGAGGTCCGGTCGGGTCGGCGGCAATCCGTCCGCCGCCCCTCCCCTATCATCGCCCTTCAACCAGGCTCACTGCCCCCAAGGCGTCTTTCGACCAAATTTTACGGGTTGCTGGTGCCGAGTCAGCCATAGTCGCCAAAGTGCCCACCGATGACCGAGGCCGAAGTTGCCCATGGGGCTTCCGATTTGGGGACAAGAACCAAGGCTTTTCAGGGTTTGTGGGAAACTGATGAGCGGGAATGCCTGTGGCAGGTTCCGTTTGTCTCTTCTGGATTTCCCGGGCATGATAACGATGGGAATGTGTGGCATCGGGGGGCCTCGGTCATGGTACCGGCCACCCGAAAAAAGCGCGCAGCGCACAAAGATGTGGGTCCAGGGAGCTCGCTCCCTGGCGTGGGTCTGGGAGTGGCGCTCCTGCGGAGGTTCGGAGGCGGAGCCTCCGCCGGGTTCCAGGGCTGGAAGCCCCGGGGCGGCGTCTGAAATCTGAACCGTGGCCGGTACCATGACCGAGGCCGCATCGGGGCTTTTGAGGCCCAGTAGGACTGGCATATTCTCGCCAAGGAGGTCTTCTTGAAGGATTGGCTATTGCCGGGTTTGACATTCGCATCGGTCATCGTTGTCTTGTGGGCCGAGGCTCGGAAGAAGAGGAGGCTGGTTTGGCTCTTCAAGCCGTTGGCCTCCACGGGATTTCTTCTTTTCGCCCTTCAGATGGGGGCATTGGAGACGGACTACGGAAAGGCGGTGTTTGCGGCGCTTTTCCTTTCCTGGTTTGGGGACGTTTTTCTCATCGTCAAGGAAAAGTGGGGCTTTCTGGCGGGACTGGTCAGCTTTCTTTTGGGGCACCTGGCATTTGCCGTGGCCTTTCTTGTGAAGGGCGTGAGCCTCCAGGCCTCCGGAATCGCGGTGGCGGCGCTTCTTGTCCCGGCTTTTTTCGTGGGGCGCTGGCTTTTTCCGCATGTCGGTGGGAAGCTGCTCCGCCCGGTGCAGGCCTATTTTGCGGTTATTACACTCATGGTGGCCCTTGCGGTGGGCGTTGTGGTGGCGGGTGGTTCTTTGTGGATCCCCGTGGCGGCGGTAGCGTTTTACCTCTCCGATCTGGCCGTGGCGCGGGATGCATTCGTTGCTCCAGGCATCGTCAACCGTTTGTGGGGTCTTCCGCTCTACTACGGCGCTCAGCTTCTTTTCGCCTGGACCGTGGCTTGTTGAGGATTCGTCCTGCCGTTGGGCGACCGGCGGCCACGCAACTGGGAGAACCGCGGACATGCCATCCATGGCGGGACAGCCGTGGGAGCAAAGGAGAAAACGCGGAGCATGCAAAGATGCTCGAGGCGGGACCTATCAAATCCCCGCGTTTTTGCTTTACACTCCGCGGCACCGCCCTGGTGGCACCGGCATCTTGCCGGTGGCGGGCTGGACGGGATTCACGGAATTGAACGGTGGGTTCCTTTCGTGCGTGGACTTGTCAACCGGATCTGATAGGTCCCCTCGAGGCGTGCGGACCGGCAGGCCCGCACGCGAACAGTTCCCGAACGACCGCCGAGAGGAGCGAAGGCCTCAGCGCCGGTCGTACAGAACTTCCAGATCCCGGATCATGGCGTCATCCTCGTAGACGCGGATCTCCAGGCGGTTACCGTAGATGCCGTTCAGGGGGATGTCGTATCGCCGGCCCCGCTTTTTGACGTCCATCCTCTGGATCATTTTTCCGTCGATCCTGACTTCCATCTGGGCTTCGGTCCTGGAACCGAGGTCGTCGTGGGCTTGGAAGCGGAGCCGGTAGACTGGGCGGTTTTCCAGGCGGACTGAAAGCGTATCCCCTCGGTCCCGGCAGCGATTGCCACGGCCGTAACAGCCATCCCTGTCCCGGTAGGAGACCCATCCGCGGCTGTTCCCGTAGTTCCCGCCACCTCCGCCGCCATCGGCGGGGGGGCCGATGGGAGCCCAGTCGCCGCCCGGGTTCGGGTTCCAATAATTCCCGCCTCCGCCAGATCCGTGCTCGTAATCGCCACCCGATCCGCCATCATCCGATCCGCCACGATTGCTGTAAAGAACCTCGATCTCATCGATCTCCACGTCGCCATCCACGGCCTCGAAGACCAGCGTGTCGGCTCGAACGCCCCCGGCCCGAAGATCGAACCGTTTCTCTCTCTTGCTGGAGATCTTGATGCGGCTTTCGATGACTCCACCGCCCACCCGGACCGTAAGCCGGCCAGCGGAAAACTTGCCCATGGGATGCCGCGCCGTGAAGCGGATTCGATCCACGGTACCGCCATCCAGTGGAACCTGGAGTGTCCAACCATTGTTGGCGCAGATACTCCTTCCGATGCAACCTCGTTGTCTGTAGGTGACCCAGTCACCCCTGGAAGAGTCGTTGTAACCCCGATCCCCCCTGTTGCCCGACGAATTGGGTGCCCAGCGGGTTTGGGCAAGGAGCTGACCTCCCGTCCCGAGGAAAACTGCGAACATCACAGCCCAGATTCGGTTCTGTTTCATGGAGCGTCTCCAGGTTATTGCTGATTGGCGATGGGCCTTCGGCGGAATGTCCGCGCTGACCGCTACCATGAGTTGGACGGCGGAAGGCTCGGTTTTCTTTCACAGATCTTTCTTCCGGTAGTTCCCCGGGTCACCAGGGCGAGCGTTGCTCGACCCTCCTCGGTCCCGGACCTTGTAAGTAGTTCCCCGGGTCACCTGGGCCAGTGCCTTTGCTCGGCCTTCCCGCTACCCGTGTGGCGCCTTTTCTTCTTTTTCACTCTCCACCATTGTTTCTTACATTCATGCAGGACTGGCCATCCCCCCGGGGGGATGAAAGGCAGGACACCCTCGCCACCCTCGATTTTTGGTGGTCGGACGCTTTCAGGGCAACATTGCAAAAAAAGCCTTTTTCGTCTTCGAGTTGTGGTCCGCTCGCATCGGCGGCCAGCCGGCCGACCGCTGCTCGCCTATCATCGCCCTTGACGCTTTCTCTAAGCCCCAAAGGCGTCTGACGACCCGATTTTTGGCCGTGCTCTTCTTTGAGGGAGTAGTTGTTGGAAAACCCTGTGTTTTCTTTGTGTTGCGTTACGCTCACATCGGTATCGACCCGTGCCTTTGGCACGAGTTCCCCGCGGCGCCCGCTGCTCGCCATTGTCGCCGCCTTCGATCCATTGTCCTAGAGGGCCTCGGTCATGGTACCGGCCACCCGAAAAAAGCGCGCAGCGCACAAAGATGTGGGTCCAGGGAGCTGGCTCCCTGGCGTGGGTCTGGGAGCGGCGCTCCCAGCTGGGGTCCTGAGGCAGAGCCTCCGCCGGGTTCCAGGGCTGGAAGCCCTGGGGCGGCGTCTGAAATCTGCACCGTGGCCGGTACCATGACCGAGGCCCTCACCCCTATCGCCAGTCACTGCCCTAAGCCCG
>JAJRTK010000532.1 GCA_024278345.1 bacterium | reverse complement strand
GGTCGTCCGGGGCCTCCGGCCCCGGTCCCCGGCAGGGCTTTGCCCTGCACCCACCAGGGAGCTCGCTCCCTGGACCCACATTCATGTACGACGCGTTGCGTCTTGGTTTTGGCTTGTGTCCCGGCTTACGTTGATACCTGTCGTGCTCCGCCGCGGGGTGATCCAGAAGAAGGTCCATCTATTCCTTGGGTTGATTGGTGCTGCTGGCCCGGCGGCCACGGATCTCCGCCGTGACTTCCGTGAGTTGGCCACGGCGATAACGAAAAAACCGGCTCTTCATGGGATCGATGCTGGGTGGGAGCTGCTGGAAGCTGGGAAGGCGGGCGGCGCTGATCTCGTCCCGGCCAAGGTAAAGTCTCAGGCTCTCGGCGATGCCGTGCTGGAAAACGGGAACTCCGATATTGACCGGAAGCCCCTCGAAGAGAAGAGTCTTCGCTGCCGGCGCGGCGCCCAGGATCTCCTTGGTCTGCGTGAGGACGGAGTGCGTGATCTGACCGCCCTCTTCCCATTTTTTCAGGCCGCCCAACAGGCTGTTTCCAGCCTGAAGCATCCAGCAGAGCATGGCCAGCGCTAGAAGGCTTGAAAGAGCGGTGGCCCCGGTTTTCCTTGCCCGGCCCAGCAGTGCGCCCATCAAGGAACCGACGATGATGGCGAGGCCCACCGAGGGAAGGAACATATACTGCGTTCTTAGAAGGGTCGAGACCGGGAGCCAGGTGATGGCCATCCAGGCAATACCCAGCGGGATTCCCTTCGTTCGCGGAAGGCCCGATGCCCGCCAGAGAGCGGCAGTTCCAGCCAGCGCCCCCAAAACAACGGTCAGTGCCTTGCCTCCAGCGGCCCGGTCCAACCAGGCAGCCGGCAACGGCTGCAACAGAAAATAAATATAATGGACCAGGTAGTTGTCCATGACTCCAAACCGGAAGTGCTTTTCTGCCCCATATCCGCCGATTCCTCCCAGGATGGCCCATCGAAACGCCAGGTAAGCGATTCCCAAGGCCGCCATGGGGAGCCATAGCCCGATTCTGCTCCGGATGGCGCGCCACAGGACTGTTGGCGCCTTCCACGGATTGGCGTCCCAGGAGGCGTAGAGGCAGAGGTCCCAGACGATGACGACGGCCGGAAGTGTAATACCCATTTCCTTCGAGCCTAGGGAAAGGGCCATCAGCCCCGTCGCCAGGGCGAGCCAACCCCGAGTGGGCAGCCTGCCAAAGCGCCTGGCCGCGCCATCGAAGCTCAAAACAGTGAGCAAAAAAAAGAGAGCGCAAAGCTGTTCCAAGAGAGCGGAGATCCAGCCGATGGCCTCTACATGGACGGGGTGCGCGGCGAAAAAGAGGCCCGCCACCAAAGCCGCCACGGTGGAATTCGTCGCCCTCCAGGCCACCTTGGCCACAAGCGCGGCGTTCACCGAAAAGAGAGCGATGAGCATCAGGCGGAAGGGTACCGGGTTGAGGCCCATGGGCAGATAGCAGATTCCAAGGACCCAATTGAAGACCGGCCGATAGAATCCTCCTTCGCCCACGGCGCCCAGCCAGTTGGAGTAGAGGTAGCGCCATGGCGGCGTCGTCGTGACGCTGTAAAGGGAGACGAAGTCATCGGCGACGAAAAAGGAAAGCAGAGTGGGCAGGGCGAGGAGCCCCGCCACACATCCCGCCATGGCCATGGCTGCCGTGCCGGAAAGAGGCTCATCTTCTCTCAGCATCTGTTGTCCCAACGGATCAACCTTCGCTTCCAAGGGCCTTGGAGTCCCCATTCTTGCGATGGTGGATTTTGAGTCTTCCCTTCCCAAACTGGCGGCATCAGGAGCGGTGGTCATGGGTTGCCTCCATTGGCGGCGTCTCGGTCCTCCAGGGAAGCGGCAGGTTTGGCGACCGTTTGCCCGCGGCTCAGTTTCCACACAAGTGGCAGGAGCTTGGCCGCGACTCGCCGGTAGCCAGCGGCTGTCATGTGGCAATAATCGAAGAAGAGGGATGGCCCGAAATCCCTGGGGTCCAGGGCGAGCATGTTCACTTTTTCGGCGGTGGCCACTTTTTCCATCGTTTCCCGGTATCGCCCGAAGATATCAAAGTGGTCCCAGGGTTTGAGGACGATGCCGTCCAGATTCTCCGCCACGTGAATCCGGTCCGGCGGAATCGCCAGTGGGTGGGGAAATGGATAAAGAGTGGCGAACTGTTCGGCCTTTTGCCGAGCGGCCTTGGCCTTGGTCTTTTCGCCGACAGCCTTGTACGCCTGGGCCAGATACCAGAAGGGCCTGGGATAGTAAATGAACCGGATTTCCGTCACTTCTTTCAGCTTTTGGATGGCCATGCGGTCGTCTCCCGCTTCGTGTGCCGCAATGCCTTCCCGCGTCAAACGCTTGATGGCCGGGGTTTCCAGTTGGAACATAAAGATGACCTCGGCTCCGTTGGCGCGGCACTCCCGAGCGATGGCCGCGAGGTTTTTCTCATACTCCTTCAGGGAGACCCGGTAAACCGCCTCAAGATTGGCAAACCGCATCTTCTGGGTTTTCACAAGGGGCCCAAGGGAGTAGCGCAGAAGCCTGAAAAGCGGGCTGTATTGCAAGACACCGATGATATCGAACCGGAGCCGCATCAGGCTCGAGTGTTCCAGGGCGCCCTTGTTCCGGTCCGAGAGCTCGGACCTCCACTTGTCATTGAGCCCGAAACTGGCGATAACCAGATCGGGCCGGAATCGCAGGGCTAGTTTTCGGAGCTGCGTTAACCCCAGATAGCTGGTGTAGCCGGCCACACCCAGGTTGAGGACTTCGTAGCGGTGGAAGCCCGCCTTCTGGTTCAGGAGCTGTTCCAGTACCCTTGGATAGGGAGCCTCCTTTTTCACGCCAAGCCCGTAAGTACATGAATCGCCGATGGAGACGATGCGGTATCGGTGCCAGGGTTTTTCTTTGGGCTTGTGGGCGTCACGCGGTTTCCAGACCGACTCTGGAGCCACCTTTCGCCGCCCGTCAGGAAGCAGCTTGGGCGGTTTGAGAAACCCAAGGATACCCCAGGCCAAGAGCTCAGCCAGAAGCCAGAAGACGGCCATGAGCAGTGCGGCAATGGCGATCTTAACGCTGGTTCGGGGTCGTTTCACGGGAAACCTCGTGACATATGTAGGTCGGTTCATTCGTCGCCAGATCGAGGCTCTATCGTTACCAGGAGTGATTCGATCCGACAAATTGTTTCGCCTGTTTTTTTTGCAGTGTGCTTGCTTTTTTTGCGGACAAGTATTAACAGGAGAAAATCCTTTTTTGTGGCCGGAGCGGCGTCGCCCTGGTACTTGGGGCATCGCTGCTGGAAGCGTACTGGCGGTGGAATGGTCGATGCTCGATCCGTTCCACCGCCGGTTTCTCGATGGGCCGGCCGGTTATCGTAAGCGAGATGAGACGATCATGATCACGGACCTTGGCAGAATAAGAAACATAGGGGTCAGTGCGCATATTGATGCGGGCAAGACCACGTTGACTGAGCGGATACTCTTCTACACGAATCGGATTCATGCGATTCACGACGTCAAAGGCAAGGATGGAGTGGGAGCGAAGATGGACTCCATGGAGCTCGAGCGGGAGCGGGGAATCACCATCGCCTCGGCAGCCACTCACTGCCAGTGGAAGGGGCACACCGTCAATATCATTGACACGCCCGGCCACGTTGATTTTACCATCGAAGTGGAGCGGTCACTCCGTGTTCTTGATGGGGCTGTTTTGGTTCTTTGCGGGGTCGCCGGGGTCCAGTCTCAGTCCATCACCGTCGATCGGCAAATGCGCCGTTACCAGGTTCCAAGGATCGCCTTTGTGAACAAGCTCGACCGCACGGGAGCCAGCCCCGTGAAAGTGGTGCAACAGCTTCGAGAGAAACTGGGCCATAACGCGGTGATGCTCCAGATTCCCGTCGGCCGCGAAGCCGGTTTCGAGGGCGTCGTTGATCTCGTGGAGATGAGGGCGCTGATGTTCCGCGGGGGTGCTGGTGAAATCGTCCACGCGGAGGAAATTCCGCCCGACCTCAAGGCCGAGGCCGAGGCAGCCCAGGAAGCGATGTTGGATGCAGTTTCGTTATTTTCCGACGAGCTCACCGAAGCGATCTTGGAGGAGCGTGTCACCGCGGGTCTCGTCCGAGAAGCGATTCGCCAGGGAACGCTTTCGCTGAAACTTACGCCTGTCTTGATGGGGTCAGCCTACAAAAACCGGGGCGTGCAGCCGCTTCTTGATGCCGTGAATCTCTATCTGCCCGATCCCACGCAGATCCAAAATGATGCCATCGAGCTTTCCAACGGTGGCGGCGAGGCCGTGTCCTTGTCCAATTCCCTGGAAGGTCCGTTGGTGGCGTTTGCCTTCAAGTTGGAGGACGGAAGGTATGGTCAGCTCACCTACATCCGGATTTACCAGGGAACGCTTCGCCGTGGGGACGCAATTTGCAATGCGCGGACGGAAAAGCGGGTCAAAGTTGGGAGGCTGGTGCGGATGCACGCAGACGAAATGGAAGAGATCGTCGATGCAGGCGCCGGGGATATCGTGGCGCTGTTCGGCGTCGATTGCGCATCCGGTGATACCTTCACCTCGCCAGATGTCCACTGGTCCATGACCTCGATGCACGTGCCAGAGCCGGTGATCCACTTGAGTATTCATCCCATCGACCGCAAGGCGGAGCAGAATATGTCCAAGGCGCTCCAGCGGTTTTCAAAGGAAGATCCGACTTTTCGCGTGCGCTCGGACAGCGAGAGCCAAGAGACGATCATCTCCGGGATGGGCGAACTCCATCTGGAAGTCTACGTCGAGCGGATGAAGCGGGAATACAAGGCAGAGGTTACGACGGGGCAGCCCCAGGTGGCCTATCGAGAGGCAGTGACCCGGCGTGCGAGCTTTGATTACACTCACAGGAAACAAACGGGTGGTGCCGGCCAATACGGCCGGGTCATTGGCTACGTCGAGCCGTTCCCCGAGGGGGAGTTCGAGATGGTCAACCGGGTTAAGGGCGGCAATGTCCCCACGGAGTACATCGCCGCCTGTGAAAAGGGGTTTCGTTCCTGTTTGGGGAAGGGCCGCCTCATTGGTTTTCCCGTGGTTGGCTTGCGTGTCGTGCTGGAAGATGGGAATTCTCACGCGGTGGATTCGTCGGATCTGGCTTTCCAGATGGCGGCACGCCGTGCCTTCTGGCAGGCCTATACGAAGGCGCAGCCGATGATCTTGGAGCCCATCATGAACGTGGCCATCGAAGCGCCCAAAGAGTTTCAAGGTAACGTGATCCGGACGCTCATGCAGCGGCGTGGAATCATTATCGGGACGACGGATGATGAAGGTTTCAGCCAAGTCGAGGCCCAAGTGCCTTTGGCGGAAATGTTTGGATACTCCACGAACCTTCGTTCGGCGAGCCAGGGCAAGGCCGAATTTACCATGGAGTTCGAGAAGTACGGCCCCACGCCCACGGAGGTGAGCGAGGCGCTGAAGAAAAAGTTCGAAGACAAGATTCGGAGCTGACAAAGGGAGCGCATCATGATTCGCAAAGATCTCATTGCCAAGAGTCCCATGAGGGCGGTGGAAAGGGCTTGCCATGGAGGCCTGGGCGCTGGGGATATCGGGGTCGTCCTGGCTCGGCCAGGAGTGGGAAAGACCGCTATCCTCGTACAAATCGGCCTTGATGCTACACTCCGGGGGCGCCGGGTGCTGCACGTGTCGCTGACCAAGACGGTGAGCCGCGTAAGAGAATGGTATGATGAGATTTTTCGAGACTTTGCCGCGGCATACAAGATCGAGGACTCCATGCAGTGCTACCTCGACATCGAACGGCTTCGGCATATCCACAGCTATGTCGGCCACTCTCTTACGGCGGAGAAGCTTGCCGAAACCGCCCGATTTCTAGTGGCCCATGCTCAATTCGAGCCGAAGGTGATCCTCCTTGACGGATTCGACCTTGCCGGCGCCTCGCGGGACGAACTGAGCGATTTTGCTGAGCTGGCCGAGGATTTGGGGGCCGAGGTGTGGATGGCCGCGGTGACTCACCGGACGGACCCGGGATACTATGATGCCGGGCTTCCGGAGCCATTTCGGCCGCTGGCTTCGGCGCTAGCCGTGGTCTTGCGCGTCGATGCTGGCGAGTCTGGGCCGCTTCTGAGGATTGCCAAGGACCACGAGCATCCCGGAACCGGGGATCTCCATGTCAAACTTGATCCAAGAACGTTGCTACTGGTGGAAAATTCCCCGCAAGCCAGTGAGCTCGCCGCCGTTCGCTAGATCTGGAGAGAGAGGTCGCAAGCGAAATCCATCCGTGAAAAGGCTCCGGACGACTGATTGCTTCCAGAGGCGAGTGGCGTCGACCGGATGGACGGCGACGGGAGCGGAAGGCAACCCAAAGAAGAATCGGGACCTATCAGATCCGGTTGACAAGTCCACGCACGAAAGGAACCCACCGTTCAATTTCGTGAATCCCATCCAGCCCGCCACCGGCAAGATGCCGGTGCCACCGTTTCGGCGAAGAAAATTGTAAAGCAAAAACACGACAATTTGATAGGTCCCGAAGAATCAGGGTGCGTTCCTCTTCGTGCTGGAGGCAAAAAGGGCTCTGACTGCCCGTCTGTCAGCGGTTCGAGCGGTGAATACCGTACCGCTTCATCTTGCGGTGGAGACCTTCCCGAGATTCGCCGATTTCCTTGGATGCGCGGGTCACATTCCAGCCCGACCGATCCAGGGCGGACCGAATGAAGCGTTTTTCGAAGTCCTCCACAAGACGCTTTTTCGCCCCTTTAAGCGTGAGATGCCCATCGAAAGCCGGCAGGGAATAGGGCGTGCTCACCTTTTCTACCAGATAGGCCGGAAGATGCTGCGGCTCAATGATTTCGCCTGAGGAGAGGACGACCATCTGCTCGATGAGGTTTTCCAGCTCCCGGATGTTGCCGGGCCAGTCGTATTTCAGCAGGACATCGAGGGTGTCCGGCGCGAGCTGGATTCTACGATGTCTTTCCCTCCGGTGCTGGGCCAGGAAATGTTCTGCCAGGAGGCCGATGTCCTCACGGCGGTCCCGGAGTGGCGGAAGCGTCACGGGAACCACGTTGAGGCGGTAGTATAGGTCGGGACGGAAAGTCTCGTCCACCATCGCTTTTTCCAGGTCTTTGTTTGTCGCCGCGATGACCCTGACGTCTACCTGGATCGTCTTGTTTCCGCCCACCCGCTGGAAGGACTTCTCTTGCAGGACCCGAAGAAGCTTGACTTGGAGGCCCAGGGAAATGTCCCCGATTTCGTCCAGGAAGATGCTCCCACCATTGGCCGCCTCGAACTTGCCGATCTTGGTGCGGATGGCGTCGGTGAAAGAGCCTTTTTCGTGGCCAAAAAGCTCGCTTTCCAAAAGCGTGTCTGGGATGGCGGCGCAGTTGACGGTGATAAATGGCTTGTCCTTGCGCGGACCGTTGAAGTGGATCGCCCGGGCGACAAGTTCCTTGCCAGTTCCGCTGTCACCGCGGATGAGCACCGTCACCTGCCCATCTTCAATAAGCTTCTCCAGACGAGCGAAAACCGCCCTGAGAGCCGGCGACTTGCCGATAATATTCTTGAACTGGTAGCGGCGGCTCACGGCCTCCCGAAGGACCCGGTTTTCCTCCGTGAGGCGCCGGTTTTCATCCTTGAGGTGTTTCTGCTTGAGAAGGCGCTCCACCTTGACTTCCAGCTCGTCGATGGAGAAGGAATCGCCCTTTGTGATGAAGTCCTGGGCACCTTCTTTCATCGCCTCGACGGCTTTTTCGATGGTGCCGAAGCCGGAAATGACCATTGGAATGGTCTCTGGGCTCAGCTCTCGTAGCACTTTCAAGAGCTCGATTCCACGGAGTCCAGGCATTTCAAGGTCGGTGATCATCAGATCGAAGGCGTCCTTTTCCAAGGCGCGCTTGCCTTCCAGCCCGTTGCTTGCTTCCACCACATCATGTTTCTTGCGCTTGAGCGCAAGGGCGATTCCTTTTCGCAGGCCGCGATCATCATCGACGACGAGGATTTTACCCATAATTCGCAAAAACCGAGCTGAAAGGTTGTTGGGACATTCAGGAAAGCTGCAAGGCTTCCGTGAAGCATTGGTGCCGCCATCGACGCGACTTTGTATCCATGGCTTCTCCAAGCCTTGATTGTGGGTTGACAGGCGTCCTCCACTCTGTGATGCTTTTTACACAATTCTTGGCCAAGTTTCCAGCCTGACCTTCGGAAAAGCTTCTCCAATCGTTGTCGGGTAGCAGGGGAGAGAAACCAAAATGTCTAAGTTGTGGCAGGTTGAGATCGAGGTTCCAGCCACGGTATCGAACCTGGGGCCGGGTTTTGACTGCATGGGAATGAGCGTCGGAATGGCCAACAAGATCAGGGCCCGGGCAGCTCCGGCATGGAGCTTTTCCTGTCTGGGGCCGTGGGGCGCCGGGATCTCCAAGGGTCCGGATAATCTGCTTCGCCGGAGTTACGAGCGATCTCTCGCGGATTTTGGAGGGGTGGGTCCATGCCTTGAGGTGGAGATGGAAATCGAGGTTCCGCCAGGCCGGGGTTTCGGTTCGAGCGCAACGGCCGTCGCCGCAGGTCTTGCCTTGGGGAAGATATTGGGAGGGTTCGAAGTTTCCGCGAGGCAGCTCGCTCGTCTTGGCGCGGAGATCGAAGGGCACCCCGATAACGTTGTTCCCGCGCTGTTCGGGGGCTTTTGTCTTTGTGTGGGTGCGGATGGCCAGTTTCTTCGCTTCGATCCGCCGGCGAACCTCGTATTGATCGCCCTGTTTCCCGAGCAAGAGGTCTCCACCGCCGAGGCCCGGAGGGCGCTCCCGGGAGAGATTGCTCTCCCGGCGGCCGTCTTCAATTTGTCGAGGTCAGCGGCTTTGGCAGCCTCTTTTATTACCGGAAAACTCCAGTGGCTTAGGGATCTGGATCTTGTTCGGGACAGGCTTCACCAGGAGGTTCGGTCCAAGGGCATCCCGCACTTCCACCGGGCCGTTGACGTTGGCCTCAAGGCCGGAGCGCTAGGGGTTTGTATCAGTGGATCCGGGCCGGCGGTCTTGGCCCTTTGCTCGGAAGAGAGCGATCTCAGGGAGATCAGCAGGGCGATGGCCACTGTCCTCGCGCCGGTAGAGTGCCGCGTTCTGCGTCCCCGCGGTCGCGGCGTTTTGGATTGGCGGGAGTTCGTGGGATGAAGAACAATAGAGTATCATGCCTACATTAAAGGGTCTTCCGGCTGTGGCCGAGGGTTGGCAATGAAAAAAAAGCAAGCAAAAGAGGTCAAGGTTCTTACGGGGAGTTTTGCCAAGACGCCCCTTCCACAGGTGCTGCAAGTCATTGATTCCGATGGGGAGACAGCGACCTTGGTCAGCATTCACTGGGCAAGAAAGCGGGCGCTCTTCTTTGATGGCGGTCTCGCTGTGGATGTGGAGACCTCCGTGGAGGCGGAGCAACTGGTAGAGGCTCCCGCGCTTCGCCGACGGCTTACTCCGGATCAACGCCGGGAGACCCGGGAGAAAGGTGCGAAGAGGGGACAAGCGACGCTCCTTGCCAGTCTGGGAATTGTTGCGGCGTCGGAGCTGGAAAGGCTTGTGAATGAGCAGATCCGAATGGTGGCCGGCAATCTGTTTCGCGAATCCGACGGAAAGTTTAAGCTACTCCTGGGGGAGACCTCCAAAAGGCCCGTGAAAGCAAAGGTCCCGGTTTCTCGGCTCATCCTGGCGGGGGTGCGCCTTATGGAGCCGGAGAAGATCATGGAGTGGCTGGGAGAAATCAAGAGGAAGAGAATCTCCATTCGGCCCGGAGCCAAGCCCGACCCGGAGTGGGGATTGGGTGAGAAAGAGATGGCCCTTATCGGGCAGCTCAAGAAGCGTTCTCCCTACTCCGCGGCCTTGGATGCCGCGGGCGCCGATGCCCCTTTGTTGGCAGCACTGCTCTATGGGCTGGAAGTGATAGGATATCTCGGTCCCGGAGCAGGCGGGAAAGCGGCTACGGGATCGAAATGGCGGAAAGCACGCCTTCAGGGCCGGGTTCGGGACAAACGCCGCGCGGCGGTGGCCGGGGCGAAAGAGAAGTCTGCGGCAAAATCTGTAAAAAAGGAAGAAAAGAAGCCTGATACCGAGGAACCCGGAGTTCCCGCCGAAGTCGCGGCCCTGACCCTGGATTCGTACAAGGAGCTTTCAGAGATGAACCACTACGAGGTTCTTGGGCTGAAGCGGATCGCCAGCGGCGACGCCATCAGGCAGAGCTTTCTTTTCTTGGCGAAACGGTTCCACCCCGACCGGTTTTTCCAACAGGGGGCCGAGGCCCAGAAGAGAGCTTCCAAGATTTTCGAAGCCCAGAACCGTGCCTATCGGGTACTTCGAACGCCTCGGAACCGGGACGAGTACGACCTCCTGCTCCAGCAAGGTGGAGGAACCGCCGCCTCGAAAAAGGAGGTGAAAATCGATCCGGTGGAAGAGGCAAAACGCTGGTACAGCCACGCCGAACGCTCCCTGGCGGAACGGGATTCGCCCGCCGCCGTCGATGCCTTGCTCAAGGCCGTGGAACTCGATCCCAGGCCCGCACGCTACTGGGGGCGCCTGGCCGAGCTCGAAATGCGCTTCGCCCGCTGGCGGAACGCGGCGCTGGAGCATATTCGAAGGGCCATCGATCTCCAGCCAAAGAACCCCAACTTCCATTGTTTGCTCGGCACGATCCAGCACCAGCGAGGAGACGATCGAGCAGCGACTCACGCACTCCGAGAGGCGCTGACACTCGACCCCAGCAATCAGGGGGCTCAAACGCTCCTAGATAAGATCGAGGCCAAGTCGAAGAAAGAAAAAGGCGGGTTTTTCGGGAAATATCGTCGTTGACAGGCCGATCCTCCGCTTCCCGTGCGACTTGCGGCCAGTGCGCTTCCGCCGGAAATCGCCTCGGGCCGGTTTCGGCGAGGAAAAGGAAAGAGGAATGAAAATTTTTGGGCTGATGCTTCGCGCTCTCGGCGGAGCCATCGAGGAAAAGGTCGGCCAGGTTGTGGAGAGTTGGGCCAACAAGACGGAAAGCTCCCGGGAGCCAGAACAAGAGAGCGAAGAGACATCTTTCACACAGGCCCCGCCCGACGATG
>JAJRTK010000531.1 GCA_024278345.1 bacterium | reverse complement strand
TCCACGCAAAGCGGGACAATGGGTCGCGGAAAAAAAACTTGGCATCGGGCAGCGCCGCGCTCCGCTCGGCGGGTCACGTTTGCGTGACTCGAAGGGTCACGTTTGCGTGACTCGAAGGGTCACGTTTGCGTGACTCGAAGGTCGTCCGGGGACGCTGGCTGCGGCCCTGTGGGCCGCGTCTCGCTGACGCTCGGCTTCCCGCCCCTGGCAGGACTTCGCCCTGCACCCACCAGGGAGCTCGCTCCCTGGACCCACATTTTTGTGCGCTGCGCGTTTTCCTTTTATTTCCAATCTTTGTCCCGCCTTGCGTGAATACCCTGGAAAAAGACCCTATTCTCGGTAGCGCGCCCGGGCCGCCGGGCCGGCGGGATCCGCTGGCGGAAGCGTGTGGGAATCGAACCCACCTACGACCTGTTCAGGGCCGTACGCGCGGTTTTGAAGACCGTGGGGGGCACCAGCCCCCATCCGCTTCCGCGGAAAGTGGTATCAACGGTTGCGGGTAGGTTCAAGCGCGGGAATCGTGCGTCGGATCGGGGTGTTGCCGTCGCTGGAAGAGGCGAGTGTCGGCGGACGGACTGCCGCCGACGTGAGCGGAGTACAACCCAAGGGAATCGACAGTCTCTTCTTCATTTTTTGGCGGTTTTGAAATGAAATTTGGGAAGTGGGTGCGTTGGAAAACCAGGTGATTCTGGGGGGTTCGGAACTGGAGGCGTGTGTTGATTTTGTCTAATGGTTTGACTAGATGTGGTTTGAGGGTGTAGGTGAGAACTGTCTCCTGCCTGTCTCGCCGACAAGTTAGGACAGCGTTGCGAAGAGTTGCGAGTGGGCGAGCGTAGCGGCTTGCCACGAGGGATTAGCGGGGGCTGGATGTTGTCCTTGGAGCGGCGTGGTTGCGGAGCAGGGTTACGCGATCCCCGAAAGAGATGGCCCTTGGGGAGGGCCAAGCCAAGGAGGCTTTCGCATGATGAAGAGAATGATGCGCCGTTTGAGTGGACTCATGGCGCTACCAGTGTTTATGGGGCTGCTTGTTAGCGGCACGGCGAATTCTCAGCCGCCGCCGGAAGATCCGACGGGTACCCCCATCACAACGGTCGAGAAATACTCGTATGTCCCGGCCGAGACGCTGCCCCCGGTAAAGGGCGTGAGCGGATATCAGTGGGATGAGACCAAGACGGTTATCTTCCCTATCAACCTTTGGATCGGCTGGGCGCCGATCATCATGGCCAACGGCGGGTTGAAGGCGAACGACGACAGCCTCTTCTACAAGCAGTTCGGTTTTCGGGTGGAATTGCCGATTATCGATGATCCCATCGAAGCCCGGAATGCGTTTGCCGCCGGCAAGTCCCACATTTTGTGGGGAACGCTGGACATGATGGCGCTTTTTGCGCCCGAATTGGCGAAGGATTCTCGAACGGGCCTGCGGATCTACCAGCAGATCGACTGGTCGAACGGTGGGGACGGCGTTGTGGCGCGAGGCGGCATCAAGACCATCAACGACCTTCGCCCCAAAGACGGCAAGAAACGAGTCATCGCGTTGGCGCAGAACTCGCCGTCGCACTACTACATCTTGAACTTGCTCTATTTTGCGGGGATCAAGCCCGATCAGGTCATCTTCCGCTTCACGGGTGACGCCTTCCAGGCGGCGAATGCGTTTGTGAATGACGACACCGTGGACGTTTGTGTTTCTTGGGCACCGGATATTTACAACATCTCCGATCCGAAGAAGAGCGGAATCAAAGACGTGGCGCTGGTTTCGACAACCGCGGACGCCAAGCGGGTCATCGCGGATGTTTGGGCTGCGCGAGCCGACTTTGCCAAGGACCATCCCGACGTCCTCGAAGGTCTAGTAAGAGGGATCTTTGAGGGAATGAGGATGGTGACGGACGACAAGGCGAAAGCGGCGGCACTCTTCGAGGCCGCGTTCAGTCTGCCCAAAGGTGAAGCCGAAGCCATGATGGCGGATGCCCACGCGACGAACTACGCTGAGAACGCTGAGTTCCTGATCAACGTCAATAACCCATCGAACTTCGAAAACACCTGGGACACCATTAACAACATCTACCAGGAAGCCGGTTACCTGGCGCATCCGGTACCATTTAACAAGGTGATGGATCCCAGGATCATCGAGAAGATCGCTGCCGACTACAAAGAGAGCAAAAACGAGTACGTCGACACCTACGTCCCGCTCAAGGTGGATTTCGATCCTGAGAAGGCGCAGGAGATCTTGACGCGGACGGTGCGGATCCACTTTGCTCCGAACCGGGCGGACGTCAACGCGAAGTACGACCCGAATTCCGACAAAATCGTTGCGGAAATCGGGCGGATGGCCTCGCAGTTTGGCAACAGCACCATCGTGATCATCGGCCATGCGGATCGTTCGAAATACGAGGATGCCAAGGCCCTGGGCAGTGCCTATCTCAAGAAGCATGCCCAGCGAGTCAAAGAGCTTTCACAGCAGCGTGCCCGCGGCGTCCTGTTGGCGCTCATCAACAAGTTCCCCGACTTCAAGAAGCAGAAGGACAAGTTCTTCACCTCTGGCATGGGTTGGACCAAGCCTCTGGAATCCAATGCGCTGTCGCGGCGAGTGGAGATCAAGGTTTTGACTCCTGAATGATGGTCTATTTCGAGGGGCTGGCGGAAAAACGCCAGTCCCTAGCTCAGAGTAGCTGAGCGGCACTGATACCGAGGCCGTATCAGGGATGCGCCCGGTATCAGGGCTCTGTTGTCCGGTGACCCCACCGAAATTCGACAAAGCGGGGGCCTTCGCGGGAGATTCGCGGAGCCAGCGGGAGTTCGAGCGTCTCCGACTCGTAGAACTCATCGGAGGAGGGGAGCAAAAGGAAGCTCAATGAAGCCAAATGATCACGACGAAGAATTCGAAGCAGTTGACCTGGAAGAAAACCTTTACGAGGAGGAGGAGATAGATGAGCTAGGACCGGTGTCTCGCGCCGTCTGGAAGCTGATCTGGTTGCTGGCTCTCCCTTTTCGCCTGCTGGAACCCTTTTTCAGGATCCGCGAGACTATTTCCATTGCGAGCTATTTGGCACTCCCAGCTCTTTTTCTTTGCGCCATTTTTTTGGCTTGGGGCTGGGCGACGACCTACCCGGTGTGGCTGACCCATGCCATCGAACAGCGATTCCCGTCCAAAAAGGTCAGGCTGGGTGACGAGGTCAGCCTCAACATCGACGGCAACACCCACCAACTTCATTTGATCCGCACGGCCAGTGGCAACACCGTCGTCCTCGATCTCCCCCCGATGGCGGAAAATGCTCTCCCGGAATTTAACCAGGCAAACTATCCCGGCATCTTTCAAACCGCCGATCAGTTCGGTTTGGGTCAGTTTGCCCGGGTGGATGCGACGACCTACCGGGCCATCGTGGTGGATGTGGAGAAAGCTGAGACAGGCGGAGGATTTGGGCCCCTGCCCTACAAGGCCGCCGTCAGGGCCGGGGAACCCGTTCTGTTCGAGCTCGATTCCCTGAGAGGCCGCGTCAAGGTGCGCCTGGAGCGGCGCATGCGAGGAACCATGCACCCCTACAAAGGGGGTGGAGATCGCCTGGAAGAATCCGATCTCTTAGATTTGGCGAAAGAGCTGGGAGTCCAGGGGACGTTCCGCCGAAAAAGCGACAAGCTTCTTGTGGGGACCGTGGCAGATCCAGAGAAGATCTACCGAGCGGGACTTGGCCCCTCTTCCCCCATCGCTCTGCTGGCTTTGGATGAAGAAGTGCTTCTTCATTTCAAGGCAGAGGAAATGGCGGTTTCCTTGGAGCTGGCCCGCACTGAGAAGAAGCGCTCGATTCCCATTACAGTTTCGACGCTGTCGTATGATGCTCTCCCGCCCCTTTCCGTCGAGACTTATCCGGAGCTCCCGCAGACACTGGCCCTAGTGGGCGTTGGGCTGGAGGCCCCAAAGGCATCTTCTCCATGGACAAAGGAAGGCGAAGCTGCATCAAAGGAAGGCGAGGCTTTAGAAGGGGAGGCCACTTCGGATGGTGGCAAAGACGACTCGGAAGGCTCCGGCAGCGAGGAGATGGATGCCCCCAATGGCCAAGAGGCGCCGGTCGCCGCCGAGGGTGCCAAGGAGGCGTCCGAGGATGGCACGTCTCAAGAAGGGGATGGGGAAGCCCACCAGCGGGACGGGGGTGACAGTGAGACGCCTGAAGGCTCAGTTGACGGAGCTGACGGGGACGCAAAGGAAGAGAGCAAAGGTGGAGATGGCGAGACGGTCTCCCACGGTGAAGCGGCGGCAGGCAACGAAGGCGGCGTTGAAGACTCCGCGCAAGATATTGAAGGGGCCGAGAACAAGTCCACTGGCGAAGATCCAGCCGCTGGGGGGGATCCGCCAGTTGATCCGAAGACTTCACGGGAAGCGGCGGGGGAACAATCACCGGATGAACCGAGTGGTTTGCCGGCGATGGCCTGGATGTCCACGGCGTTCGCCCAGGCGGTCGGGGTGAAGGCCTACATCGTAGAGGTTGATTTAGCTGTAGCCTCCGGGTTTGGCTTGCAGCGGCCGAAAGAAAAGTTCCGGGTCAGCAATCTCCCCAGTCCCACGGAAATGGCGGAAGGTGCGCCAGCACTTTGGTTCGATCGAAACCTCATGGGCGCCTGGAAAGTTTCGTGGAGTTGGCCTTTGGTCCAAGATTTTTCTTGGGAGCGTTTTTCGGGTTCTTTTTCTGGTTTCTCGGTCTTCCGTCCGGAGCTCTCGCGGCGCGCCATCCTGGGATCAGTGGGGAAAAGCTGGAACAAGCTTTCACTGGAAAATCTTCACCAGGCGTTGGAAAAAACGGATTTCGATTACCTGTTTCCGCTCTTGGAGGGTTTTTCTTGGAACCGGTTCCGAGAGAGTGCGCTGGCGACGAGCATGGTCCGTATCGTGGTGGGTTTTTTTTGGGCGGTCCTCATCGCGGTGCCGTTGGGCATCATCATGGGCTCGTTCACGAAGATGGGAGCGTTGTTCGAGTTGATCCGCCTTTCAGGGCTCTATCTGCCTCTCCCGGCATTCATTCCTCTCACCATCGCATGGGCGGGCCTGGCCGAGAGCCAGAAATACTTGTTCCTCTTTATCTGCAACTTCGTGGTCTTGCTCCCCTACACCATCGCCGCCGTCCAGGCGGTGCCTCAGGTTTATCTCGACACAGCATCGACGCTGGGGCTGAGCCGAGGCCAGATCGTGCGGAGGGTGCTCATCGGCGTGTCAAAGCTTGAGATTTGGAAGGCCCTTCGATTTACCTTCGGTGTCGGGTGGACCTGGATCATTCTAGCAGAGCAGCTCGGGGTGGAAAACGGCCTAGGCTACATCATCTGGACATCCAACCGGCGCGGGCATCCGGAACATCTCTACGTCGTCGTCGTGCTCATCGTGCTCTTGGCCTTCTGCCTAAACTGGGCGTGGACACGAGTGATTCATTACCTCTTTCCTCATGACAGGAGCCGCTAATCATGGTCGATCAGCAAAACGGCGATTTTGATCTCCAGCGGCGTCGGGTTGGAACCACGGGCAAGGAAGGTAATCCGGGCATGGACGCCCCAATCGTCCCGCCGGAAGGAGCCGACTTCCCCGAAGCCGAAGAAACGAAGCCAGTTCCCGTCCAGGCTACCCCCGCGGCAACTTCCAAGGTTCTGCAGACGCGTTTCGAGATTCCTCACGCCCATGCTCCGGAGCAATACCCGGACGATCCCGACCCCGAGATGTGGATTGTGACGTTCGACAACGTGACAAAGACCTTTGGCCAAGGGCGCAAGAAGTTCACGGCGGTCAAGGATGTGAGCTTTCGAGTCTACGACATCCCGGATATTGGCGAGTTTATCTGCCTGTTGGGACCGAGTGGTTGTGGTAAATCGACGATCTTGAACATGATCGCCGGTTTCTATCCCCCGACAACAGGCACGGTTCTCGTCCGAGGGAAGCCTATCAGCGGGCCGGGATCGAATCGGGGAATGGTCTTTCAGAATTACAGCTCGTTTCCACAACTCATGGTCTGGCAAAACGTGGCATTTGGCCTGATGTGCCAAGAACTGCGCCGAAGGAAAAACCCCCTTCTGGCGGCCCTCGATTCGCTCATCGGTATTCGTGGACACCGCAGACGCCTCATCAAGGAGGAGGCGATGGAATGGGTGGACAAGGTGAATCTGTCAGGCAATGAAAACAAGTATCCTCACGAGCTGTCCGGCGGCATGCGCCAAAGGGTAGCCATCGCACGGACACTTGCCCTGAAGCCGGACATCATTTTGATGGACGAGCCGTTTGGCGCTTTAGATCGGGTCACGCGCTGGGAGATGCAGGATCTCCTGGTCCGGATTTGGGATGAGGTGGAAGCCACGGTTTTCTTGATCACCCACGATCTAGCGGAAGCAGTTTATTTAGGGGATCGCGTGTACATTTTGAGCGAATCTCCCGGCACCATTCTGGAGGAGGCCGCAGTGCCACAACCGTCAGAACCTGCCGCGGAAATGCAGCGGCGACCGGAGTTTGCCGAAATCGTTCACGAGATCAGCACCAAGGTGGAGCGCCGCTATTTCGAAGAAGAACTGAGCGCCAAGGAAGCATGAAACAACGAACGGAATTGAAGGAGTAAGGATCGATGGGTGGACGAAGTGCCAAAAACGAATCGGGTGAACCAGCCAAGGCAGGCCTTTTGACGCGGTTGGTTTCTATCATCGTCGTGGTGGCGATCTTGCTGGTTGTTGGCTCGATGTTTCTTTACAGCAAAGAGGCCGGACGCTATCCCTGGCAGTGGCAAGGAAGTGACTGGGCTGCCTGGGTGAGCTTTTCCAAGAAGGTCGGTAAAAAGGTCGGCCAGGATGTCGTCCAAAAGACCAAGGAAGTCGGCAAGGCCGTCGCGGAGAAAAGCAAGGACTTCGTGGAAGGATTGGGGGAAGTGGATTGGGGCAATCTCACCGACCAGGCGAAGGATTGGTTCAAGAGTGATGGCGACAAGGTAACAGCGCAGATCGCCACGCAGCGGGAGCAGATGAGTGAAGGCGAATATGCGCCTCAATACAAGGGCGAAGGAGGCAAGGAATACGACTATGGTCTTCAAGCTCTGGAGCAGGGAATCAAGTACTGGAACGTGAGCCTGGTTCAGGAAAGCGCGCCGTCTCAGGCCAAGAAGTGGTTCACACAGGCCGTCGATCACTTCAACAAGGCGAAGGATTTAACTCCCGACCTCCCGCTTCTTAACAGTTTCGTGGAACAGTCCACGAACTACCTGAAGTACGCAACGAAGCGCCTTGAAATCATCGAACGCCTCAAAGGCGGCGTCGAATCGACCAGCAATAGAGAAGGCTAGCGTGAAAAAAAAGGGGGGGAGCTTTTGGACTACCTTGAGTCCCTGGCGAGGATTGGCTGGAATGTGCGAGTGTGCATTCCAGCCCCCCGCAGGCTCACATACTCGCTGGAAACTGGGCTCACCCTATTTTTCCAGACTGTTTTTTTTGGGGAAAAAAGGCAACTTTCGGTGAAGTCAGCCGATAAGATAGTGTAGAACTCGCGGGAAGCGGTAGTTCTTCCTGATGAATAGGGAGGCCACTTTCCCGGATTCCAGAGACCCGTCCATGAGGCGGCAGATGAGGAAAGAAAAAAGGAGAATATTATGACGACGATTCGTGGCAGAAGCCAGGCTGCCGATAGCCAGGGCTGGATTCAAAGGCAGCCGGCTCCGTCGGCACCTAAGGTTCGCTCGGCCAAGCCCAGGGTCCACATCCACCGGGCACAGGTCGGTCGCACCAAATATTTGGGCCTGCGCCAGCAGTTCCGCATGATGCGCCGGGGCCACAGCAAGGCAAAGTTCCGTTCTTCTGACGCATCGCACCGGTGGCAAGCCAGAACCGCCAATTCCCGGGCAAGTCGCACTTATCGCAAGGCGGCAGCCGATGGCGTGATCACGAAGTACGAGCAGCGCCAAATCAACGGGGCAAACCGAAATCGCAACATTGCCAACATGCAGGTTCGCTATGACAGCCAGCGACGGCACCTTGGCAACGTCGAAATGCGGGCAGCCAGAGATGGCAAGATCACTCCGGCCGAGAGTCGGCACATTCGAGCCGCCCGAGGTCGGTTGAATCGAACCGGCAGAGCCCTTGGCCGAATGCGTGCCAATGATCGCCGGATGGATCGCTCGGATCGGAAAGCAACTACTGGTTTCCGCGGCTTCTTCAATAAGATTCGCCACAACATCGATTCAGCTCTCGGGATCGGTCGCCGCGTGGGTGGCCGCCGTCATCGTCCCGCCAGGCTCCCGCGACCGCGGGTCAGTCGCGGGCGCGTGCGCCACCACCACCACCATCCCGGTCGGACATCGCGCAGGATCGTCCGGGACTCCAACGGATGGAAGACACAGCGCACCAGCGTCAGTCGGCCACGCCCACGATTTACTCGGACTTCCCAGGGCTACCGCTCGCGGCGCACTGGCAATGTCTACATGTTCCGCAGCGCACGCGGCAGAATGCTACGCTCCGGTGCCTCGAAGGCCCGGAACCGCATATCGGACAGCGCCCACAAGTGGCAAGCCCACAAGGCAAACCACCGGGTGAGCAACGCTTATCGCAGGGCTCGTTCCGATGGACAGATCGGCTTGTTTGATCGCCGCAATATCAACTCGGCGAAGCGTGATCGGAATATCGCCAACAAGCAGGTCAATTACGACAATGCCCGAAAGCACCTTGGCCGGTTGGAGCAACGCTTCGCCGCCGATGGAAAGCTGACGCCGGGCGAGCAGCGTCACCTGAGTGCAGCACGGAATCGCCTGGGACGCCTGGGCGGCCAGCTTCGCAGGCTGCGGGCGCAGGATCGCCGGATGGACAAGGCTGATGCAGCCTTCAAGCGAAATCCGTTCAACCAGTTCCGGAATGACGTGAGCGAAAGGCGCCTGCCATTCTTCCGGCCCATGCGGCCCCCTATCTGCCACGTTGGTAGAGCAATCTTTGCCTAGCTGGCAGGGTACTTTGACGAGAACTTCGCTTTCATGACTGGAATTGAATCGTAAACTCTGTTAAATCGAGCGGAGGAAGGTTTTGCTCAAAAACTTTCCTCCGCTCTGACTTTCTGATGCCGTGTCGCGGAAGCTTGGCAACCGTATACAGGCGGATTAGGAGAATGTCGATGACTGACCAGGGACGCGCACCAAAACCAATGATTCCCATGACTCGCCACAATCTGCCCCCTACGCAGGCACAGAGGCGGGCAGCCGAGGAGTTGAAGGAACCGAAACCTACCGCCGATGTGGTGGAAGAGGAGATGACGGACGAGGAATACGACACATGGGCGAAGGAGAACCCTGAAGAAGCTGAAAACCTCGAACGCGTCACCATTGGGATGGCCAAGGGTGACATCAGCCCCGCCGAGGCTTTCGGCATTTCGATGGAAGAACTAGCGGAGGCAGCCGTCCTTGGGGCAGAGGCGCTGGATGCGGGAAATGTTGATTCCGCGGTGATTATTTTTGAAGGACTCGTCACGGCGGAACCGAATGTTCCACAGTTTCGTGTGAGCTTGGGCCAGTGCTATGAAAAGCTAGGGTACGTCGAAGAAGCACTGGATAGCTATGGCTCAGCGTTGGTCCTCTATTCGGTGATTGAGAATGCGCCCATTGAAGAAATCATCGACGCAGCCATGATGAAGGCGACTCTTCTCATCCACGAAGGCCGCGATGAAGAGGCGTTTGAAGATCTTGAAGGGCTGATCCCCGAGGACTTCGATCCCGATGATGCCCCTCCAGCATTGCTCCAAGTCTATGGCGTCGTTCTCAATCTGCTGGACAAGCTGGCGCCCGAGGACGAGGAGGACGAAGAAGCCGACGGTTGACCGGAGGCTTTCACCCGGAAATCTCACTGCGGAGCTTCGGCGGCGCCTTTACCGGTCTCCTCGGCGGGCGGCCTGTTGATGACGGCCACGGGTGGGCTGAAACCCACCCTACACACCTCCGGTGACCGCCTCTCCTCGTCCTTGGTGGACATAAGCCCCACTACCTCGCTACAATCCGGGAAAGATATCCGGGTTTCACAATATGCTCGATGCACGGTGGCTTCCTCCGTGTGGCTTTTTGCCGGCTGCCTGCCACGGTAAGGGCGGCAGCGCCAAGTTCCTTCGGAGTCGTGAGGAGAGGTTCGTCCGGTGTTTGAAGATCAGATGCAAGGGGAGCTCGACGTAGTCCATATCGATCTGGACGGTGACATTGTACCGGCTTTGGTCTTGGCTCCGGGCATGGCGATCCTAAGGGGGTTCCCGCGGGGTGCCCGTGGGGTGTTCGGTGATCTGGTCACATTCGATCCAGAGCAGACCACCGATGCTTTGAGCGATGAAGGCAAGCTCCTGGTCTGCCATCCTTTCCTCGCCGTCCAGCAACCGGGCGGCTACCGCCAATTTCGGTGCCCTGTTCTCAGCCGGGATCTCGAGGATCTCGTTCCGGTCGCCGCGGAGCTCTGGAGACAGCGCATCGCCATGCAGGCCATCGAGGAGACTCCCACCGTCCAGTGGCTGGATTTGGCGGTCCCGACACAAGTGTGCTTGGCGGACGCCGCCCATCTTTTGATGGACCTTTGCTCCCTTGTGGGAGCCGAGGCCTGGCCTTATGAGCTGTTGACTCAGGATGGTGGGCTGGATGAGGTTGTCGGTCTTCTGGAAGACATGCCCTTGCAGAAAGCCCAAGGAGCGTTTCTCCACTTCATCGTGGCGCGCTCACTCGAGGAAACTGAGCGCTATGACAAAGCCATACAGCATTACCGCATGGCCTGTCGCCACGATCCCAGCTCACCGGCTCTCAGGGAAAACCTCGCCCTATGCCTGGCAAATGCGGGGCATACCGTCGAAGCTGAGATCATCTTCCGGCAGGCCGTGGCACAGTTTCCCAAGGATGCAATGTTGCGCAGGAACTTCGAGCAGTTCTTGGAAAACCTTGGCCGCAATTGCAAAATGCACTTCGATATGATCTGACCGGGAACAGAGGGCGGACCACAGTCAATTGGCCGGCTTTTTATCGCCCGAAGCCCCCTTTTGTGGGTGCTTCTTGAGGTCGCCTATGTGGGGCGGATCGGAGTTGAGCTTCTTCCAGTCTTCTAAGAGATCCTGGTCTTTCTGGTCCGGCTTGGGCTTGGGCATGGCGGTTTGTCCCTGGGAAGAAGGTTGGACGGGCATCTTCACTCCTGAACTGCCGTCACTTGGGGAATGTTCCGTCGGTTGGGCTAGGCTCATGTATTCGTCGGGGTCGTGAGCACAGAAAATGCGGACTTCTCCGGCCTTGTCCAGCGCCAGTTTGCGAAGGCGTGCCTGGTTTTTTTTTCGGGCAGGCTCGTTTATCTGGATGAGAGTCTGGAAGATATCAAGGCCGGGGCTACACCGCCCACCCGCGGGACGCATCTCATCCTTGTGGAAATAGGCGTCGCCTGCATGAAGGAGCCAGCCCCGGGGACCTTGGACTGCAATGGCGGAATGGCCACGGGTATGGCCTGTCATCGGGATGATGAGAATCTCCGGCGGAAGTCCTTCGAGCTGGCGAACAGAATCGAAACCGAACCAGGGCTCGCCCTGAGGCGAATAACACCTCCAGTAAGGACCATGAGCCCAGAAACTGCTATTGTACCGATGCCGCTCTTTGAAGCCTACGGGCCGCATAGCGGCACGGAATTCGTCCTCAAAGATGTGGATACGAGCATCGGGAAAATCGGCAAGTCCCCCCGCGTGATCGATATCGAGATGAGTGATGAGGATGTGCCTTACGTCGGAGGCCTTGAACCCCAACTTTTCGATCTGGCGCACGGCTGTTTCAGATGGGTCCAGACTGGGATTGGCAAAAAGCCGAAACATCAGGCCCAACCGCGAAGGGTTGGCGATGTTGTCCGTACCAAGGCCCGTCTCCACAAGAACAAGCTCTTCACCAAGTTCGATGAGAAGGGAATGGCAGACCATCCGCGCCCTGGACCAAGGAGGCTCGGAACCATTGATGAGATTTCCGCCAATTGGACACATGGTGGCGCAGTTGAGGTGATGGATCTTCATGGCTTGACACTGACCTTCAGGTTGTATGGGGTTTCTGCCTGCAGTTTGGGGCACCAACCGGGCCGTTGGGGAACCGCACTGCCAGCGAATGGGATGCTCTTCGCGGGGATCCGTGGCCAAAATGATGACCGAGCCCGGCCTCGTCCATCGTTTCGGCCACGCTGCGAAATCCGGACACAGCGCCAGGGCCGGAGGCCCTGGAACCCTGCGGAGGCTCCGCCTCCGAACCTCCGCTGGGAGCGCTGCTCCCAGACCCACGCCAGGGAGCCAGCTCCCTGGACCCACATTTATGTACGACGCTCTGCGTCGTATTTTTGTGGCCGAAACGATGGACGAGGCCACCGAGCCCCACCCCACTCTTACCACAGATCCCCGGTTGTTTTCCCGTTCGATTCCGGGGACAAGGGACTTGCTCTTCTTGAGGCGTGGTTTTCGGGGGACCTATCATCCGGTTGACAACATCACCGCTGGGGCGGGCCTCCTTCCCGGCTCCGTGCAGCCCGGAGGGCGCTACACCGGCAAGATGCCGGTGCCACCGTTTCGGCGAAGAAACCGGTTGACAACATCACCGCTGGGG
>JAJRTK010000530.1 GCA_024278345.1 bacterium | reverse complement strand
TGGAGCTTGAACCCGGAACTCTCATCACGTCTCTACCGCGGCAGCCGATCCATCGGTGGCGCCTTCGGCGGCTCTCGCTGACGCTCGGCCCCGGGTATCCACGCAAGGCGGGACATTCCCGGGACTGTGGAATCGCAAGCGTCCGGGTCACGCCTCGCGTTACCCGGCGGTCGTCCGGGGCCTCCGGCCCCGGTCCCCAGGCAGGGCTTTGCCCTGCACCCACCAGGGAGCTCGCTCCCTGGACCCACGTGGATGGACGCTGCGCCTCTTTTTTTGACGCTGCGCCTCTTTTCTTTCATTCTTCGGGGTGGTTCGATTCTCCCATGAGTGTTAAGAAGGCGGGTCGCGGAGGTCAGGTTCTATTTTTCGCCAGTGAGCGAGGCCAAGATCCTCAACGACAAGTCTTTCCACACCACCACCGCTACGCCCCACCATAGAGCAATCCAGAGCGGCACTCCTCCGATCCAGCCCAGA
Source organism: bacterium (assembly GCA_024278345.1). Taxonomy (GTDB): domain Bacteria; phylum CSSED10-310; class JAJRTK01; order JAJRTK01; family JAJRTK01; genus JAJRTK01. Next base: position 2,028 of record JAJRTK010000530.1, on the reverse strand, counting down.
TGGTACTGGTGGAGCCCGCCCACTTGGATGTAGAGCACTTCAATCCCCGTGCCCAGGGTAAGAGCCGCTCCGGCAAGCCATCGTTCTCGCCTATCAGGCAGGAAGATCAAGAAATAGAGGATCCCTGCCACAAGAAAGGGAAGCCAGGAAAGAACCGGGTCGAGGTAGAATCGGTAGATCGCTTGCCGCGTTGCCAGGACAAGGAGAAGTTGAATCCCGATCTTCAGCTTTCCGCTTTTCCAGTGTGTGGACCCCAGCTTCCCCTGGTTTCGGATCAAGGGATCGCTTCCCAGCCGTGCCCAGCCCGCGAGAGTTGCGATGAACCGCAAGATCATCCCCCAATAGAGGAGCATCCAGATTGGAATGGTCGTCAGATCTGGGAAAAAGACCGGTGCGCCATAGCTGTAGACGCCGTGGCGGACGACGGTGTTGTAGTCGTTTCCCGCACCGAGAATCGTGCAGATCCCAAGAAAAAGAAGCTCGGCCTTCAGTCGATCTCTGCCACGGAGCCGAAGGTTTTGCCAGAGAATCGTCCGCAGGATCAGCAAGGCGGGCACGGCGATGCTCATGGTGAGCAGGTTTCGGCTGGAAAAAGAGAGAAGGATGCTGACGATCACGATCACGGAGCCATCCAGCGCGACCTCGGCGTCCGATGTGGCGATTCCCGGTGAGCAGGTTGGCTTCTTTGCCGGAGTCGATCCAGCCTGCGGCGGCGGTTGGTTCAGTTGCTTCGGGGACCGGGTCGATGGGGCTACGGCCAACATCTGGTTCTCCTTTTGGGCCTGGAAGAGATTTTTACTTTCCGCTTTGGCTTCTCCTGATGCCATGAGCATCGGAGGTATGGCCTTTGGGACATGAACTCAACTTCTTGCGGGTTCCAGGTTGTCATCGCCCGTAAACGAACTGAAAAACGTCCTTGAGCAGGCTCATGGGGTGCTTCAGCCCCCAGCAGTAGGCGTCGGTGGTGTAGTTTTGCGCCCAGTTGCAGTTGGCTCCGCACTGATTTTTTGCCGGCCCGTGGAAACGGGTTGGATCGACGCGGCGGCATGCGGCTTTGTAAAGCTCCGTGACGTTGGAGTAGGCAAGGACATCGATATACTTCGGCTTTACGTTCACCGATGCCTTGCAGGGCCAGACGAGGCGCCCGTCAAGATCGATGTGGGGCTTCAGGCTGTTCCGGCAGCTCAGCTTTTCCGAGCGCAACAGTCGTTCGTTCATTCGCCTGGAACCCAGGATTCGGTGCCCCTTTCGCTTCCGTTCCAGGATCGTCCGTGCAAGGTCCTCATAACCGGGATCCTCGTGGAGCCTTCCGTCGATGGTTGGCCCGACGTTCAAGGGAACTGGCGCGAACCAGATCCCAAGGTCGTTCGCCAGATTGAGCACGTCCAACGCCGCCTCTGTCCGGCCGGGCCGGATCACCGTATTCACCGCCAGCTTGAAGTGCATCGGCCCCGACAGCTCCCGGAGGAGCAAGAGATTGCGCAGGACCTCCTCGGGCTTGTCGTAGACCCAGAGCTGTCTCAATTCATCGAGATCCAGGCTGTCCAGGGAAACGATAACGATGTCGGTGTCAGCAAGCCAGGTTCGCCATTCGCTTTTCTTCAGGACCCGATGAACCAGGCTCCCGTTCGTGTTGATCACGATAGGGTGGTAGTCAAGGTCTCGCGCCGCCCGTGTGAGGCAGGGGAGATCCCGCCGGGCCATGGGCTCGCCTCCCGCAAAGTAGACAGCGGATGTTCCCGTCCGCATGATCCGAAGAAGTTTCTCACCTTGGGCTGTGTTAAAGGCCCCGGTCACCGGTAGGTCCGGGTACTTGCTGCCCTGGTGATCGTCGCAATAAGTGCAACGAAAATTGCACGCCCGAAGCAGGGTCCAGATGAAATAGAGAGGCCGCAGGTCCTCGCGGCCATCCCCATGGAGCTTCCGGTTGATGCGCCAATTCCGGAGTGCCGTTCGCTGGGCCGACCACCGGCGCCAAAACCTTGCGCCCCTGCTGTCGGGGGCCTCGAGGTTGGGAAGGATCTCCCG
>JAJRTK010000529.1 GCA_024278345.1 bacterium | reverse complement strand
GGGGGAGGGCGGAAAAAGACCGTGGCGGGGTTTTGCATGCGGGCCGGGAGGCACGCATGCCACGGCGCGCGCGGGAGGGGGAGGGCGGAAAAAGACCGTGGCGGGCGGGTCTCCCGGCCCGCACGCGCTGCCGGGGGGCGGGGAATTTGTATGACGGTGGGCCTCGCCGACGCTCGGCGTGTCGCTTCGCTCGGCACCGCGTCGTACTGTTGTGGCCGAAACGACGGACGACGTCGTTTCCCGCCATCAGCGAGTTCGTTCTTGGTTGCATTGAGTTTTTGGGCATGAAGCCCGGTCGTGGGGCGACAAAATGGTGAGTGGCGGCGGACGGACTGCCGCCGACGCGAACGGAACGTAACCCAAGGAAAAGAAGGCGGTTGAGTGAGACCGGGAGCTTGACGGGTACCGCTAGCTGGAAATAGGGGATCGTGGCCTGCATGGAATTCGACAGGGAGATGCTAGGGGGAGCCTCTGGTTTTCGTCTCATATAGCAAGAATGGGGTGAAATGGGTCCAAGATCCCCCAAGAAGTGGAACCTCTTCTCACCGCTCCATGTTCAGGAACTTGCATCCCGCCCCGTGGCATCGGTGATCACCGGGGGCCTTGCACGGCGCTTCTCTGCCCGGAGATGGAAAGAGCAGTGAAAACTTATTCTGTTGGCTCCCTGGACGGGGAGAAAAGTGGTGTCGAAACCGCCGTCGCTCTTTTGGAAGAGGGGCATCTGGTGGTTCTTCCCACGGACACGGGATACGCACTTGCGGGATTGGCGGAGGACGAGGATCTCTTGGCAAGGATCTACCGGAGTAAGGGGCGCTCTTTGGACAAACCGATCCACATTCTCCTGAGCTCCCCGGGTGACGCCAAGAACTGGGTTGTTTGGGAAAAGCGGGCCGACCTGCTGGCGGATCTCTTCCTTCCTGGTCCTCTGACCTTGGTTTTGCCGGCGCAAAAACATGTACCAAGCGGCCTCAACAGTCGTGGTCAGACTCTTGGAGTGCGGGTTCCGGACTTTCCCTTCACTCTGGCTGTTTTGTCGCATCTTGGCCGGCCCATTACGGCGACCAGTGCGAATCCCAGCGGCCAGGGAGGGGTTTTCCGGCAGGCTGATCTTGGGCGTGCGGCTTCTCTGGACTACGTGAGCGCCATCTTCGACGCGGGTGACCTCCCCCACACCGCCCCCTCGACGGTCGTTGAGCTACTGCCGGATCGACCTTTCCGCCTCATTCGGAAGGGCCCCATTTCCCGGGACGAGCTCCAGAGAGCTTTCCAGGAAGTCGAATCATGAGGCTCGTTGGGAGGACTCCATGAACCGTTGGACAGTCATTCTGCCAGGCGGCTTCCGCAAGGCGCCGAAGAAAGGCAAGACCCGGCGCGACACCGGTTGTCCAGGGCGTCTATCACGCTCCACAATGTGGAGTGGCGTGGCTTTCCTTTCTTTCCTCCTGACCGCTGTCGGGTGGAGTATCGGTTTTTCCAGCGCACGAACCGACCAAGACTCCACGGCATTGGGAACTGTTGACCCCGATCTTGTTCTCTTTTCGCCTCCCGCCGTCTCGGGGCCCCCTTCTGGCGACCAATCCAAGGATTCCGGCAGCCCCGACAAAGAGAAAGTAAGGCGCCAGGCCACGGGGAGGCTACCGGACAAACAATTCCCCCTCTTCCCGAGCCTCGCTCCCAATGTTGCCTTCTGGGAAAGGGTCTACAGCGAGTTTTCGCACGACCAGTACGTTCTCCATGACCGAGAAACCATGCAGGTGATAGCCGTGGTGGACTTGTCTCACTTCCCGGACATTCGGAAACTCCGGAACCGATATCTCAAGAGAAAGAAAAGAAACTTCCGAGACCTCATTGGGAAGCTCGCCAAACGCCTGGCGCAAGCCAAGGATGTAAACATCTTGAGTTCGAAGGAAAAGCGCCTTTTTAAGGCCCTGGGCAACCCCAGCGCTAAAGACTGCCTGGCCATGACTAAAAGGCTTCGTTTCCAACGAGGCCAGCGGGACCGATTCGAAAGTGGTCTCCGTCGCGCGGGAAAGTACATGGCCAGGATGGAGAAAATTTTCAAAGATCGTAGACTGCCCAAAGATTTAACGCTTCTTCCCCACGTAGAGTCATCCTTCGACACCTCAGCCCGCTCGAAGGTCGGAGCCTCGGGTATCTGGCAGTTTACAAGAGGAACAGGCAGGCTTTTTCTGCGAATCAACTGGGATCTTGACGAGCGAAACGACCCGATTTTGGCGACGGAAGCAGCCGCAAAGCTCCTCCGGAAGAACTTCGAGGAGCTGAGAACCTGGCCCCTGGCGATCACGGCTTACAACCACGGCCTCAACGGTATGAAACGCGCCGTCCGGAAACTCGGAACAAGAGATCTGAGTCAGATCGTTCGGTGGCACCAAGGACGCCTCTTTGGCTTTGCCTCGAAAAACTTCTATGCCGAATTCCTCGCCGCACGGCACGTGGCCAAGAACCAAGCTAAGCTTTTCCCTGGCTTGCGGATCGACCCAGCTTTAGAATTCGAGGAGATCAAGCTCAAGCACTACGTGGCTCTGGCGACCTTGGCCCGCTATCTGGGGCTCCCCAAAAAGCATTTGGAGAGCCTCAACCCAGCTCTGGCGTCAGACGTGCGCAGGGGTCATCGCCACGTGCCCAAAGGTTACCGCTTACGCCTTCCGGCAAACCCGAAAAAGAATTGGGAGGCACTCTACAAGAGGATACCGGCCAAAAAGCTCTACAGCCGGCAGAAGATTACCGAATTCACCCACGTGGTCCGGCGAGGTCAAACCCTTGGCGCCATCGCTCGCCGGTACCGCACCAGCGTCTGGAGAATAGCCCGACGCAACGGCCTTCGTTCCATTCATTCCATTCGTGTTGGCCAAAAGCTCATCATCCCAGTCAGCCCAAGCTCCGCTGGCAAGGCCAGGTCTAAAAAGGGCAAGAACCCCGCTGCCAAGGCCTCCAAGCCCGGAGTCCACACGGTCCGACGGGGCGAGACCCTCACCTCCATCGCCCGCCGCTACGGCACCACGGTGCGAAAACTGGTCTTCCTCAACCGGCTCCCATCCCCCAACGCCCTAAGAATTGGACAAAAGCTGCGCCTTCCCCACTGACGGCTTGTGCGCCGGGGGCCTCCAAGAAGCGGAAAAAGAGACCTATCAGATCCGGTTGACAACATCACCGCTGGGGCGGGCCTCCTTCCCGGCGGGTCTCCACGCAAGGCGGGACATTCCCGGGACTGTGGAATCGAAAGCGTCCGGGCAACGCCTCGCTGTCGCTCGGCGGGTCACGCTGCGCGTTACCCGAAGGTCGTCCGGGGATTCCATCCCCCATCCCCTGGCAGGGCTTCGCCCTGCACCCACCAGGGAGTTACCTCCCTGGACCCACGTTTTTGTACGCTCCGCGCCTTTTCTTGGTTTTGTTGCGTGTCCCGGCTTAGGTGGATACCGGCCTCGGTCATGGTACCGGCCACGGTGCAGATTTCAGACGCCGCCCCATGGCTTCCAGCCCTGGAACCCGGCGGAGGCTCTGCCTCCGGACCTCCGCTGGGAGCGCCGCTCCCAGACCCACGCCAGGGAGCCAGCTCCCTGGACCCACATCTTTGTGCGCTGCGCGCT
>JAJRTK010000528.1 GCA_024278345.1 bacterium | reverse complement strand
TCACCGCTGGGGCGGGCCTCCTTCCCGGCTCCGTGCAGCCCGGAGGGCGCTACACCGGCAAGATGCCGGTGCCACCGTTTCGGCGAAGAAAATTGTAAAGCAAAAACACGACAATTTGATAGGTCCCAAAAGAGCAAAGTTAATTTCACCGCTGAGCTACAAACACCTTGCCGTCCTCGGTTTGGCCGTAGTAGACGATGAGCGCGTCAACGAAAGCCCGCGCCAGCCGTTCCCTGTGAGCGGGATCGCCCAAGGCCCTACAGTCCGCGCGGTTGCTCATGTTCCCAACTTCAATGAGCATTTTTGCCGGAATCTGGTTGTAGCGAATGACGGCGGGAACCCACCGTTTCCGCTTTCGAATCACGTACCGGCGAATCGGCTTTTCCTTGTGAACGGCGATTCCCCAGCGTTTCATGCTTCGAACCACTAGCTCGGCCAGATCCCTGGAAACTGCTTCAGACTGTAATCGGCTCTTGTACGGCAGTGAAACTCTTGGCTGTTCACGAACTTCGGCAAAGGCGGTGTAAGGCTTTTTGTTTTTCGACATGGCTCCACGGCTGTGGACAGCTCCGGCGATGTAGACCATCAGTCCCGAAGTGGAGCGGTGCCTGGAGTCCGCGTGAAAACTGGCGAACACCATCTTTTCTCGGGATGTGCCCCGTTTGGCTTCCCGGCGAAGCATAGAATTGGCCAGATACCAACGGAGGTTGGCCGAAACCCGAGTATTGCGGGGATCATAACGCGGCGTGGTCAAGACACGTTCGGTGCTGTCCTTGGGCAAATTCTTGCGGTTTCGCGGGGCCAGCCCATGTTTTGTGTCGATGAGCGTAAACAGGGCACGCCCCCGGGTCTCGCTTTCGATGATTCGGGCCACGCGGGTGGTGATATCATAAACGTATTCGTCTTCGCAGATCCCGCAAACCCCGATGGTTCCCGGGTCGCGGCCTCCGTGCCCCGGGTCGAGGACGACGACGACGCCCTCCAGACCGCGAGCTACCGTGCGGCTGCGGTATTGCGCAGCTTCTTTCCGATGGGCCAGGAATTTCTGGTATCGGGGATCGCTTTCCGGCAGAAACTCCGGCTCCAAGAGGTCCAAGGGGATGAGGATCGGGAACCCACTGGGAATGTCCCGTTCATTTCTGACGCCCGACCGTTTTTGGATGATCTTGGCCGCCTCGTTCACGTCATCGGCGTGGATGCGACCCGTGAATCGAACCACCACCGCGGAGTAGATCGCTTCTCCAGGCAGGAGGCGATAGATCCCATACCGGCCTCGGGCATCTTGCCCGTAGGTGAGCTTCGGTTTTGAGGAGCGCAAAGCCGCCCGATTCGTCGCGTTGCTGGAAACCTGGAGCAACGTGGTGGCTTTTTTCTTGGGCACGAGCTGGACGAGACCTTGCAACAGAAGCTGGCGAGGAATCCGGATCTCCCTGGCGCCTGTCAGCCTCTCTTTCCCAAGAGGATTGACTTGCATGATCGCGGCCGCCGTTTGTGGAGTTCCTGTAAACCAAAGGGCGATCTCTTCAATCCCGTGTGAAGGCGTGGAGGCGGAAGCTGCCGTGGGCCGATGGACCCAAAAACCTGGCTCGACGCTGTCCGCGGGGAAAAGTCGGCGAAGGGCCATGGATTGAACCGAGGGACTCATCTCAGCCCATTCGATGCGCACCGGGTAGGTCCTGAAGAGCTTGGCCCGAGAAGAATCCCGCAAATATGGCGTGATCCGTCCCGAAACCACTTCGACAAAAATCTCCCGGTGGCCAGAAAGGCCAACGTTAGCCCTGGAATGAAGAGGTACCAGGCGAAGAGTCGCCGATTGGGACGCCCCTGCATGCACAAGGAGCAGGGCTAGGAGTTGGAAGCAGCGTGTAGTGATCGCACGGCGCTTCATAGTCAAGACCTCCGGGGCAATAAAATCGTTCACCAACACCATTTAACGAATTGCGAAAACTTGTGTCAAAGGAGACGGTTGAGCATCAGCGGAACTTTCAGGGCTTGAAGCCCGGTGAGGGGACGCTTCAAGGGCGTGATGATTGTCGATGGCTTTTTTTTCACGGTGTTGCGGGCCGCTCCCGGCGGCACGACCCGCGCCTTCGGCGCGAGTTCCCCCCGTCCGCCGCCACTCGCCTTTTCGCTCTTGCTCATCCGGTGTCCGCATCCCGCGGCATCCTCAATCGATTCCGCGGATTTTGTGTTTATTAACTCCAAGAAGTATACTATGTTCTTTTCAGATTCGATCCCTTCTCTTTGTAAATCGGGGCAATGAGCGTTTTGTGGGGCAGAGGTCTTGATGAAAAGGGGACGACAACAACCGCCGGGCTTAGAGATCACCGCAGTGGACGCGGACTCGATTGCTTCGGATCTTGGCTGGAAGAGCGGAGACCGGATTCTTGCGATTTCCGGGCAGCCCATGGGGGACCCCATCGATTTTCGGTTTGCTGTCAGTGACGAAGAGATCGAGGTGGAACTCCTGGCTAAAGATGGCCAATGGATCCTCTTTGAGATCGAAAAGGAAGCGAATGACACGCTCGGCGTCGAGTTCGCCCCGATTGAGCCCGCACGATGCGGGAATCAATGCACGTTTTGTTTCGTCCACCAAATGCCCCGGGGGATGCGGCGTTCGCTCTATGTCAAGGACGAGGACTTCCGGCTTTCTTTTTTGGCCGGCCACTTCACCACCCTGGCCACCATCCAAGACTTTGAGCTTGCACGGATTGCGCGGCAGAGGCTTAGCCCCCAGTACGTTTCGGTTCACGCCGCCGACGAAGGACTGAGGCGTGCTCTCTTGGGAAATCCCACGGCACGGCCCATCTTGCCAACCCTCGACCTCTTGATAGGCCACGGCATCCGGGTTCATGCCCAGATTGTCCTTCTGGTGGGCCAGAATGACGGGATTCAGTTGGATCTCACGCTGAAAGAGCTCTTGGCGCGGGCCCCGGGCATCGAGTCCGTTGGAATCGTCCCCGTGGGCTTGACCTCTCATCGAAAAAAACTGCCGAATCTCCAATGTTGGGATCGCCGCAATTGCCACCCCCTGTTTGAGCAGGTCTCGGATTGGCAAGAGCGTTCTTGCAAGACATTGGGTCATAATATTGTCAGCTTGGCCGACGAGTTTTATGTCCTGGCGGCCCGCGAGGTTCCCGATGCCGGAAATTATGGGGATTTCCCCCAATTGGGCAACGGGATTGGCATGATCCGGCAGTTCTTGGACGAACTGGTGCGGCTCGAGGTTGGCGGTGGCAGGCTTGCGGGAGACTGGCCCAGGGCCTATTTCGTAACGGGAAGATCGGCGGCTTCCACAGTCCGGAAGCTGGCGAATCTCTGCAAGAAGCAAGGTTTTGGCCGCTTAGAGGTGGCTCCAATAGAAAACCAGTTTTTTGGTTCGCGGGTGACTTGTGCGGGACTTTTGACGGGCCGCGACGTTATCGAGGGAGTGGAACATCTTGGCGAGGGGTGCCTGATCCTGCCGGATATCTTGTTGGGGGAAACACCCCAGACGCACCATCTCTTACTGGACGACATCAGTATCGAGGAGATTTCTCAGGCAACAAAGCGGTCGGTTCACGTGGTTTCCCATCGGGTCGGGGAAGCCTACGAAGACTTGAAAAGGCTCTGGGCCGGCCCGCCGAAGGGAACCGCTTGCTCGAAGCAGGCCAAAGCAGGGAGTTTCGCAACATGAAAATCGAGACCGTCACGGTCGTGGGTTCAGGACAGATGGGAAGCGGAATCGCACAGGTTTGCGCGGTGGCCGGATACGAAACCTACGTCACGGATCTTTCTGGCGCTCAACTAGAAAAATCCGAAGCCGGAATCCGAAAGAGGCTCGCGAGGAATGTGGAAAAGGGCCGAATGACTTCCCAGGAGATCGACGGCGTCTGGGAGCGGCTTCACTTCGTTCAGGACGCCCGGAAGGCGGCAGGTCAGTCTCAGCTCATCATCGAAGCGGCCATCGAAAAGCTGGATGTGAAGACGGAGATCTTCAAAATGCTGGATGAGGCCGCGCCCGAGGAAGCGATTTTGACGTCGAATACCTCGAGTATCCCCATCACAACCCTTGCCGCTGCCACCAAGAGACCTCCCAAAGTTGCGGGTATGCACTTTATGAACCCAGTTCCCGTCATGAAGTTGGTGGAACTGATTGCGGGACTCCAGACCTCACAAGAGACTTTGGCGGCCATCCGGGAAGTCGCGGAATCCGTGGGAAAACAGGTTGTCGTGGCTCAGAAGGATATGCCGGGCTTTATCGTCAATCGCCTTTTGATGCCCAGCATCAATGAAGCCGTCTGGCTGCTCCACGAAGGCATCGGGTCGGCCCGGGACATCGACAAAGGAGCCCGCCTTGGGCTCAATCATCCCATGGGGCCACTGACTTTGGCCGATTTCATCGGCCTCGACACCTGTCTTTTCATCCTGGAGGTTCTGTACGAAGGATACGGCGGTGACCCGCGATTTCGGCCATGTCCACTCCTCAAACAGATGGTGGGGGCGGGTCACCTGGGGCGAAAAGTTGGGCGAGGCTTCTATGAATACTGATGTCCGGTCGCAGGCAGAGGCCCTTGGCTTGCCTCTCCGGGAAGAGTCCCGGGATCGCCTCCAAATTCGGGAGATTCCTCCCCAGGGCCTCGTCTTGCGCATCCGCCGAGATCCGTCGGCCATCGCTGGCGACCTTGGGCTTTCTACGGCTGTGGAGGCCTGGTTCTTGCTGTTCCGAATGGGAGTTGAAGTTTCGGTGAGGTTCGAGGGAACGTGCGGGCTTCGGGTTTGCTGTTCCCGATGTCTCGAAGGTGTCGATTTGTCGTTGACGTTCGGATCGAGAGTCACCTTCCTTCCCATCGCGGCGGAGGTGGACCCGGAACGGGAGCTGATGGCGGACGACCTTGGAGTCGCTTTTTACAGGAACCCCGAAATTCCGTTATTGGAGATGGTTCGGGAAGAGATCCTCCTTTTGGTTCCCATGCAACCACTTTGCACCCCACTTTGCCAGGGACTATGTTCCAAGTGCGGGCGCAGACTGGGTCGCGCGGCATGCGAGTGTCGCGATGCGGACATCGATCCCAGGTGGAAAGATCTCCAATCCCTCCTAGAATCTGGGACGTTGAGCCCTCGGTCGAGCTAACGAAAAGCAACGTCTGTTTCAAAGACCTCGCTCGCAATTCACAAGGAGTAGAGCCATGGCCGTACCAAAAAGAAGAAGCTCCAGCACCAGGGGCAAGAAACGCCGCACCCACTGGAAGCTCAAGATTCGCTCTCTGTCTCTTTGCCCCAATTGCTCGGAAAAGAAGCTTCCCCACCGGGTTTGTTCGAGTTGCGGCTATTACAAGCGCCATGACGTCATCAAGATCGACGACATCTGAAAGTTCTAGCTTCATTTGCCCTGAGTTCCGCTCCCGTCGCGCACGGCCGCTTGCGCCGGTCGCCCTGTGAGCCCCTACACGAGGCGGTTTACCCCAGGGCCCGGGACTGCCGCGAGAAGGCAGGCTTCAATGCTCGATTTTTCGGGACAGATCGTCGCGATTACCGGTGCGACCAAAGGAATAGGTGCGCAGACCGCCCGAATGTTCGCGAGACAAGGAGCGTCAGTGCATCTCTTGGCCCGGGACTTGGACGCTTGTGAGTCCATCAGAGAGGAGCTTTCTTCTGGGAATAACCATCATCACACCTGGCAATTGGATGTGCGGGACGTGACGGCGGTTCGGCGTGTTTTTCGAGAGATCCGGACCACTTCCGGGCGCCTCGATGTCCTGGTGAACAATGCCGGGGTCGCCGCGGACGGGCTGGCCGTTCGGATGGAGCCTGAAAAATGGGCGGATGTCTTGGCCACGAATCTGTCCGGTTACTTTTATTGCCTTCAGGCGGCCCTCCGTTTGATGTTACGGCGGCGTTATGGCCGCATTGTGAACGTGAGCTCCGTGGTCGCACTTGGCGGGAACCTGGGGCAGGCGAACTACTCGGCCTCGAAAGCCGGGTTGTTGGGCCTGACAAAGAGCGTGGCCCTGGAAGTTGCATCGAGGGGCGTGACCGTCAACGCAGTGGCGCCAGGACCCGTGCAGACCTCCATGTTGGACAGGGTTTCCAGCGAAGCCCGGCAACGGATCCTGGAGCGGATACCGGTTGGCCGGATCGCCGATCCAGCGGAGATCGCGGCGGCGGTGCTCTTTCTTGCTTCAAGAGAGGCTGCTTTCATCACCGGCTCGACTCTTGTTGTTGACGGAGGGCTCTGCCTGGGGTGAAGGATCCGTTCTTTTTTTTGCGAGAGGCAAAATCTTCCATGGATGGCCGGGAACAGCCGGATCTTGCGACTCTGGAGACCCTTTTGGGACATCGGTTCAGGGAGCGCGCCATGCTCTTGCGGGCCCTGACCCACGCTTCCTTGCGCCAGGAACTGGATGAAGGCGTTCAAGATAATGAAGTCTTGGAGTTTCTGGGAGATGCGGTCCTTGGTATGATCATCAGTGACTATCTAGTTCGGCACTTTCCCCAAAGGCGCGAAGGGGATCTGTCCAAAATGAGGGCGAAGGTTGTTTGCAGCCGGAGCTTATCGGAGTGTGCCGCGAGGTTGGGCCTTGGCTCCTACATTTGCATGAGCTTGGGCGAAGAGCGGGGAGGAGGAAGGAAAAAACGTTCGATCCTGGCGGATCTCTTTGAGGCGATTGTGGCCGCCATATACCTGGATGGCGGGATCGATGCCGCCAGAGGATTCGTTTTGAAACATCTTGGCGAGGCCATGGAACATCCTTTGGCCAAAGGGGGTTCTGCTCAAGATTACAAGACCCTTTTGCAAATGGAGGCGCTGAAACGCCTTGGAATTCTACCCGTTTACCAGCTCATCAGGGAAGTTGGCCCACCTCACGACAAGAGGTTCTTTGTTCAGGTGAAGCTGGACGACGGTACCCTGAGCCGCGGGTGGGGAACCTCTAAGAAAAGAGCAGAGCAGGAGGCGGCAAGAAGATGTTGGCAGAAGTTTGCTCAGAATTCGGAAGAAGCAGACTCGCATCGAGAACCATAAGTGGAGATCGGACTCGATGTTTGCAGGGATCACCGATCCTGCTGTTCCTGATGCTCTGGGCCGCTGGTCTTCCCTTGGTGGTGCGTGCTCAAGGGGAGGCCGCGGGGACGCCCGCGGCGAGCCAGAGCGAGGAACTAGAAAGTGAGGCGGCGGTGGCGATTCCCGTGGCGTGGCAGTCTGATTTCTCGCAGACATTCAAGTTGGCCGCACGCCAGAATCGCCACGTCTTCATCTTTTTTCGCGCCGACTGGTCACCCTGGGCGCTGGCTATGGAAGAGCGGACGTTTGCGCATCCGTCGGTGGGGAAAGCGCTGGTCAACTTCGTTTCCGTGAAGATTGACGGCACATCGCGGCCGGAAACCGCGCAAAAGTTTGGAGTCGTCGATTTTCCTACGATTCTCATCACCGATTCCGGGGGCAAGGAGCTGACTCGGATCGTCGGTTATCGTTCGGCGGAGGCCTTGGTCCGAGTCGTCCAGTCCTTCTTGGTGTCCGATCCCCGTGCGGCGAAGCCTGTAGCCCCGCAAGAGACCGAGGATGTTTCCGTGTTGCGCCGTGCTCTCGTGGCTGCCCGCAACAGGGGTGACCTCAAGTTGAGCAGTGAAATCGCGGCGCGGATGATCGATCTCGATCCAGAGAATCGTCTGGGTTTCTCCGACAATGCGCTCGCCTGGTTGGGACTTCTTCACAGTCGGAGAAAGGAGTGGACTCTCGCTGCTTCGATGTACTCCAGAATCCTCGATCTCTACGGCGATACGGAGCTGAAATCTCACGTGCTGTTGTCGCTGGCCCATTGCGCGGCCAACTCGAAGGATTGGCAGGTGGGGCTTGATCGCTATAAGGAGTTCTTGCGAGAGTTTCCCCGCCATCCCGACGCAAGTTTTGCCAAACGCGAGGTCCGAAGGATCAAGAAGCTCCGGATGCAGCAGATACAATAAGGATGGCCGCCCGACGAGGACGCCGGTGGAGACGATGGATCAGACGCCGTCGATTCGTGATGAGATTTCCGGGGTCAAGGGCCTCGGTCATGGTACCGGCCACCCGAAAAAAGCGCGCAGCGCACAAAGATGTGGGTCCAGGGAGCTGGCTCCCTGGCGTGGGTCTGG
>JAJRTK010000527.1 GCA_024278345.1 bacterium | reverse complement strand
TCTTGCCGGTGTAGCGCCCTCCGGGCTGCACGGAGCCGGGAAGGAGGCCTGCCCCAGCGGTGATGTTGTCAACCGGATCTGATAGGTCCCCGCCGCCACTCGCCTTTCATGCCCCCGCGGGGCCTCGTCCCCACTAGATGCGCAACAAGTTGCACAGAAAACAAGCAACCAGTTGAAAAACAAGCACAAAATCACTTACAAAAACGGGTGTCCAGAGGGCAAACGCCTTCTGGTGAGGTTCAGAACCGGAGCGTAGCGGAGATAATGGCCGCAGGCCATAACCAAAGCTCCTGACGGGTCCGGGCAGAGCCGAATTTGCGAGGGCTTTGCCCTCGCGCACCCAGCAGGGAGGTGACGACCTCCCTGCACCCTGCGGTGTTCTTTGTTCTCAATCACTTCCCTGCCAATCTGTGTTCTGGTTGCGCATCTCGTGGGAAGGAGGCCCTCCCACGGATTCCAGTCTCCCGGCAGGGCCTCACACGACTGCCTGACCCCGACTCAGCAGACCGCCATGCTCTGGCGAGCTCAGCCTAGCTGAAGAATTTTGGAGAAAGCTGGTGGAGCAGCCTGGCGATGGGGGTCTCCATGGGGCTATCCATCACGGTCGCCACGGCTCCATCAGCATCACGACTCGTTCCGCCGGCGATCTCAACCCCTTGGCGAAGCTTTTGAAGGACTCTCTCCCGCGCCTGGCCAAGGTCCCGCAAGCAACCGGCCGGCACGGCGGCTTCGGCGGAGAAGACTCTTCCGTCCATAAGCTCGATCTCCAAAACGGTCCCACACTCAAGGGCCAGCCGATCCATGGATGCGGCGGCCTGGCCCATCTCAAACGGTCTCTTTCTTGCGGCAATGATGGCCACGGCGCCCCGGAGAGCCACCGGTAGAAGGCGAAGAAGGTTCCCGAACCCCGGCCCCCGAACGCCCCGGAACTCTCGGCGTGCCCACCGGAGAGCCCGCAAGAGCTTCCAAATGCCACCATCGGCAAACAGGGCCGGTAGATCGAGGGCGCCACCCAGAGTCTGGACCATCCGCCTGGAAAGAGCTACGTCAAGATCGATCTCTGTCTTTGCTGCGAGTTTCAGGATTTCTTCTTCCCGCGCCAGCAAACGCCCACACTCCAGCTCCACGGGGGAGAGTCGGCCCACCAGCAAGAAGAGGGCTAGAGAAAAGTCGAGCCGGAAATTCATCGTATTCGGCGAAATACGGTCTCCGCCTTTGGCCACCGCCAACTGATGGACGCTGCTGGCTAGCATGTTCGTCCGGCACCGCACGCGGCGGATCTCCGTGGGATCGACTGTTCGGCCCAGGTCCGCGAGAATCGTCGAAGCGGCATCCAGAGCAGCCTGGAAGTACCAACAGGCCGCGTGCAATTTAACTTGAAGCGTATCGGTGAGCCAGGTCTCTCCCAGTCCGCCCAAAGCGCGGCGCATGGGGAGATAGGCGAATTGCGAGAAAAAACCGCGCTCATGGTCGAGGAGATCGAGAGGCCCAAGGAGACCTGCTCGGGCCTGCTCCGCCGCGGACAACCCGATCTCTGCCGGGTGCGCCGCCGTGAGGACTTTCGACTCGATTGGACCCAGGAAGGCGGGCCAAAGCGCCATCTGAGGCTGAGCCAGGGCGATGGAAAGAGCGTGACTCGTGGCCTCGCGGTCCAGCTTCATCAACTTTGCGGCTGCCGCCGCCGCGCCAATGTGGTGTAGAAACGGCAGGTTTTGGCCGTTTTGAGGCCCCAGAAAACAGGCAAGCCCAAAGCGCCCGCCGATCTCGTTGGCAACGATCTGAGCCAGAAGCACGTCGCCCAAAACGTCGCCCCGGACCTCACCCAAACAGCACGAGACGCTCACAGCCGAGTGGCTCGGGTGCCCCACGAGCAAAATATCGTCCCAATCAAACGCACACGTCGAGGCCGCGTTGGCCACCACGGCTTCATGGAGCGCGGCCGCCTCTCCCGTAGCGAAAATCCGCGTCTTTCCCGCGACGCGCCGATCTCGAACGGCCCGGATAACCTTGCGTGCTCCGGCGTCCAGCCGCGAACCGAAAGCCGCGGCGAAGGCGCTGGCCTGCTGGAGCCTTGCTTTCTCGATCACACGATGGGGAACCTCGTCGAGACTTAACTCGGCAACGAAGCCGGCCAACTTGTCAACAGTCCTCGTTTCCGCCATGTCCGCTCCCTTGGTTGAACTGGAACGCCCGGGCTCGTGTTGGTAGATCTGCTCCGGCACTGATGATCGGTGGCCGCTTTGGCGGTTTTCGCTGCGCTCGGCACCGTCCACCTGAAGGGGCATAGCCGCCCTCGGCTGTGCAAAAGGCCTTTTCATCGCAGTCGAGGGCGACTGCGCCCAAACCCTTTCCTAGTTCCGGGCCAGTACGATGGCCAAGGCCATCTCCTCCCAACAACTTTGATCCAGCGGGTATCCACGCAAGGCGGGACAATGGCTCGGGAAAGAACTTGGCTTCGGACAACGCCGCGCTCCGCTCGGCGGTGGTCCGGGGACTCCGTCCCCGGTCCCCTGGCAGGGCTTCGCCCCGCACCCACCAGGGAGCTAG
>JAJRTK010000032.1 GCA_024278345.1 bacterium | reverse complement strand
TCCTGCCGCTAGACCGTTTCCCGCCCCGGAAACTGAAGAGAGGAAGACCGCTTTTCATGCTGCCAGGTCGTTTCCCGCCCCGGAAACTGAATCGAGGAAGCCTGCTTTTTCCTTCCTTTCTTGTTGGGTTCCGCTCCCGTCGCTCACATCCGTTGCGCGCCGTTCGCCCTCCCCTGCCCCCGTGCCGGTTCCTGGTTCCGGTTTACTCCCGTGCTCCAGTCAAGATAACGATGCGGTTTATTGGGCATCCTTTGCGGGAGCGGCCCTCTGGGCCGTCCACCCCATCCAGGTGCAAGGCGTCACCTATGTGGTCCAGCGGATGGCCTCGTTGGGCGCTTTCTTTGGGCTTTTTTGCCTGCTGTCCTACTTGAAGGGCCGCACCTGTTCCAAAGGGGGGCTGGGCTGGCTTTTCTTGAGCGGCGTGACCTTGGTCCTGGCGGCCATCTGCAAGGAAAACACGTGGATCCTTCCTTTATTGTTGGTTCTGGCGGAATACTGGGTCGTCCGTCATGGGGTCGGGAGATGGTTCGAGCATCGTCTGGATCGGGTAGTTTTTCTTTTGTGCGGACTATTGGCTGCATTGGTGCTCCTTGACCTTTGGAGCGGCGTCGGCCCGCTGTCTCAACTGGTTTATCCAGGCTATTCGGCAAGGAAGTTTACGCTAGCGGAGCGTCTTTTGACCCAGCCAAGGGTTCTGACGTTCTATCTGTCTCAGATTCTCTGGCCCATGCCTGAGCGCTTTGCTTTGGAGCACGATTTTTCCATTTCCCGGTCCCTGCTCCAGCCGTCCTCGACCCTTTTTGCTCTCATGGGATTGATGGGGTGGTGTTTTTGGGGGCTTATCCTGGGGCTCAGGCGTCGCTGGCGGATTGCCGGTTTCTTTTTGCTTTGGCTTCCCATTGGATTGTCGGTGGAGAGCTCCGTGGCACCGTTGGAAATGGTGTTCGAGCATCGAATGTACTTCCCTTCCGTGGGTCTTGCCGGGTTGGCGGCTTTAGGGTTTCTAGGGCTCTGGCGGTGTTTGGCGAGATGGAGGGGCGTCGCATTAGTCCTATTTTTGGCAAGCTGGGCGGCTTTGGTGACGGTGACGCTAAAGCTCCTTCCCGTCTGGAAATCCCCCTTGACCCTCTTGGAGCATGCCTTGAAAGAGGCGCCCGATTCGGCCCGAGTTTGGGCCAACATCGGCTATTACCGCCTTGTGGCAGGTAGGCGGGAGGAAGCGCTCGGCGCGCTGGACCGGGCCTTGGCCCTAGACCCTTGGGAGCCTGTGGCCCTGGAGTTTCGGGCGGTGACCTTGATGGACGAAGGGGATCTGGACCGGGCGGAGAGAATGCTTCGTTGGGCCATGGCTGCGGCTCCGGAGCGGCCGTCGCTCTACAATCACCTGGGAGAGCTTCTCCTGAAGAAGGGGGAGAAGGCCGGGGCCTTGGAGCTTTTTTCCCGGGCTCGGGAACTGGCTCCTTGGAGACCGGTTTACCGCTGGAACCTGGCCTGGACTTTGGAACAGACGGGGGATTGCCGCGCCGCCCGAGCCCAGTGGATGGTCTATCTTCGTCTTCAGACGGAAGGGGACGGGCCCCGGGATGTTCGGGAGCACTTGCGGGAGAACTATGAAAGTCCCGGCGGGAAATGTTGGAGTGGGCTTGCCGCCGGGGAAGGCGGCGCTCCGGGTGGCTAGCGCCGGAGGCGTAGGACTGGTTGCCGCTGTGGCCGTGGGATCGTAACCCAGGAAAAAGAAAGCGATATTCTCGATACCTTGTCTTGCGGGTCGGCTCGCCAAGAAGAATCCGGTTGTGCTCCGACTTTGGGCCAATGGATGGCATGGGCGGTGAGAATGGCGAGTGGCGGCGGACGGACTGCCGCCGCCGGGAGCGGAACCCAACCATAAGAAGGAAAAGGGGTTCGTGAGGAAATGATGCTCTCAGAGCGTTTCCCGGCCAGGAAAATCTGGAGTCAGAGGCGTTGGATAGGGGCAGAGTGGTGCGGCGTTGACAGAGGAGGCGATGGGATTTGAGCGGGCTTGGCGATTCGGTTGGCGGGGCTCTTCGGGGCATGCCGTGGAGGCTTTTGGGTGGAAGTCGTCCGCGGGTTCTCTTGATTTGGCTTTTTGTGGCGGGAGTTTATTCCAACAGTTTTCAGGCGGCTTTCCAGTTCGATGATA
The DNA here is from genome assembly GCA_024278345.1 of bacterium. Lineage (GTDB taxonomy): Bacteria > CSSED10-310 > JAJRTK01 > JAJRTK01 > JAJRTK01 > JAJRTK01. Next base: position 5,756 of record JAJRTK010000032.1, on the reverse strand, counting down.
TCGGCAATATCGTCGAGAATCCGGCCATCAAGGATCTGGGCTATTTTGGGGACTTCGGTTTGGCGAGGCGGGATCTTTCCCCTTGGATTTTCGGGATTCTGAAAAACCGGTATGTGGGTGCCCTGACGTTTGCTCTTGACTATGAGGTTCATGGGCTGGAGGTTTTTGGCTACCACTTGGTGAACGTGGCGATCCATGGCTGGAACGCGGCGATGGTGTACGGTTTGGTCTTGCTCCTTTTCCGGACGCCTCTGCTAGCCGGTGTGGGAAATCGTCAGCGTACGCGGGATATGGCGTTTTTCGCGGCGCTTCTGTTTGCCGTTCATCCGCTCCAAACGCAGGCCGTGACCTACATTGTTCAGCGGTATGCTTCGCTGGTGGCGGCCTTCTATTTGGCGGCGATCCTTTGCTACGGGGCTTTTCGCCTTGGGCGGGGCAGGAGGAAGTGGGGGTGGTATGCCTTGGCGCTTCTCTTTTCCCTGGCGGCGGTGAAGACCAAGGAGAACGCCTTCACGTTGCCCATGGCGCTCTTGCTTTTCGAGCTCTCTTTTTTTCGCACTCCAAAGCGGAATCTTTTGGCTGGGTTGCTTCCCTTTTTTATGGTGGTCGCAATCATTCCTCTTTCCATGAAGGGGAAGGGCGTGGCCACCGTTTTGTTGGATGAAGGGATTCATTCCAGAAGCACCTACTTCTGGACGCAGCTTGTGGTGCTGGTGAAATATCTGGCCATGCTCATCGTTCCCATGGGGCAGAATATCGATCACGATGTGGCGTTGCGTGCTTCACCATTTGTAGTGGATGTCTTGTTGTGTGGAGCGCTTTTGGTGGCGTTGGCGACTGCGGGGGTGGTTTCTCTGAAGAGAGCCGGGAAGGAGAGGCCAGAGCTTCGGGTGGTCGGGTTTGGGATTCTCTGGTTTTTTTTGACGATTTCCGTCGAATCGAGCATCATCCCCATCCCCAACGTCATGTTCGAGCATCGGGTCTACCTGCCATCCGTGGGGTTTTTTGTTGCTTTCTGCGTTGGACTGTTCGCCTGGGCGGAAGGTGGCGGTAGGGAGCGCAACAGGTTTCGGTTTCGCCTGGTGGTGGGATTCCTTGGCCTGGCGGTGCTTGTTCTTGGTGCGGTGGCTTATGGGCGGAACGCGGTCTGGCGGACTCCCGTGACGCTCTGGGCCGACGCCGCCAGGAAGTCGCCCGGGAAGCCCAGGCCCCACAATAATCTGGCCAACGCCTACCTGGACCAGGGCCGATTGGACGAGGCGATCCGAGAGTTCAAGGTGGCTTTGTCTTTGGATCCCGGTCATGAGTCGGCGCGGATCGGGTTGGCCAGGGCTTTTGGCGAAAAAGGGATGACGACGGAGGCCGAGGCGTTGCTAGGGTGGTCGCTTCGTCGGGCGCCCGACTCGGTAGAGGCTCGGATCACCTTGGGGAACAGTCTTCAGAAGAAGGGGTTCTGGAAGGAGGCTTGCGGTCAGTATCGCCTGGCCGTGGAAGCGGGGCCGGCGCATGCGGGGGCTCTTTATAATTTGGCCGTTTGCCGGCGCGAGCTAGGCGCCGTGGGCGAGGCGTTGGAGGACTTGAAGGAATCCGTGCGCCTCAACGGAGATTTCGCGCCAGCCCGGTTGCTGCTGGGGGAGCTCCATGCCGCTCGGGGAGAGGTGGACCGGGCAACGATGGAATATGAGGCGGTCTTGAGGCTGGAGCCCGACAACGCGTCGGCCCATCTGGCTTTGGGAACACTCTATGGTCCCCGGGGCCAGCTAGATCGGGCTCTGGAGCATCTCGAAGCGGCCGTGCGGCTGGATCCCGGCAATTTCCAGGTGCGGAACAACCTGGGGACCGCCTACTTCATGCAGGGGCGCCTGGAGGATGCCATCGAGCAGTACCGGCAGGGGATTCTGTTGGAGCCGGACAATTTTGAGGCCCATTACAACTTGTATCTCATTTACACGCGGAAGGGGGAGGCGGAGAAAGCTGCCCGGCATCTTCAAGAGGCACGGAAGATCCGGTCCGCGGCGCTGGAGGCCGACTCTTCCAAGTGATATACGGGATGGCGCCAGCCGCACGGGCATCGACCGGTCTGTTGCTGGCGCAGGTATCGGATCCTGTCCGGGGCGCGAGCCGTGCCGGCGGCGGCCCGTGGCCGAATTTTTCGGAGGTGATCATCGGTGGTCGGCGAAGCCGACTCTCCCTGCGGTCGGCACCGGCCACCCCCAAAAAAGCGCGCAGCGCACAAAGATGTGGGCCCAGGGAGCGCGCTCCCTGGCGAGGTCCAGGAGCAGCGCTCCTGGCGGAGGTTTGGAGGCGGAGCCTCCGCCGGGTTCCAGGGCTGGAAGCCCTGGGGCTGGGCCCGAAATTCACTGGGTGGCCGGAACGATGACCAAGGCCAATTTTTCCAAGGAGTGGGCGATGTGGTGGGGATTTTTGAGGCGGAAACCTGGTTGTCATCGCTTCTTTCGTCGCGGGAGCCGGATGCTTTGGATCGCTCCCCTGGCAGCGCTTTTAGTTTATTCCAACAACTATGGTGGCGCCTTTCACTTCGACGATTTCCATCACATTGTTCAGAATCCGGCCATTCGATCACCGGCGAATCTCGGTCGGTTTTTCACGGACCCAAGGACTTTTTCGGGTGGCCGTGCGCCGGGCACCTACCGGCCGGTGTTGTTGGCGACGTTTGCCTTCAATTACGCCGTCAGCGGCATACAAGTTTGGTCCTACCATTTCGTGAACAACTTGCTTCATGCCGCCAATGCCGCGCTGCTCTTTCTGGTGCTCGTCGGTTTGTTGAGGGCCGTTGGTCGCCCCGATGGTGACGCCGCGGGGAGGGGGCAGTCCACCGGAAAGAGCATGGCTGGGGCGTCCGCTTCTTCCACGGGATGGGGGGCTGTGACCGGCACGCCGGGGAAACCTTGGACGCCGGAATGGGGGTTGCCTTTGTTTGGCGCTCTTTTGTTCGCCATCCATCCCATTCAAACGGAGGCAGTCAACTATATCAACGCCCGGTCGAATTTGTTGGCCACCTTCTTTTATCTGGCGGGGGCGGTTCTTTTCTTGCGGTGGCGTGCATTGGGGGCGTCCCATCCGGAAACCCGAGGAGACAAGCGTCGGCATCGCGGCGCTCTTTTCTTGGGAATGGCGGTGTCTGAGCTTTTGGCCGCGGGGTCCAAGGAGATCGGGATGACACTGGCGGCCAACCTGCTGGTCATGGACTTCTTTTTGAGCTGGGCTGGTGAGGGAGCGTCGAGCCCGGAGCTCGCGTCCCGGATCGTCGCGAGGCGGTCTGAGGAAGGCTTCCACGAATGCCCGCCGCCCGAGGAGGCGATAGTTCAGATGCCGCGTCGGACCCGGGATGAGAGTGCTGGGTTCAAGGGTCTTCGTCGGCGGCTGAGGGCGCATGGTTTCCTGATCACGCTTTCCATCTTCTTTTTCCTGTTTCAAAGGCTGTTGAGCTGGAGCGTGGCGCCGGCCACGGCCAATCCATCGCCGCCGCCATTGGGGCAATTTGAGTATCTGTTGACGCAGCCCGGCGTTGTTTTGGGTTACCTGAAGTCCATCGTTTGGCCTATGGATCTTTCTTTTTTTCGGCCCTATCGGGTGGTGGTCAGCCCGTCCGAGCTCGGCTTTTGGGGTCCGCTGGCGATTCTGGGAGTTCTGTTGGCCCTGGCACTTGCGGTTGTGTATCGCTCTTCGTTGCCGGCTATGGGGCTTTTTTGGTTCGCGGTGGCCGTGGCGCCGTCGTCCAGCATTTTCCCCTTGCGCGTAGTTTCGGCGGAGCGGCGTTGTTACCTGGGAATGGTGGGGATTTCTTTTGTTGCCCTGCCATTGCTCTGGTGGAGCCGGGCTTGGGTTGCCCGGAGACATAAAACCTGGCGAAGGCTGTTTCTTGGGGGCGTTCTCGGGGTTTGTCTGGTTTGGGGTGTGGCCACCTATCGGCGCAACCTGGACTGGGCCACGGAAGTTTCTCTGGCCGAGGCCGGACTTCTCCTCGATCCAGGGAACGAACAGGGATGGACCTTGTTGACGGAAGGGTTTCTTCGGGAAAAGCGCCTGGAGGAAGCGGAAGCCGCGGCCTTTCGCGGGCTGGAGCTCAGGCCCGGATCTCCTTCGGCTCGCCTGCGCCTGGCCAGAGTCTATTTGGCCGAAGAGCGGTATCCGGAGGCCGCGGTGGAGCTCGAAAGGCTTGGAAAGGTCAAGGACCCCGGGTTTTTGGAGAGTACCACCGTGCGCCTGGAGTTGGCCCGTGCTTACGAGGGGCTCGGGCGCCTGGATGAAGCCGGGTCCATCTACCGTTTCTATCTGGCCGCCACTCCCCGGCACCCGCCATTTTTGGCAGCTCTGGCCAGAATCGCGGCAAAGAAGGGGGACGACGAGACCGTGGCCAGGCTTTACCGCAAGGCGGTGGATCTCGATCCGTCGGTTCTTACCTACCGCCTGGAACTGGCCCTGGCTCTTCACCGCCTGGGCCGGTTTTCGGAGGCGAAAAGTCTTTACCTGGAGCTCTTAGGCCGATTGCCACACAACCCGAGCCTTCTCTACAACCTGGCGCTCCTTCAGATCCGGGATGGGGAAGGGGCCGGGGCGGAACGTTCCCTGCGCAAGGTCGTGGCTCTTCAGCCGCGTGACTTCCAGGCCCTGATCCACCTTGCCGAGCTGCTGGAGAAGATGCCGGATCGGCTGGAAGACTGCCTCGATGCCTACCGCCGCACTCGGGATCTGTGCAATTCACAGCCCTGTCGCCAGGAGATCGACCGCCGGCTTCGGCGCCTGGCCGGAAAGCCTTAGAGCGTGGATTCTTCTATGCCGGGCTCAACGAGTCGGGCCTGGGTTTCGGGTGGTGCTCTATGGTGAGGGCATTCACGCCAGGGCCGCTTCACTGTGGCCCTGCCCGCTTCCATGGCTGAAAGTAGTCAGGCCTCAGCTCAGAGACCAACGGTAGGTCGCTCACAGGCGTGAAAACCAACTGAGGTGCGCGGCAATGGCGAGAAACAGCTCCTACTGAGAAAAAAGCAATTGCCAATGCCTGGGGGTAGAGCACCACCGGAATTCCAGGGCGTGGCCGGTCTGGCGCAGACAAGGATAAGAGTCGGAGCGGGGTATCCACGTAACGCGGGACGAAACGAGAGAAACAGAGAAAAAGGCGCGGTGCCGAGCGGAGCGAGACGTCGAGCATAAGCGAGGCCTACCGGCCAACCACGTGGGTGGGGAACTCGTTGCTTTTCATTGCAACGGGTCCTAGCTAGCTCCCTGTCAACTCGTTCCGTAATGCTGGAAGTAATTGAAATAAAAGATGAATTTGCGAAGTCACCGCGAGCTTCATCTTTTCCACCAGTGCCAGATAGGCGTGGAAAAGCCGTTCCGCTTCGTCGTGGGTATAGCGCAGGACGGCGTTTCGGGCGCCGGCCAAGTAACAGGGTTTTGCCTTCTCCGATTCTCCTGCCTGCTCCCAGTGGTGGCCTCGCATCGCCAGGAAGCTATCCTTGTCTCCCTCCGCCATTTTTTCAAGGGTTCCCGCTACGGCACGATGAAGTTTTCTGCGGTGCGCCACGAGGATCCCCCAGTCGGCGACATCCCTCGTCAGGGCGTGCTTGAAAATGTATTGGCCTCGGTCATGGTAACGGCCACCCGAAAAAAGCACGCAGCGCACAAAGATGTGGGTCCAGGGAGCTGGCTCCCTGGCGTGGGTCTGGGAGCGGCGCTCCCAGCGGAGGTCCGGAGGCAGAGCCTCCGCCGGGTTCCAGGGCTGGAAGCCCTGGGGC
>JAJRTK010000526.1 GCA_024278345.1 bacterium | reverse complement strand
TGTCCGGGGACGCTGTCCCCCGTCCCCTGGCAGGACTTCGCCCTGCACCCACCAGGGAGCTCGCTCCCTGGACCCACATTTTTGTGCGCTGCGCGTTTTCCTTTTATTTCCAACTTTGTCCCGCCTTGCGTGGATACCCAGAGAACCTTGGAATGACGGTCCTTTTCCCGGGCTTGGCGGGGAATGGTGCGAGTAGCGGGTGCCGGACGGCGCCCGATGGGAGCGGAACGCAACACAAAAATGGATGGGCGATCCGCCAGATGGATTGGGTGGAAGAATGAGGTCCCGGTGTATCGGAGTGGGCTCATTGCCGGGAATCCTTTTTCATGCGGCTTTTGACGACCTTTGCGGGAGATCCGACGGCGATGCCATAGGGCGGGATGTCGCTCTTGACGAGGGCCGATGCTCCGATGACGGCGTCGTGACCGATGGTGACTCCGTCTAGGATGGTGACTCTTGCGGCGAGCCAAGCGCCATCTTCCAGAGTGATGCCGGCTGACGTGGAGCCCTGCTGAATGATGGGGACATCGACTCTATCGAAGTCGTGGGCTCCTCCGCCCACGAGATAGCAATAGGCTGCAACGAGGATTTTTGAGCCGAGGACGACGTTGCTTTCGGAATGGATGAGGCAATTCATGGAGATATTGGTGTTGTCGCCGATCCGTATGTCTCCGTTCTTGCAGGAGAGGACGGTGTTCCGTGCGAGGATGACGTTTTTTCCGAGCTCGATGCCGCTGTTGGACTCGCCTTTGGCATCGAGGACACAGTTGTCGTCAATGATGGTACCATCGCCGATGTAAATTTTGTGGGGATGGCGCAGCACGACGTTCCGGCCGATGACAACGCCTCGGCCCATGGAGCCTAGGAGTCTGCCGTAGAGGAGTTTTCGAAGCAGGTAGCCGGCGGCGCCTGGAAATGGCCCGGCAAGAGTGGTGAGGATCTCGAATTTCGCCAGGGCGAGCTTTGACCGGCGGCCGAGAACCATGTCTATGTACTTGTGGAGGGCTGATTGCTTGGTCCCGGTCAACTGTGCCTGGAGTGCGGTTTTTGGCTCGTCTCTGATGCTCATGGTCTTCTTGCCCAAAGGTGTGGTTGTCGGTGGCCGCGGCTGTTTTTCTCTGAGATCGCACAAGGCGAGGGGTTGGGGTGGGTTGGAGCTGATGGCCGCAGCAGTGTAGACTGGCGGCGGGCATTTGGCCAACGGGCGAAAAAAAAGTGCCGCTGATTCCCCTCTTCGGTGGAGAACCTGAAATACATGGACCCTGACCACGATCGACGCGGAGCCGCGGGAAAGCGGGATAGTAAGCTCAAGATCTATCGAGTGCGGCCGGGTGATGAAATCCGTACTATCGCCCAACGGCTCGGAGTTCCGGTGATGGCGTTGTGCCGTGAAAACCGGATTCGGCCGGGAGACGAGCTTCAGGCCGGGCAGGCTCTCCGGGTTCCTTCACGCAAGGCACGGCGGGGTGCGGGGCAGGAAAAGGCGACTGGGAAGCCCCCATCGGCAAGGCCCAAAAAAGGGAAGCTCCGGGAACCGGATCTCATCGATCCCTTTGCTCACGCGATGCTTGGTCCAGGGCCGAGTCCGGCGGTGAAGCGTCCCGAAACGACGATTCCGCCGCTGCCGAGCCGTTCTTCCCGGCCGCCTTCGCAAGGTCAAACGGGGCAAAACGCCTCTTCGGTCCAGGTCCCTCTCCCCAGAGGCGAGCGCGGTCTTTTGTCGAGGCGCAGGCGGCAGGGAATGCACCCGCGGGCAGGGGGGAGCCCAGGGGCTGGCAAGATGTTCGGATCCACGCAAACGTGGGAGCCAACTCAAATGCTCCGGCTCTCTGATCTGGCTGCTGACGGAGATGATTCCTTCCGTCGCCTGGACGAAAAGGGAAAAAGGATTGCTGGAAAAGAGGATACGGATCTTTTCAAAAGCCTTGGAGCAGCGGTCGAGGCTTCTGATGCCAGTGATTCGTTTCGGCTGGCTTCTACCGATCCTGATCCACACGACGGGACGGACAAATTCACGGATCCCAGCGGTGAAAAGCCGCCATCGGAAGGGGATCTCTTCCGTCGTTACCGGTCGCCCACGGACAGACCGGGCCAGGAAAAGAATGATGGTTCGCCCGGCGATGCGTGCGCTGCGTCAAGTGGTGGTGAGAGGGCTGTGGCTGATGAGCTTCGGGCTTCGGAGATCAAGATCGGCTCCCTTCGAGTCGCTGTTCCCAGCTCTTTGCTCACGCGGGGACTGACCGATCCATCCCGGAGTGACCCGATCTTTGCTTCGGCACTGGAAAGCGGAATCCAAGAGGGCCGGACCCTCAAGGTGACGCTTGGCCCGGACCTCCATGGTCCCCAAAGCACTTTTCGGGAACTTGGCCAGTTGGAAGAGCGGCTGGATCGTCTTGAAATCCGGCGAAGTCGCAAAGGCCATGTTCTTGCGCTGAGCAAGATGAAGGGGACCTCGCCTTTGTGGGGAAACGTCCGGATCACTGAATCGTACCAGTTTATCCCGTCGAAATCGGGAGATCTGACCCGGCTGATGCTCTATCTGGCACGACCGCAGCCGGCGGAGTTTTTGGAAAACCTCAAGTTGATCAAGCGTGAGCTTCTGCTCCGTCATAAGGTACCGATAGGGAGGTCGGCTCTGATTTCAGGATTCCGTCTCCCCGGGAAGTGGAAAAAAGCCTGTATCCTGGTGGACTGGCTCAAACAACTGGAGGGCACGGCGGGAAGCCTGACTTGTTCCCAAGACGCCCGGGCTCCGGGGTGGAAGGTTGTTCAGGAGGTTGATACGGCCGTTGGCATTCACGAGGCGATGGCGGGTTTGATGGCTCCTGGGGAATCCTTTGCGGGGCCTCGGGGGCAGTCAGGCGAAGTTTGGAACCATTTCCTGGTTCCGGAATGGGGGAAAGGAGGGGCGGGGTTTCTTGGGCCGCTGGCTGGGCCGGTGCCGGATGAACACCGGGCTCTTTGCATTGGCTGGGCTATCGATGCCACGGAGGAAGCCAGGCTCCAGTTCCGTGTGTTACTGGGAAACCGATGGGCAACAAGCGTGTTGTCGCTCTATTCTGACGACCCTGGCGCGGGAGAAATCGTGGAAGCGGTCTGGACGGTTTCATCCCGCAAGTGGATCCACCGTCCTCGTGTGGTGGAGGTTCTTTGGGAAACGGCCACTGGGGATGCACCAGACAAGACTCGGCAGATGGCGGAGACCTTTGCCGACAGTTTTTATCGCCACGCCGAGTTCGTTCTTCTGGCTCACGTGCAACGTCGGCGCATCTTCCAGGAGGCGGCTCGCCTGGTCCTGAGGGAGCCTCCAAAGCTGGAAAACGCTGTTTTTCGGAAGAAAGGCGTATCACCAAGGGAGTTCTGGAAGGAATCTCTTGACTAAGGCCGATAGTCGGTGGTGGGACGCCTTCAGCATAACTCCGGTCTCCCTCCCCAAGGCCTCTTTTGACCCGATAGTCCGCGGGAAAGGCACCAGCCCCGCCGTATGGTCATGCGGTCGTGAGAGGCCCGGGTTTGACAGGTCGAGCGATAAAATGGTTTTATTCTGCCTTGTTCGTGAGCCGGCGTAGCTCAGTGGTAGAGCAACTGATTCGTAATCAGTAGGTCGTAGGTTCAACTCCTATCGCCGGCTCCATAAAAACCCAGTAAAATCAGAGCTTTTCGGAGCTCTTTTTTTGTGCGCTTTGCGTTCTAAATCATTTTGACGACAATTTTGACGACAACCGGGAATCATGCGCCAGAGCCCTTCATGATCTCGTCAACCTTCGCGCTCGCTTCTCGACTCAGTTGTTCCGAAACGTGAGCATATAGATCCGCCGTGATGCTGATTTGGGAATGGCCTAGAGTCTCCGAAACCGTTTTCAACCCGACTCCGGCAGTCAACATCGTCGAAGCCGCCGTGTGTCGAAGCTCGTGAAAGGTGATCGACGGGACTCCAGACTTTTTCAGGACCGGCAAAAAATGGCGTTGCCGAAGATTCGAGACTGACATTGGACGCCCGTAGGCGTTGGGGAAAACCAGGTTCCACGAATCGTCCCAATAGATGGAAGCCAGCTTCTCCTCTGATTGACGTGCTCGGTGTTCCGCCAAGGCGTTCGTGACGGTTCCCGACAGGTGCAACGTTCGGCGGCTCTGGCGGCTTTTCGGACGTGTGAGCTGGTATTCCCCGTCAATCCTCGAAAGCTGGTGTCGGACCTGGAGGCGAGCGTTGGGAAAGTCTATGTCGTCCCAAGAGAGCCCCAAGAGTTCCCCCTGTCGCAATCCAAGGTAGACGGCGAGCAGGAAGAGGGTATAGAACCGGTCTCCCTTGGCGGCGGCGAGAAACGCCTTGGCCTGATCCACGGTCAGGCTCTTTCGTTCCCGACGGGTCCGTTCCGGACGTGGGGGATCGACCAGCCCGGCCACGTTCCGGGGAATGAGCCCGAAGCGCTCCGCCTCCTTGAGCACTGAGTTACAGACGACGTGAGCAACGTGAATCGTCGATTGACTGAGCCCCTTCTTGGCCATTTCGGAATAGAGGTCTTGAATGTGGTGCGGACGTAGCTTGCTCAACGGGACTCGCCCGAGGGCGGGGGCAATATGCCGCCGGATTGCCAGCTCGTAGCTCTTCCAAGTCGAGTTGCGCACTTCCAGTTTTTTCCGGTCAAGCCACTTGGAAAGGCGAGTTCCAAAGGAAACGCGATCTGACGGCAACGGAATCCCGGCGTCAATCGAGCTTTGGGCGGCATTCAGCTTTTTCCTGACCTCCTCTCGGGTCTTGCCGTAAAAGCTCCTGCGCTTCCCGGAATTGGGCAAGGTGACGCGCGCTTCCCAACGCCCATCTTTCCGCCTGGTGATCGTTCCTTCCCTGTTCTCGCGCTTACCCATGAGTCTCCTCATCCCTTGCTCTGCTTTGGTTTCTATGCTTCCGCTGTCGGGATCTACCCGCGCATTTCTTGCTGCAATACAGAGCCCGTGGCGATTTCTTGGTGGCGTAGATACCGCACTCCGGGCAATGAACGAAGCACCGGCCACCGCTCAAATCAGTCAAGATCATGAGAGCCCAAGTGTCCAACAGCGTATATCCTTTCCTGGTAAGCTTCATTTTTCCATCTTGTATTTCCGAAACAAGCTGAAGATTTGTTGCTCTCGACGCTAATACACTTCCGCCTATCCCTTCATTGTCTTTTAGTTCCCGGATCGCGCCAGACAATAGGCCATCAATCGAACGCAAAGCTCCAACAAAGTCTTTGACCGGCTCATGATATAACCTCCACCATTCGGGCGTGTATGGCATAGGATATAGGAACATCTCCAGGTCTTCCCCGTCAGTATGAGGAAAGAAGCGTGCAAGCCAGTCGATAGGTCTTTTCGCTGGAAACATGCTCCTAATGTAGTTGAACTCTATTCTCGGATCCGGGAAGTCGGGAGGCAAGACCCGCAATGGATCGCCTGGCTTTCCATCGTCCACTCGAACCTTTGCTGAGTTCGCACGAGAGAATCCCGGCGGAAAAAAACCGATTGCCGAATGATCCGTTGGGGACCTGCTACATGTAGGGCTGGCGAAATGCCACAACCCATTTCCGACAGACCAAAACAGGCGCGGCCACGTGAGGATTCCGCTGATGCCCAAAAAAGGCTCCATCGTGAGACCGATTTGAGAGGCGAGCTCTAGCAACAGCTTCCTTCGGCGGTGTGTCCAGAACGTTACAGTTTTCGGGATCGCGCTGTCCCCCTCGGGAATCTCCAGGCGGCGATACACGCTCATAGCCCGTTCGTAGTCGGGGCTCTCTCCGTTCGTCTTGCGGACCCGCTCCCAAACTTTCCAAGGCGAATACCACTTCATTCGGGCGCCGGGCGCCGGCCCTATGAGAAGTTCGCCGTTCAGGGGATTCGTCCGACAGCGGTATTCGCTCCAGCGAGCCCAACATCCCGCCACACTTTTTTTGACTTTTTTTTGGCGCCCCATTCCACCGCCCTTTGCTGGTTGTTGTCACGCATAAATCACGCTCCCAAAGGTGCGTGTAACGCACACATAACGCTTGTGGTGCGTTACTTCGGACCTTAAATTGAATCGTGGCGGCAGTCAACAGCACGAAGCGGAACCGCTAGCAGCGGAACCACACTCAAAGGAATGGGATTGGCGATTATGAAAGTCAACAGACTGTTATCGGCTGAGCAAGTGATGGAGAGGCTCAACATCAAACGAAGTACGTTTTGGAAGATGGTTCTCTCTGGTGAGTTGCCATCGATCAAGATTGGCAGACTTCGGAGAGTGCCAGAGCAGGCGCTAAAAGCATGGATCATCGACAAAACCAAAGAAGCAGGGTTCGGCGTCTACATGGAATCGGGAGAATGAAGCCGGGAACGGCAATGGAAACCCTCCGATCAATCCCGATCCTTGACGTTGCGAGGCGTCTAGGTCTCAAGGTGGACCGAACGGGGTTTGGCCCGTGTCCTGCGTGCGGCGCGGAGACGCGGGGTTCTGCGGACAAGCGCCCACCTTGCGGCGCAAGGCAAGACGGGCTGGGGGCTCGCTGCTTCCAGTGTCATGAGTCTTGGGATTCGCCGGGGTTGGCTTGTGACGTAATGGGGGACTGGAAGACCGTCTTTGATTGGACGGACGGCGGCAACTCGAACCCAACCCCTTTCCGGAGAAGGGCTGTTACATCGCCACGGCCTAAGCCGCCACCGCCGGAGTATCCGCCGGAAGTGCATGACTTGTGGAAGCGGGCAATCCTCGCAACGAGATTCAAGCCAGTGCGGGACTTCTTGCGAACCCGGCTCCGGGAAGAACGGGAGGATTGGAGTCAATCGGAGATCGAGCGCATGACAGATTATACCGTAGCGCTTGTCGAAGACCGGGATCTAGCTCGCACTCTTCCGGAAAAGGGGCGTCTCCCTCGTTGGGCTTGGGGGCCTGGCGGCTCCTGGCGCGGTAGCGGGCACCTTTTACTATTCCCACTCTACGACAGCCGAGGCGTGATGCGCTCGCTACGGGCGCGGCAAGTGCTTCCCGGCACCGGGGGGCCGAAGAGCCTCGCCCCGGCGGGCTACAGCACGCAGGGCCTGGTGATGGCCGATCCG
>JAJRTK010000525.1 GCA_024278345.1 bacterium | reverse complement strand
GCTCCGCCTCCGGACCTCCGCTGGGAGCGCCGCTCCCAGACCCACGCCAGGGAGCCAGCTCCCTGGACCCACATCTTTGTGCGCTGCGCGCTTTTTTCGGGTGGCCGGTACCATGACCGAGGCCGGGGCATCGTTTCCACAGCTCTCTTTTTTTCAACGTGTTGTCTTCCGCTCACGTCGCCGGCCCTCCGGCCGCCGCCACTCGCCCTTCATCGCCCTGGAACCATGCAAAGAGCCCTCAAGACGTACCTCGGCCCTTATCCGCTCTTTTTTCACCGGAAACCCCTTGTCCCGCCTTGCGTGGATGCCCTTGGGGAAGCGTCGTGCCCCGTGTTGTGCTTGCCTCTCGGTCTGGTAGACTAAAGCCTTGTTTTCTTCTTACCTGGCAAGGATCCTGCCTCTTGATCCATGAACTGACGATTCATCTGGTGCGCCACGGGCGCACTGCTTACAACGCTGAAAACCGCTTTCTGGGAAGCAGCGATCCGCCCTTGGACAAGGAGGGAGGACGGCAAGCGGACCGGGCTGCCCGACTTTTGGGTCATCGCTCCGTTGCCGCCATCCATAGCTCGCCACAGCGAAGGGCATTGGACACCGCCAAGCGGTTGGGGGAAAGTCGCGGTCTCGCGGTTTCCATCGTGCCGGAATTCCGGGAAATGGATCTGGGAGACCTCGAGGGCATCTCCTTTCACGAGCTTCTGGCCAAATATCCCGACCTCGCCGCCAGTTGGCGTCGCAACCCGGCCAAGACATGCCTTCCGGGAGGAGAAAATCTCGCCGAAGTCAGCCGACGAGCCTGGAGCTCGTTTCAGGAACTGGCTGACGAGGCGAAGTCTCGTGGAAAAGAGAGGGGCGACCTGGTCATTGTGGCCCACCGAATGGTTCTCGGCACCCTTATCGCCAATGCCATCGGACTTCCCCTCCGCCACTGCCTCCGCCTCCAGGTGGATCTGGGCTCGGTAACAACACTCGTCCATGGCCGCCAGGAGTGGCGGCTCGAAGTGCTGAACCGGACATGACTGCCCTGTCTCAGCCGCGGACAATTGGCCGGCCAGGGCTGGCTTCTTCCGCTCAAAATCGCGTATGATGGAGCATAAATCGGTGATACAGCCAAGGATGATTCAGCCAAGAAGGACGAACTGCCATGGAAATCGAGTACGCCTTGGGGAAGGTCGAGCTTTGCGGACCCCAAGCGGAAACTGTGGCGGCAACTCCCATGTTCCGGGATTGGCTAAAGCGGCTAGACCCTAAGCTAAGGATGCGGCGCATCACTTTCCAATCAGTGGACATCGTTGGGGAGGGTCCCAAGAAACGGGTACTGTTCGCGAAGTTTTTCGCTGACTGCGTCGATGAGGAGGGGACACCGGTCCCCGGGATCGTCTTTATGCGCGGCGGCGCCGTGGGAATTCTGGTGGTTTTGGAGTGCCAAGGCCGGGAATATGTGGTCCTTACACGGCAGCCCCGCCTGCCGGCGGGCGAGGGAGCGCTCCTGGAAATCCCGGCGGGGATGCTGGACGGCGAGGGACATTTCGCCAGCGTGGCCGCCAAAGAGCTGGAGGAAGAAGCCGGGCTCCGGATCGAGGAAGAAAGCCTGTTCGACCTCACCCGCTGGGCGTGGAAGGAGCGCTGGCGGGGAGTGCTTTCCTCGCCCGGTGGCTCTGATGAGTTCGTGCGGATTTTTTTGTACCGCCGACCGGTGGAACCAGAGGCCCTGGCTGAACTGGAGGGGCGAAAGACCGGCGTGGCCAAGGAGCACGAAAAAATCGAGATTGCGGTCTTGCCCTTGGATGAGCTCCCATTCCGGACGCCCGACTCCAAGAGCCTGGCAGCCTATTGCCTCTACCGGCTTTTTCAGGAGCGAACCGCGATTGAGGTCGGGGCCAAAGGAGAGTAGCCTTCCAAGAAGATGGATTCAGGGAATGGAGAACGGAATGAGCGACCCCTTCGACAAGCTCCGCCGGCTAGAACAGGAGTTGGAACGTGAGTCCAAAGCCGAGCCACGGGGAAGGTGCCCTCCAGCGCCGCGAAAAAAGGATACGGCGATTGCTCGGATCGGCGGCATCGGCCGGGCGGTGGCCGTCGTGGGAATTGCCGTGGCGGTCCTCGCATTGGCGGGGGTTGTTCTGAAATTGCTTCCTCTGGGGCTGTTGGGGCTTGCCGTCTATTTTGTTTACCGGATTTTTTTCGCGCCGGAGCGGTCGGATTCTGGCAAGGACCGTTCCAGGACCACGCCATGAGGCCAAGCTCGATGCCGCCCTGCCAGTGGGGAGGCTCTCCGACGGGACAATTCGATGCTCCGGGGCGGGCGCTTCGCACCATTCTCTCTGTTTCTCTCGTCTTGTCCCGCCTTCCGCGGATACCTCAGGGCGGATTCCTGGGATGGCAAAGACCCGGCGGGCACGGGACGGGAAAAAGGGCCTCGGTCATGGTACCGGCCACGGTTCAGATTTCAGACGCCGCCCCAGGGCTTCCAGCCCTGGAACCCGGCGGAGGCTCTGCCTCCGGACCTCCGCTGGGAGCGCCGCTCCCAGACCCACGCCAGGGAGCCAGCTCCCT
>JAJRTK010000524.1 GCA_024278345.1 bacterium | reverse complement strand
CGCTGGGGCAGGCCTCCTTCCCGGCTCCGTGCAGCCCGGAGGGCGCTACACCGGCAAGATGCCGGTGCCACCGTTTCGGCGAAGAACATTGTAAAGCAAAAACACGACAATTTGATAGGTCCCTTCACGCCCTACAGGAACCCACCGTTCAAAGTGCGTGAATCCCGTCCGGCACGCCACCGGCAAGATGCCGGTGCCACCAGGGCGGCGAAGAACATTGTAAAACAAAAACACGGCATTTTGATAGGTGCCTCTTTTACGGAGTCTGGATGATGCACGATCTGAGTAGATTCCTGCGTGTACCAGCCGGCGTTGCCATCTGGCAATTGGTGGAGCTACCCGCTCCCTTCCTTATTTGCCGTCTTCGGGCATTACCGCGGTGGCCACGGGCACGAACCAGACGGCATATCCAGCCGGCGAGAGCGTACAGTGGTGCATCTCTTCCCAGGCTTTCTCGATCTCTTGACGCCCCAGATCCGTTTTTTCCGCCAGGAGCTCCGAGTAGCAGTTTCGCCAGCTTTGCCAGATCCTGGCCATGACATTTCTGGGAACTCTCAAGGTATCGATGATGATGTACTGGAGAGCGATCTGCTCCAAGCCTCTTTCGCGGAGCCAGCCGAAGACCTTGCGGCCCCCCCGCATATCCGTGGACATTCGTTCCCCCAAAAGAATGGGTCCATTCCTCCAAAAGTGTTGGAGATTGACGCTGGTGGGATGAAAGTGGATCATGCCGTAATCTTCCACCAGCAGATGGAGGCGTCCGCCAGGTTTTGCGATGCGGCAGAGTTCGTCCAGGACACTTTCTGGCCTTGGCACGGCCTGGAGGAGATGGCGGCAGACCACGAGATCTTGGCTCTTGTTCTTGACGGGAAGCTCGAAGGCATCGCCTTGTTGGAATCGGATTCGCTCTCCGAATCGCAGGGAGCGCCGCCTGGCTCTTTCGAGGTGAGGGGCGTGGATGTCGATTCCCAGAAGCTCCGCCTTGGGAAAGAACCGTGCCAGGCGTTCAGTGATTTCGCCTGTTCCACACCCAACATCGATGATTCGCGCTTTCCTGGGAAGCTCGTAGCCCGAGAAAAGAGCTTTTTCCTGGGGCCAGATCGCCTCGGCTTGCGCCGAGAGTGTCTCCACCATCGCTTCAGAAGACATCTGTTCCCGCTGCGGATTCGTGTTGACCATGCTTCCCGCCTTCCGCGTCTTTGCCGACCCAGTTTGGCACCACGGCTTCACTTTTGGCACAATGAAGCTTCTTCTCAAATGAAGCTTCTTCTCAAATGAAGCTTCTTCTCAATTGTTCATCGTTGCCGGTGACGTTCCGAGGGAGAACCCGCTATCGCCCCTTCCAGTTCCCAGCAAAAGAAGGTCCGCCGCTACGAACTTGGCAAACGCCGCGCTTCCCTTGACATGGACAAGCTGTACGGAAAGCTCAACTCCGAACAGCTCCTGGCAGTTCGGGCGGAGCCCGGGGCCGCCTTGGTCATCGCTGCCGCTGGAAGCGGCAAGACCAGGGTTGTCACCTACCGGGTTTGCCACCTCATCGCCAGCGGTGTCGATCCAGATCGGATCCTCCTTCTGACCTTCACCAACAAGGCGGCCCACGAGATGCTGGATCGCGTGGAAGGTCTTGGAGGAATTGCGCCGGGGCAGATCGTCGGTGGAACGTTTCATCGCGTCTGCCACCGGATTCTCCGCAAACATGCCGAGCTCATGGGTTTTCCCAAGAAGTTCATCCTCTTGGATCAAGAGGATGCTCGGGATGTTCTGAAACTCTGCCTTGAAGAGGCTGGAGGCCTTGGTCTCCACGGCCTCAAACCGGCCGGAATCCACCGCATCCTCTCCCTGGCGGTCAATACGGATCGCCCCATTCCGGAGCTTTTGACGGAATTCGCGCCAGCCGCACTCGACTACGCTTTCATGATGGAGGATCTTGCCGCCAGCTATGCCCGGCGAAAACAGGCGCTGGGCGCCATGGATTTTGACGACCTGCTTTGGCAAACGCGGCGCCTTTTCACTCAACATCCCGACGTCGGATCGCTCTATGCCCAGCGGTTCCAACACGTCCTGGTGGACGAGTACCAGGATACCAGCAAAGTGCAGGGGGATCTGGTGGACCTCCTGGCCCAGCAGCACAAGAACCTGATGGTCGTTGGGGACGATTTTCAGTCGATCTACTCTTTCCGAGGCGCCCATTTCCAGAACATCCTCGACTTCCCCAACCGCTACCCCGATGCCAAGATCTATCGCCTCCAGTACAACTACCGCAGCACGCCCGAAATCCTTGCCGTCGCCAACCAGACCATCGAGCAAAACGTCCGCCAATACCCCAAGGTCCTCAAGGCCATTCGCCCCTCAGGCCCTCTCCCCGCCCTGGTCCCCGCTTCTACACCCAACGAGCAGGCACATTTCATCGTCAGCCGCATTTCCGATCTCATGGCCCAGGGAACGGCCCTACGGGAGATCGCCATCCTTTATCGCTCCCACTACCACTCCCTGGAGCTCCAGGTCCAGCTCACTCGGGAAGGCATCCCCTACGTCGTCCGCTCTGGCGTACGATTCTTCGAACAGGCCCATGTCAAGGACGTTGTCGCCGTCCTACGCATCCTCTTCAATACCAGGGACGAAATATCCTGGGGCCGCATCCTCAAGGTCCTTCCAGGAGTCGGTAAGGTCACGACCGGGAAGGTCGTGGACCGACTGCGTGGCCACGGGTTCCAGATCGATGCCCTGGAGAAGGTCAAGACCTCTGTCTCCGCCCGAGGCCGCCCCGCCTACCAAAAACTTTGCCTCCTCATGGGCGAAATCCGGGAGATCAGCGAGCCGTCCAAGCTCATCCAGACCATCCTCCATTCCGATTTTGGCGAACTCATGCTCTACCGACACAAGAATGCCAAATCTCGGGCCGAAGATCTGGAGCAGCTCGCGGATTATGCCCTGCGCTTCCACTACCTTGAAGAGTTCCTTTCCGACCTGGCCCTTCTATCGGGCATGGTGGAGGACTCGCCGGAAGACCACACGGGCGACGGCTGGCTGACCCTCACCACCGTTCATCAGGCCAAGGGACTGGAATGGTCCGTCGTCTTTACCCTCTGGCTCGTGGAGGGCCGGTTCCCTTCCGCCCGAAGCCTTGGCGGCTTGGAGGAGGAAGAGGAAGAGCGCCGCCTCTTCTACGTGACCGTCACCCGCGCTAAGGACGAGCTTTATCTCTGCTATCCACTCACCTCCTACAGTTCCCGCCAGGGAGCGACGCAGCACCGTTTGAGCCGCTTCATCAGGGAGGTGGGAGACGACATCCTCGAGCGCTGGGAAGTCGTCCAGAAGAACTGGTATCTGTGACCCAGAAGACCGCAAGGGGATGTCGGCGGAGAACAATCCTGTAAAAAGGTATTCTTTTCTTTGGGTTGCCTTCCGCTCGCGGCGCCGGCAATCCGTCCGCCGCCACTCGCCCTTTCTTCGGACCCTGAGTCGGGAGTTCGTAGGTTTCGCTCAGGATTCCTCTGCCGGCGGCTCGATGTGAAAGACGCAACACCGATCACCGCTGGCGATATTCTCGAGCTTCTCCACCTTGGCTTCGGGAAGCAGAGCCTGAAAGAGCGACAGCTCGCTGTCGCAAAGGTGCAGGCAACCCGCCGCCACTTCACACAGAGTGCAGTTGTCCTCTACCAGCAGGAAAGAACCATCTTCGAGCTCTTCGCTCCTCCCCATGTACCCGTCTTGATCTCGAAGGATCGCAAGCTGCCGCACCCGTTCGCGAACCGGTAAGTCCGCCAGTTGCCGCTGATAAACCTTGCGCTGCCGGGCGCGGTACAGATCGATCACCTGCCGAAGCTTCTCTTCACCATCGAGCTCAACGATGATTTCCATCAGCGTTCTGGCCAATCGATCATAATGCCTGGGAAATAGCTCGTCACCAGTTTCGGTCAAGTAGTAGCGGTGGGTGGGCCGGCCTCTCTTCTGTTGCTGTATGCGGTGGGCAACCAATCTTTCCGACTCGAGCTGAGAGAGATGCCGCCGCACTCCCATTGCCGTCATGGACAATTTTTCGCTCAACTCCGCGGCAGTGCAAGGACCAATGGTCTTCAGCAGGTAGATGATCTTCTCCCGCGTCCGCTCATTCTCCGGGGAGCCAGAAAGTTTTTTGCGGCCAATGAGGTTGACCTGCTGCTCGGTGGTCGAAGCACTCGATTCATTCTTGTGGGCCAAGATACTCGACATGGTGGTCCTACGTGGTGTGGGAGTCTGGTTTCGAACTCGCCAGGCTCTGCGAGGGGGGGCGATGCGCAGGAAAAGGCGATGCTCGAAACCGCTGGTTGGGAAAAGGAGATTAAAGTAATAATTACGTATCAAATTTCTTCGTGTTCGTCGAATGCTGATCGAATCTATAAAAGGGCCAGGGTTCCAGTTTGGACCCCCAGCAGCTCACCGCCGCCATGGAAGAGGCGGACGCGATAACCGGGTTTGGCTTCCGTCGCGGGAAAGGCCGCGAGAGGCACGAAGGCGCAAGCATCGGTTCTGGTCATGCCTTGGCCACGGGGCGGATGGATCTGGCGCCGGATCGTCAAGCGCCCTGTTTCGTCGGCCAGCATGGGGAGCAAGCTGGGAAGGGGTCGTCCTTGAGAGTCGAAGAAATCGATCTCCAAGTCAAGGGGCTGATCGTTTCTTGGGGATTGAAGGCGGAGGCTGGCACAAATCTCGAAACCCGGGACCTCGGCGATTTTCGTCGTGGTGGTCCAGTGGTCCTGGAGCCGGGGCCTGCTTGCCAGGCAGCCGCCCAGAAGCAGAAAGGCCAGGCCGAGGAGCGAGATTCGGAAGAGAGCCGGCGGAATCCTGGAGAAGGTCTCTTGCTTTGGAGAAATGTCGCGGCTCATTTTTTTGTTTCCTGCTTTTCGACACCGAACGTCATTGGGATTAGTGGCCTCGGTCATGGTTCCGGCCACGGTGCAGATTTCAGACGCCGCCCCGGGGCTTCCAGCCCTGGAACCCGGCGGAGGCTCTGCCTCCGGACCTCCGCTGGGAGCGCCGCTCCCAGACCCACGCCAGGGAGCCAGCTCCCTGGACCCACATCTTTGTGCGCTGCGCGCT
>JAJRTK010000523.1 GCA_024278345.1 bacterium | reverse complement strand
CGGATACACTGGCGAGACCCGGGCTGTCACCCCTCCAGCGGGCGTCTCCATGGAGAACTTCGGGCTCCTGGCCGATTCCACCTGTACCGCTCCGGGTTACGGCGCGGGTCCACCCGTCTCGCTCCTCTTGGAGGACTTCGAGACCGCCGGCCCCAATGCTCCCGCCGGCTGGGTGAACATCGACAACCAGTATGCACCCAACGATCCCCAATATCCCCAGGCCTGGCGCTTCGATGATCCCGGTGGTAATGGCAACCTTGCTGGCGACCCCAACAGCCCGGCCACGGGCCAATTCGCCGTCGTCGATAGCGATTCTTATGGTAGCGGGAATTCCCAGGACGCCGAGCTTTGGGCGCCTGCGGTGGATGCCACCGGCTATCCCATCGTCATGCTCGATTTCGACAATGATTATCGGAATTTAGGTGACACGGCCGATGTCGATGTGAGCCTGAATGGCGGGACGAGCTGGACGAATGTTTGGCGGCAGACCGCTAATCTGCGGAGTTCTCACGAGACGGTGGATCTTTCCGGCGTCGCCGCGAACCAGTCTTCCGTCATGGTCCGCTTCCACTATTACAATGCCAGTTGGGCATGGTGGTGGCAGGTCGATAATGTCGATCTGAATGCATCGACTTGTGATGCCGGGTCCGGTGGTTTGTTCATCGGGAATGTTCGGGACGGGAACACCTTCCTGGGCATGAACGGCGCCACGGTGACCAACGATGCAACGGGCGATGTGGCGACATCCTTCGCGACGCCCGATGATCCGGTCATCGGAGATGGGTTTTACGCCCTCTACGCCGACCCCAACAATGCCACAACGGTGACGGCGTCTTTCACCGGATACACGTCGGATATCCAGTCGCCGGTTCCGGTGGCTGGCGGTGCGGTCTGGCAGGACTTCACCTTAGGGGCCGGCCAGATCTATCCGTCGCCGGGCACACTGTCAGCGACGCTGGCCATGGGCACAACCCTCACGCTTACCGGCGGCCTGACCGTGGACAATTTCGGGACGGTTTCGGCCACCGTCGATGCTACCGACGTAGAGACCAGAAGAACTTATGTCGGGCCTCAGATAGGTGGTTTGACCGGTAAGGCTGCCAGGATTCTTGCCACTTTCAAGGATGCGGCTTCGAAAGCCGCGAAACCTCAACTTCCGACCGAATGCCTGAATCGTCCCATCTCCATCGGTCGCCCATCGCCTGAGATGCACGCCCTCTGTAGCGGCGGAGCCTCCAGTTCGGTTGCTCTACCGTTTGCCGGATCACCCGGATTCGCGGTGGATGTTTACCCTGGAACCGATGCCGTTGTCAGTATCCCCGATATCGATATTCCAGGAACCTGGACTTCGGTGGGTGGTGCAGCCAGCTACTTCGCCGGAGATTTCCTGGGTGGCGATTTCAGCAAGCTGTATGCCATCGACTTCAACACCAATGACTTTGTGACGGTGGACACCGCCACGGGTGCTCAGACGATCCTCGGAGCATCGACTCCCGGCGGTGGTGAGTCGTGGACTGGGCTGACCGGCGCGCAGGACGGGACGCTTTATGCTTCAGGCACGAATTGTTCCGCTTCGACTCTTTACACTCTTGATCCGGCGACGGGCGCCGCGACGGCGATTGGCCCCATTACCAATGGCGCTTGCGTCATCGATATCGCCATCACTCCGACTGGAGTGATTTATGGAGTCGATATTGTTGCCGACAACCTTCTGAGCATCGATCCCGCCACCGGCGCGGGGACCATCATTGGCCCCCTTGGCTTCAATGCAAGCTATGCCCAAGGCATGGATTACGATGAGGTCAACGGTATCCTCTACTTAGCTGCTTACAACGTCGCCACCAGTGGCGAGATGCGGATTGCCGATGTTGCCACTGGAGCCACGACGCTGGTAGGGGCATTCCCCGGTGGCGCCGAAACGGATGCATTCGCCATCGCCGCGGGCGGCGTGGGTGATGCTCTCTGGCTCGATGAAGACCCGAACAACGCGGTCATCGTCGCTGCCGGAAACCAGGCTTACAACGTTCACTTCTTCGCCAACGACCCCAACGTCGTTCCACAGCCCGGAACCTATAGGGCGAACATTGTTCTTTCCAATGACACGCCTTACGGCATGGTCAAAGTCCCGGTGACCATGACGGTGACCGCGCCAGCGAGCTGGGGCAAGCTCTCCGGAGTCGTGACGGCGCTTGGGAATTGCGACGATCCGCTGGGTGCCCTCAAGGACGCAGCAGTGGTGGTGACCGATCCCAACGCACCGAACAGTCCGCCGGTCAACTTGTTGACCGCGGCGGACGGCAGCTATTCTTACTGGTTGGCGGCTGGCAGTTACACTGTCGATGTCTCTGCCACTGGTTACGTGACCCAGAACACGACGGTGGTCCTTGGTCCGAACTCGACGACGATCCAGGACTTCGTGCTCAGGCTCGACGCACCCTGTTTCGCCGGAGCTCCAACCTCGTTGACCCATACGTTGCCCATGGGGCAGCTCGACCTCTTGCCAGCGGCCCTGACCGTGGACAATACCGGTGCCGGCGCCGGGACGTTCAACTTCTACGAGGGCAATCCTGGATTCACCCTGGCAACGCCGGTAGCGGCGAAGCTGGCGGCGCTTCAGGAATCCGCCGCGGATCGACCGAAGCGGGAGCTCCCGGCAGAATGTTTGGATCGCCCCACAAGGCTGGGACCAGCCTCGCCAGAGATGCACAGACTCTGTAGCTATGAGACCGCAGGCTCGGTGGCCTTGCCATTTGCGGGATCACCCGGATTCGGTGTCGATATCTTCCCTGGGACGGACGCGGTGGTGAGCATACCGGACATCGATCTTCCCGGAACATGGACGTCGGTGGGAGGAGCCCCGGACTATTGGGCCGGAGACTTCTTGCAAGGCGACTTCACCAAGCTCTATGCCATCAATAATACTTCAGGCAACTTCGTGACTGTGGATACGACCACTGGAGCGGAGACAGTGATCGGCACGCCCGTGCCAGGGACAGGCGAGACCTGGTCGGGAATGGGCGGTGCCCTGGACGGAACTCTCTATGCGGTTGCGACGACCTGCTCCGCTTCGACTCTCTATACCCTCGATCCCGCTACGGGCGCACCCACAACGATTGGTGCCATCACCAACGGTGCTTGCGTCGTGGACATCGCGGTGGGGAGCGCGGGGGAGATCTGGGCCTTCGATATTGTCAGCGACAGTCTTTTGAGTGTCGATCCGGTAACCGGAGCCGGTACAGTCATTGGGCCTGTTGGATTCAGCGCGAACTACATTCAAAGCATGGATTACGATGAACTGGCCGGCCTACTCTATTTGGCCGCCTACAACATCAGTGGTTCGGGTGGCGAAATGTGGATTCTCGACGTGGGCACCGGTGCGGGAACCTTGGTTGGGGCTTTCCCGAACAACGCCGAGGTAGGAGCTTTTTCCGTCGCTTCGGGCGGAGTTTCCGACATTCTGTGGCTCGACGAGGATCCCAATGGAGCGACGATTGCCGCCGCGGGCAATGCGGCGTTTAACATTACCTTCGACGCCAGCGATCCCAACGTGGTGCCCCAGCCAGGGACTTACACGGCGGATCTGGTGCTTCTCAATTCGACTCCCGTCGATCCTATCGTACCGGTGACGATGATCGTGACTTCGCCCGCTGGCTGGGGCAAGATCCAGGGAACGGTGACGGGCCTCAGCTACTGTGATGTGCCGGCAGGCGCATTGGAGGGCGCCGCGGTGGTCGTGACGGATCCCAATGCTCCCAACACTCCCGCGGCCAATTTGGCCACGGCGGCGGACGGCGGTTACGCCTATTGGTTGGCCGGTGGCACTTATAACGTGGACGTTTCCTATGCCGGGTATGTGACTCAATCGACAACCGTCGTGCTGGGTCCCAACGCTCCGGTCACTCAGGACTTCGTCCTGCGGTTCGACGCGTCTTGCTACACGGCGGATCAGAATGCTCTCTCCATGACTCTGGCAATGGGAATGACCCGAAGCCTGAATCCTGGATTCACCTTGACGAACTCTGGCGCCGCCGGAGATGTCTACGACCTGTTGGAGTTCGACCTTGGCTTCGTGGCCGGGCCGACGGCTCCCTTGCCTCCTCTGGTTCCGGCGCCTCAGGTTGCCGACGCTGAGATCTCTCCCCAAGTCCGTCCGGGCCTCGCGCCCACGGCACTTGGCGACGAAGTCTTCAGAATCGATGCCGGTGCCGCGACGGGCAGTGTTCTCCTGCTTGGGGTGGAGTGGGTTAACGGAAGTCTCTGGGCGACGGCGGCCGGGCTGACCAGTTACACTGAGCAGAACTACCTGTTCGAGCTCGATCCCAACGGAGTCCTTCTCAACACCTATATCCAACCGACCGCGTCCACCTGGGGCTGGCGCGATTTGGCTTACGATGGAACCTACCTCTATGCCAGTGATTCCACGGTCCTGGATCAGATCGATCCTGCCACTGGGACGGCGACTGGCGTCACCATTCCCTGTCCTGAGAACCCGTGCCGGGCATTGGCTTACGATCCCGTGACGGACAATTTCTGGACGCAGAACTTCGGTGGCGACCTTTTTGAGTTTGATCGAACCGGTACCGTGATCAACCAGTTTGCCACCAACGGCCTTGCGGCCTACGGCGCGGCTTGGGATCCCTACACCACCGGTGGCCCCTTCCTATGGATTTGGTCCCAGGACGGTGCAACCGGTCATACGGCGACCCAGATCGATCCGGCCACCGGTTTGGCGACAGGCGTGAGCTTCAGCGGCGCCGCGGACCTGACAGGGGGTGCCGGTGGAGCGGCGATCACAACCGAATTCGCGTTCCCCAACGTCACTTTCGTCGGGATGCACCAAGCAGCATCGGACACGATTGTGGGCTACGATTTGGCGGCTCTTGCGGCGAGCGATGTCTTGTGGCTGAGTGAAAATCCGTCCACCGCGACGGTGGTACCGGACGGCAACCAGCCGGTAGATGTCACGTTCGATGCCAGTGACCCAAATGTGGTGACCATGACCGGAACCTACTCAGCGCAGCTTCGTGCATCGAGTTCGGCACCGTCGGTGCCTGTTCTGGACGTGACCATGGTGGTCGTGCCCGCGAACTACGGCTATTTGGTGGGGACGGTGACCGGTCTGGACTACTGCGACCAAGCGCCGGGTGCGGTGCTGGAGAACGCGACGTTGACCTTCACCGACGATGCCGATCCGAACAACGTAGTGGCTGCCGCCTCCCTGGCGGATGGAACCTATGAAGCTTGGATGGCTGAAGGAACCTATACGCTGGTCGTTTCGGCCACTGGATTCGCTGACTTCACGGCTTCGGTAGGTGTGACGCAGCAGGTCATGGGAACTTCGGACGTAGCGATGCGGCCGGACTCCCCCTGCACCGTCACCGATCCCAACGCCATTACCATGACGCTGGACGAAGGCACGTCCGGCATGACGTCCCTGAACATGACGAACACAGGCGCCGGTAGCGTGAGCTACGAAGCCTTTGAAGTCGATGGCGGCGTCGTCGTGCCAAGGGCAACCTTGAACGGCCCCGCCACGAAGATCCAGCCCGACGCCAAGGGTCGGCCAGTGGCTCCAATGCCCATGTCCCTCGTGGGCAAGGGATCCGGCTCGAACCAGCCAAGCCGCGTTGCTCAGAGTCCCGCATGGTACTCTGCCAGCCCGGTTCCCGGCGGTTTGATCCGGTACGCTTCGGCCCAGTGCTGGGAGACGCCGAATTCGTTCTACGTCTTTGGTGGGATCGACGGGAGTTTCGCCTTGACTGACAACAGTTGGCGCTTCGATGCCGACAACAACGAATGGGTGGCCTTGGCGCCCATACCCTTGGGAACCGAAGCCGCTTCGGCCATCTGTTACCAGGGCTACATCTATGTGATGGGTGGCTCTTGGTTTGGATGGAGCTGGGACTTCAACTACATCTACGACATTGCCGCCGACACGTGGTACTCGGGCACTTTGCTTCCCCGTTATACCTGGGGCTCCGCCCTGGCCGCGTGGGAAGGCAAGATCTATGTCGTGGGTGGAGATGACGCTGGCACGGTAGGTGACGTGGATATCTACGACATCGCCACCGACACGTGGAGCACGGGAACGAGCATGCCGACGCCTGTCTTCATGGCGGGTTCGCGGCAGCTTGGGCAGTTCCTCTATGTTGTCGGAGGTTGGGACGACGCCAGCGTGCCGGATCCCAACGATCCCAACGGTAACGTGCCCAATGTTACAGCAACCCAGCAGTACGACCTTGCTTCCGATACATGGACCACCGGTCCGGCCTTCACCAGCGCAAGGGCTGACTTTGCGCTGGCGGGAACGGATCGAGCCCTCTACGCTATCGGTGGCGATCAGAATGGCGGGTTCTACTTCGACGGCACGAACCTTGTGGAAGAGCTGGATCTGTCGGCCTGGCCCGCTGGTGCCTGGGCGACTTTCAGTGATTCGCCGCCCTTCGCTACTACGGCCATCAATGCGGGGTTCTGCACCGGCGCCCTGGCCGACGCGGAGATCTGGTATACGGGTTCCTACGACATCGGGGCCATTTGGAACGATAACTACTTCCGGACGCTGTCCGGCGAGAGCTGTGTATCGCCCTACGTGGATGTTCCCTGGCTGTCGGAAACACCGAATCCAGGCTCTGTTGCCGCGGATACGGCGGGCACGGTGGATGTGACCTTGGATGCCACCAGCCTGACTCCGGGAACCTATTCGGCGACCCTGATTGTTCAGACGGACGATCCTGGTCTTGGATTCGTTCAGGTTCCAGTCGATCTGACGGTGACCGATGTCATCGTTGGCGGCTTGGACTTGACGCCGAGCACGGATGTTCAGACGACACCGGAATCGACGGTGGTCTACGACTTGACGCTGACCAATACGGGCGAAGCCGCGGATAGCTACGACATCAATGTCGTCAGCAACTGGGCGACGGCCGTGGGTTCGGCTCGGGACGTGAGTGGCACCGTGGGTCCGGTGAACCCGGGATCGACCATCGTGGTTCAGATCACGGTGTTTGTGCCCGCGGGAACCGCAGCGGGTTCCGTTGATGCCGCCGTGGTGACGGCGACCTCGCAGAACGATCCCACTGTCTCCGCGACATCTACCCTGACCACAACGGTTGACGCAGTCTACCTCCCCGCTGTTGCCTTGACTTCGGGAACAGCCCACCAGTGGGCAGACCCCAACAGTGTGGTGACATACGACCTGACGGTCACCAACGGCGGCAATGCCACCGACACGTTCGACGTGGTTGTCGCCAGCGACCTCTGGTCTGGCACGATGGTGGACGTTGGCACGGTTGGTCCGCTGAATGCGGGAGGATCGGGAACGGTCACCGTGACGGTCAATGTTCCGGCGAATGCCAGTGGCGGAGACACCGACGTGGCGACACTGACAGTGACTTCCCAAGGGGACGCGCAGGAATGGGATGCCATCCCGCTGATTACCTCGGCGAACTTCCTCTACGGCGTGACTGCGGTGGCGACGACGAGTGCCATCACGAGCGATCCTGGCCGCGATGTTGTCTACTCAGTGGACATCACCAATACCGGGAATGCTACGGAAGCGTTCGATATCACCCTGGGAACCAGCGTCTGGACGGCTGTTGTCGATAAACCCCAGACATCGCCGCTGGATTCCGGTGTGAGCGAAACAGTCCAGGTGACGGTGACGATACCTGCGAATGTGGCCTACAATTCGTCCGATGCGGTGGTTCTTACGGCGACATCCCAGTCCGATGGTACGGTGCTGGATGCGGTGACGCTGACGACCACGGCATTCAGGACTGTGGGTTCGGTGACGCAGCTAACGGTCCTGGCCCTGATGTTGCTCTTGTCGTTCCTCGCGGCAGGCGTACTGTCAAGGCGGCGCCGATCCCTGTAAGGAACTGTTCTCCCACCGCCGGGTTTCCCGGGGGTGGGAGAACCTCCTGAAGGATTGAAGCCTTTATCAAAGGGCGCCCTGAGACATGGTCTTGGGGCGCTTTTTCTTTTCTTTCAGGTCATGGGTTTTCCTGGCGATGTCAGGCCCCCGCGGAATGAGGTGTCCTTCCATTGGGTGGAGTGATGGAGGACCGGTTCCGCGAGAGGCCCGGGGGTAGGCCGCCCGGTTGGTGGGCGATGAGGGGGGAGGGGCGGCGGACGGATTGCCGCCGACCCGACCGGAACTTCACTAGAAGAAAAGGGCTTCGGGGAGTCACGAACGGGCGTTGGGCGAGCGTAGAGGTTCCTTAGACGGCTTTGCTCCGTGGCCGGTGACTGGTTTCTGGCGTTGTTTTGCTTTGTTTGCCCCGGCATGCTCTGAATACCGGGAAAGGGGAAGAGATGACCAGGAAGGTATTCTGGGGGCTGGGCATGCTGGCACTGTTGGCGGCTCTTTTCGCATGGCCAATCTTTTTTCGGGAGGCGCCTCCCAGCGTGATCTTGATTTCTATCGACACGCTTCGTGGCGACCGGTTACCGATATACGGTTACAACCGCATTGAGACACCCGCCATCGATTCTCTTGCCGGGGATGGCGTGGTCTTCGAGAATGCCTATTCCCATGTTCCTTTGACGCTTCCGTCGCATGCTTCCATCTTCACGGGATACCTGCCGGTTCATCATGGTGTCCGGGACAACGTCGGATTTCGTCTTGGCGATGAGCATTCAACTTTGGCCGAGACGTTGAAAAGGGCGGGATACTCCACCGGTGGAGCGGTTTCGAGTCTGGTGCTCCGGCATGAGACAGGGATCGGCCGCGGATTTGACTGGTATGACGATGACTTGGAGCGGCCACGATGGGGGGAACCCCTTTCCGAGGCGGAGAGGTCCGGAGCGGAGACGGTCCAGCGGGCTCTCGGTTGGTTGGAGCGGCAGGTAGAGGGATCCGTTGGCCAAGGAGCGGGAAGGTCAGAGGAACCTTTTTTCTTATTTCTCCATCTCTACGAACCACACACACCCTATAAGCCGCCCCGGCGATTTTGGGATCGGTACAAAGGAAATCTCTACGATGGGGAGGTGGCCTACAGCGATGAGCTTGTGGGGCGTTTCTTGGATGGCCTTCGAAGGCTGAGCCTGTACGATGGGAGTCTCATTCTGTTGGTGTCGGATCACGGAGAGGGGCTTGGGGAGCATGGCGAGCGGGATCACGGGGTTTTTCTTTACCGCGAGGTGTTGCGGGTGCCCCTGGTGGTTAAGCTTCCCGGGGGGCGTCAAAGGGGCAGGCGCTGGGAGGCACCGGTTGCGCTTGTGGATCTCTTTCCGACGATTCTGGAGCTTGTAGGGGCTTCCGCCGGTAGCCACGGGGATTCTCCAGATGGCATTTCGTTGGTTCCAGTGCTGAGAGGGAAGCGATTGGCCCGGGAGCGTTGGGTCTACTCAGAGAGCTACTATGGGCGTCTCCACTTTGGCTGGAAAGAGCTTGTGGCGTTGACGGGGGCTCGATACAGCTACATCCTTGCGCCTCGCCAGGAACTTTATGATATTGTGATCGACCCTGGGCAGCGACACAACTTGCTTGCTTCCGAACCTGCCTCGGAAATTGAAAAAGTCCGGGAGCACCTTCGCCGCGAGCTCGAGAAGTTTGGCGGCTTGGCTGATCTTCCAGCGCCGGAGCTTCTTTCCCCGGAGGAGCTCGAAGTCGTGGGTGCTCTTGGCTACGCGGGCGGTGTGGCTTCCGGCGGGGAAGAGGTGGAGCGCCCCGATCCCAAGGAGAGGATTGGCGACCTCAATCTCTATCGACAAGCCATGGGCTTGAAGAAGGTGGGGCGCTACGAGCAGGTTGTAGAGAAGTTGAGGGAGGTTTTGCGGGGGAGCCCCAGAATGCCCGATGCTTGGGATGAGCTGGCATTGGCTCTTCGGCGGTTGGGGCGGTACGCTGAGGCAGTGGAAGCCCTGGAACAGGGCCTCGAAATCGCTCCGCATCGGGTCGAGAAACTTTTTGAGCTTTGCGAGTTGCTGGTGCCTCTGGGCAAGCTCGACCAGGTCCGGGCGATCCTGAAGAAAGCCGCGGAGAAGAGGCCGGGGGAGGCGAAGGTTCGGTTGGCACTCCTGGATCTCCAGCTTGGCAAGCCCGATGCCGCCCGGCAGCTTGCGTCGGAGGCGGCCCCATTTTTACCGGCTGCAATCCCATTCATCGACGGTGTTCTTTCCTATGGCAAGAAGGACTTCTCCGAAGCTCTCACCTCGTTCGAAAAAGTAGCGGATGAATTGAAAAAGCAGCCGGGCACAAGGATTCCCCACTTTAGTTTTTATCATGGAGACACGCTCCTGGCTCTCAGTTTCGGTGAAGACGGGCGTCTCACCCATGGGGGATTCGCGGCGGGTGCGGAGAAGCTGCTTCGGCAAGAGATGCGGTTATATCCGGACAATGGCAGTGCCTTGGCGGAGCTTTGTGCTCTTTATCGAGCCCAGGGACGCCGGAAAGAGCTGGCAGCGATTTTGGGACGGTTTGCACGGGACAACCCCTCGCCCCAGGGGCGGGCACAGGTGAAAAAGCTTCGGCGCGCGTTTGGCCAGTGGTGAAGGGTTTTCAGCACTGGTCGTTCATGGAATCAAGGAAGGTAGAAGACAAATGAGCATAAAAAAGACGGGGGCAATTGCCGGGTTGGCGGCAGGAGTCTTGATTTTTCTCCAGGGGACACTGGGCTTGGCAGGCGAGGCGCCGGCAACTCGCCGTGCAACAAGCGGTCCCGCGGCGACGCAGCCCTCAAAAATGGGAGTTGGCTCCGGTGAACTCATGGGGAAGCTATCGAGTTCGTCCAGAGATGAACGGATCGCGGTCGCCGATGAAATCCGAAAGCTGGGTCGGGCGGCCGACCAGGACAAGGCCGTTTCCCTGCTGACCGCCGCGGTGAAAAAAGCGACGGGTGAGGAGCTATTGGCCCTGGGTGGCGCCCTTTGGCGGCTTGATCCGAGGAAGGCCAAGGTGCTGGGGCTGGATCGAGTGACGGTGAGTCTTGGGGAGACCGACTTGAAGATGGCCTGGATTCCCGGGGGTGAGTTTTGGATGGGTTGTTCGCGTGGCGATGGTGACTGCCTGGACGACGAAAAGCCGCGGCATCGGGTCTGGGTCGATGGGTTCTGGATGGGGCAGTACGAGGTGACCCAGGGCCAGTGGATCGCGGTGACTGGCAAGAACGTTGCCGCATTCCACGGCTGCGATGAATGCCCCGTGGAAATGATCTCCTGGAAACGGACCCATGACTTCCTGAAAAAGTCGGGCCTGGGCTTGCGGCTGCCGACGGATGCCCAGTGGGAATATGCTGCCCGGGGCGGTGTAGATGCCGCTCGGTATGGCGTGCTGGACGAGATCGCCTGGCATGGCAAGCTTGTTGCCGGAAAGAGGCCACAGTCCGTGGGATCCAAGAAACCCAATGCATTCGGACTCTATGATATGCTGGGAAACGTCTACGAATGGTGTGAGGACGGCTACAAATCGGACAGCTATCAGTCTCGCAAAGGACTGACCCGGAACCCGTTCGTTCGTGGCTACGGACCTGAATATCGTTCCCTGCGCGGTGGATCTTGGCGTGACTATCCTGAGAAAGTAAGGGTGTCGTTCCGGGGTTGGTTCTTGCCAGATGGAAAAGCGGGCTTCACCGGATTTCGGGTGGTGCGGTGAGAAGTTTTTTCTTCTTGCTTGCCTTCTTGCCGTGGAGAGAGAGCATCGTCCGGATTGGCGTGGCGTTCTTCTCCATGGCGGTGGTTTTCTCAACAGGCGTTCGTGCCGGTGAAGAAGGCGCGGAGAACGGTCTTTCTATCCGAAAAGCCAGCCTTGGCGTGATAGGATCTGCCGTGGGGGCCGTGGGAGGCAGTTCCCTTGGTGCGGGCGTGGCTGCGGTAGAGGCTCTAGGGCTGGCCTTTGGGACCCTTAGAGGAGGGAGGGATGCGGATCTCGACCGCATGCGTGCCCGAAATCGCCAGGACGCTTGGGTGAGGGATCTTCGTGCAGGCAACCTCCAGGAGCGGCTGGACGCCCTTGCACTCCTTGCCGGAAGCCACCACCCTGAAGCGATGGATGCCTTGGTGGAAGCGTTGGAAACCGATCCGGCCTGGCCGGTGAGGAGAGATGCCGCCGCGGTATTATCGAAGCGAATTGCCGAGAACCCGGGGCTGGTTCCTCTGTTCACTGATGCCCTACTCCAGGAACCGGAACCGGGTGTCCGCCTGTTTTTGGTGGAGGGAATCGGAGGCATGGCCAGGGATCGGCGGGATGTGCTCATCGTCCTTTGCGAGATCCTGGCGGAAGGCGATTCCGATGTCCGGGCCGAGGCCGCTTTGGCTCTGGAAGGTGTGACCGCCATCCCGGCTTCTGTTCTACCGGCACTGGTAGAGGCTTTCAGGACAGGGGAGGATTATGTTCGGGGGACCGCTCGGGAGTTGCTTTCCTTGCAGCTCTCTCGGGCTGTGCCGTTGGTGGCGGAGGTTTTGACCGACCCCTTCAGCGGTCGCCGCCAGCTTGCCGCGGAACTCCTTGGGGAGTGGGGGCCGGCGTCGAAGGCAGCTCTGGGGCCGCTCCTTGCGACCGCCTTCCGCGATGGCGAGCCAGCAGTGAGAGAATTAGCATTCGAAGCCATCGCCTTGGTGGTGCCAGAGGCCACGGACCTCGTGGAGGCTATCCAGGCGGTTCTTGCGGACCCGGAGCTCTATGTGCAGGCTCGAGGTCTCCTCTACGGAGGCTGGTTGGCTGGGCTTTATGCCGGTCTCGACGCACCGCGGATCACCGCGGCCCTCTCTTCCCGAGACCGCGACGTTCGGCGGATTGCGGCCTTTGCCTTGGCCGAACTCGGGGCATCCCTGGAGATGGAGCCCGCGCTTCTCCAGGCCTTCGCCGATTTCGACTGGTGGGTGCGACTTCAGGCTGTTCGGGCATTGGGGCCTCTGGCCAGGCGTTCGGATCGGTCGGCGGCGGCGTTGCAGCGTGCTTTGGGCGATGGGCGAAAAGAGGTCCGACTGGCGGCGGCCCAAGCTCTGCGAAAGTAGAACGACGCCTTTTCCCATGTCTCACTTCCCCCGGACATCCATCGTGACCGGATTTCGTCAGCGAAGACCATTATTGGTCACTTGGCTAGATTGCTCTATTGATGAGCGTTTTTTTATAGATTCCCCATCTGCTTTTGGGATGGTGACCGACTTTGGTCTCATTCCTGAGGCTTCGGCGGGCAGGAGGCAATTGGGTTCTTCCCGGAGCATGAAACTGAACCCGTTGTTTCCGTGCTCTGTTGCCGGCCAACGGGCGATTCTACCAGTTTCCGTATGGTTGGCATGTGACTTGCTCCTTTTCAACGGCACTGCGCCATCCTTGGCTCGTGGAGCCTGGATGGCAAGGCACGAAGCAAGTTGCCAACCGATTCGAGGAAGGGACGGAGATGAAACGACTCAGAATAGAGCGACGACAGATGTTCGGCAAGGTTATGGCGGTGACGTCGGCCTTGCTGGTGATCGCTGGTTGTAGCGATGACAGCGCAGATAACATTGCTTTGGGCTCCAATTCCTATATCGGTGCCGAGCGATGTGCCGGATGCCACCAAGGTATGTACGATGAATTTATGCAATCTGGCCACCCCTACAAGCTCAGCCGCGTCTTGAACGGCCAGCGGCCGAGCTTTCCCTTTTCCGCGGTTCCGAATCCACCAGAAGGTTATACCTGGAGCGATATCGCCTGGATGATCGGTGGTTTTGGATGGAAGGCCCGCTTCATGGATCGAAACGGGCAAATCATCCTTGGACCAACGGTCCAATACAATCTGGAGACCCAGGGCTGGAGCGCCTACAGCAATGATTCCAGCCACACGGCGCCCGATGGGACTCCCGGGCCTTGGGATGCGAATATCGGAAGGAAGGATTACACCTGCGGCAAGTGCCACACTACGGGCTGGGATCCCGATGGCGGACATCAGGAGGGTTTTTCGGGGATCGCCGGCACCTTTTCGGAGCCCGGGGTCCAGTGTGAAGCCTGCCATGGTGAGGGCAGCCACCACGCCAACTCACCCTTCCGGACGGAGATGCCCATCGACCGGACGGCGGAGCTTTGCGGGAATTGCCACACGCGGGATGCGAAGAGGCGAGTCGAGGTGAGCAAGGGCTTCATTCGCCACCACGAGCAGTATGACGAGATGATTGCCGGTGGGCATGCGGTTTTGGAGTGTGGATCTTGCCACGAGCCCCACGCGTCGGTGCTTTACAGGCGATCCGTGGCGCTGATTGCCGACTGCGTGGACTGCCATCCCACCAAGAGTGACGGGCTCCTGGGCCACGCGGGATCGGTGGCGTGCGAATCGTGCCACATGCCGGCGGCGGCTAAGAGCGCCGTGGCCTTTGGCTCCGGTGTGAACCGCCGAGGTGACATCAGCAGCCACATTTTTAGTATTAACCCCATTGCCGCCACCGCGGAAGAGGCCATGTTCTACGAAGAGGATGGCAAGACCTTTGCCAGGGGGGCGGTGACGTTGGATTTTGCCTGCCTGAGCTGTCACAACGGCGAAGACGCATCCCTGCAAACGAGTCTCTCTTGGGCCGCGGAGAATGCACGGCTGGTTCATTCCCCATGAACAGCGGAGCGTTCCGAGCCTCAAAGGATGGTAACGCAGGGAGGTCATCATGCGTACCCGATATGAGCTGTTCCTGATTCTCCTGGCGGCAGCGGTGTTCGTCTTCCCGCCGTCACGGGCCGGTGCGGTCGAGCTGGAGCTAGAGGGCTCGACCCTGTTTGGATACAGCGAGGACCAGTTTTTCTTCAATTACCTGGACGCCAGGAACAAAGTCACCCTGCGCCAGTATCTGTTGGCCAATGTCGATGGCTTGCTCAACGGCAAGCTCACCTTTCACAGTTACATGAGCGCAGGTCTCCATCTTGCCGACAAAGACATCATCGAGGGATCCAGCGACTTCGACCTTTTGTACGGATATGCCGCCCTCCATCTGGACAAGGCGGATCGCACCCAGCTACGGGTGGGCCGGATTTTCCGGCTGCAGGAAGCGGCTTCGGCCTACTTCGATGGGTTGCAGCTCCTAGCGCCGCTGGGGCCGGTGGACCTGGATCTTTACGGAGGCTTCGAGGTCGGGCCTTACCACGGTTTCGACAAGGATGCGGCTTTGGCGGGACTTCGGCTGAGCGGTACTCTCTTGAAGAAACTCGACGTGGGCCTTTCGTTTCT
The DNA here is from genome assembly GCA_024278345.1 of bacterium. Lineage (GTDB taxonomy): Bacteria > CSSED10-310 > JAJRTK01 > JAJRTK01 > JAJRTK01 > JAJRTK01. The sequence goes on along the minus strand of JAJRTK010000523.1, from coordinate 3,102 downwards.
CTATACCAACCGCGATGGAGAGAGTGACAGAGGCATCGTCGGCCTGGAGCTGGGTATGGCGCCTGCGAAAGACCTCTGGATCGAGGCCAACGTCGCGTACAGCTATCTTCTCAATGGACTCGCCGACACGACGGCCGTGGTGCGGTACGGCTTGCGACCGAACCTGCGGACGGCCATCGGTTTTCAGCGGAGGGTGCCCGCCAGTTATCTGGGGCAGACCTCCGTTTTCACGCGCTTCGAGCTGGAAGCGATCAACGACTTTTGGGGCGAGCTGGCCTGGAGCCCTTTTCAGGGGTTCAAATTGCAGGCAAGCCTCCATGCCTATCTCTATGCCGATGACGATACCTGGGAGCTTCGAACTGCCCTGAGCTATCGGTACGGAACGGAGCGGGAAAACGTGGCCGGGCTGACCTACGAGCGCCAGGTGGGCTTCGGAGATGACGGAGACGCCCTGGTAGGCCGATGGCGGCAACGCCTGAACAAGCACCTGTTTGCCGGCCTCCGGGCCAGTCTCCTATTCTTCAATCGGGATGCTCTTTTGTTCCTCCAATACCGAGATGCCGACGATTGGGCTTCGTCCGCCATCGCGTCGATGGAGTGGCAATTCATGGACAAAATGAGCGTCGTGGCATCAGGGGGTGTAGAGACGCTGCAGTTCGACCGAAAACGCGGCCGAGGCAGCCTCAAGCTGCGCTACCGTTTTGCCACCAAACCATAGCTCGGGAGGTCCGTCATGAAAGCTCGATCCACGATGGCCATTCTGCTCTTGGCCATCGCCACCACAGTGGCTGGCGGAGAACGGGGACTCCAGAAGGGTGACTATGATGCCAGAAGCCATCGCACCCGAGGCTACCAATGCCTGGAGTGCCATGACTCCATCGCCCAGCTCAAACCGCCCAACCACGGACTCGATTTCGCCAAGAACCACCGGCAGGCAACCTTTTCCAGGACTGCCGCCAAATGCACCTCTTGCCATCGGGAAACTTTTTGCGTCAACTGTCACCTTGGAACCGAGACCCAGTCGGATATCGTTCCAGAGAAGACCGGCGGCGTGCTCATCCACGAGGAAAACTGGGTTGATCGCCACGGCATCGACAGCCAGAAGGGAACGACCCGATGCGAATCGTGCCACCGGCCCGAGCAGTGCGTGACCTGTCATCGATCCGTGGGACTCGACGAACGCAATGTCACCGACCTGCAGGTGGCCATCCATCCCAGTGTCGGGTTTTTCGATCCTGCATCCAGAAACTTTCACGGCCGAGCCGCCAGAAACAACATTTTCACCTGTGCCGCTTGCCATGGCGATGGACGGAAGAGCCCGTCCCTTTGCGAGGAGTGCCATGAGTGACACTCGTTCTTGGGTTGAGTTCCGCTCCCGGCGGCGGCAATCCGTCCGCCGCCACTCGCATTTCATCGCCCTTGACCCAGGCTTAGGATCCCAAGGCGTCATCCGGCCCCAGGTTTCGGCACTCTTCCGGGATTAGGCTCCCCGCCCAACCCTGACTCTTGTCCGCGAGGAGAAGGTGAACCCCGAATCGAAAGCCCTGAGGTCCACCTGGGCATTTGCCGACGTCCCAACCGCCGAGCATGAGCTCCACGCCGGGCTCATGCTCTTCGTGCGGGCCAGGTGGCTCATTGGTGCCATGGTGGCTTTGGCTGCGCTGGCTGCAGTTCATCTTCTTGGGATTCCCCTCGTCGAAAACGGGGCGATCCACTACTGGATCGCCGCCGCCATCGCGGGCTACAATCTTTTGTTCTGGCGGTTGTTGGATTCTGGTTATTCGTTGCGGTTTCAGGCCCTTGGCCAGATCACGTTGGATCTTATGGCCCTCACCGCCGTACTGCACTATTCCGGCGGGATGGATAACCCCTTCGCCTTTGTCTTCGTGTTCCACGTCATCAGTGCCAGCATCCTGCTGAGCGCCAGGGAAAGCTTCGCCGTGACCGCGTTGGCCTGCTTCTTATTCGGAAGCCTGGTCTTTTTGGAGAGCGCGAGAATCCTTCCCCACCAGCCTCCGGATAAGTCCCTTTTTTTGGGGCTTTCTGGTGTGGTGGAGACGCCTCTCTTTGCCGCGGCCATCTTCATTTCCTTTTGCATTGTCATGTTTTGCTCCCTTTTTTTGACCAGCTCGGTCATGCGGCGTTTGGGCAGGCGGAAGGCACAGATCCATCACCTTCGGAGTTACACTCAGGCGCTGGTGGATCAGTTGGGGGAAGAGGTGTGCGCCATCACGCCGGACTACAGGATCCAGTTCGCCAACAGCCCCGTGCGGCGGCGCATGGGGCCTGGCGCGGAAGCCTGCTATACCGTTCTGCAAGGGGAGAAGAAACCCTGTGCCGGTTGTGGTCTTGAAGCGGTCCTCCGGACCCGGAAGCCGGTTTCGTTCCAGCAGGCGCGGAGGGATGGTTGTGTTTGGGAGGTCTCTTTCGGACCTTTGCTCACGCCGGACGGTGCTTGGACGGTTATCGAGCGACGTCGAGACATCACGGAAGAGGTGGAACTCCGAAAGAAACTGGCCCTCACGGAAAACTTGGCAGCGCTGGGTGAGATGTCGGCGAGGCTAGCTCATGAAATCGGCAATCCCATCAATGGCCTGCAGCATGCCTTGGAACTCACCCGAAAACGACTCCCACACGTGCCTGAACCAGTTTCTATCCTCTTGGATCTCATGGAAGAATCGACGCGGCGGATGGACAACATCATGAGGCGCCTCCTTCTCATGGCACGCAGGGATGAGATTCATCCGCAACCCATGGATATCTCCAAGGTCGTGGAGAATGCGGTGTTGTTCGTGCAATACCTCCTTGAGCAGCGAGGAATCGTCGTGGAAAGAACACAGGATTCAGAGGTTCCCAGGTTTCTGGCCGATCCAGACGCCCTTTGCCAGATTCTCGTGAACCTGCTCCTCAACGGAATGGATGCCATGGATGGGCCGGGAGTGATTCGCGTGTCCACCCGACGGGTCACAGTGGACCGAAGCCAGTGGTTGGAGCTGGGCGTCGAGGACACCGGCACCGGCATTCCAACTTCGAGTCTTCAAAGAGTCTTCGAGCCCTTCTTCACGACAAAGCCTGCGGGAAAAGGCACCGGCTTGGGACTGG
>JAJRTK010000522.1 GCA_024278345.1 bacterium | reverse complement strand
TCTACGAGCTCTCCCACTACGGCCGCCTCCGCCTGACCGGAGAGGACCGGGTCAGCTTTCTCCACAACATGACCACCAACAATGTGAAGGTCCTGGCTCCAGGTCACGGGCAGCCGACAGTCTTCGCCACCGTGAAGGGAAGGCTCTTGGCTTGGTGTACGGTCTATTGCCTTCCCAACGCCTTCATGCTCATGACCGAGCCAGAAACCCGAAGCGCTCTTCTGGAGCACCTGGAGTTCTACCATTTCACGGAAGATCTCGGGGTGGATGACCGAACTGAAATGACGGTGATGCTAGGTGTTTCCGGGCCAAATGCCCAGAAGGGATTGGCGAGCCTGTTGGGGAAGGATGCCCTCCACTCCTTAGAGCCTTACTCCCACGGGAAATTCCCAGGACTGGTCTCTCATCTTCGCCTTTTCCGGCAGGATCGTTTTGGCCGGAAAGGCTATAGGATCTGCTGTCTCCCGGCTGAGGCTGGCAAAGTCTTGGCCGCGCTTCTGGCCGCTGGAGCGATGCCGGTGGGGGAGAGAGCCTTGGAACAGTCCAGAATCCTCGCGGGCGAGCCGGCCTTCGGGCTTGAGTTGACCCAGGAGCGCAACCCCCTGGAAGCAGGACTCCATGACGAGGTCTCTTTCCAGAAGGGCTGCTTCTTGGGACAAGAGGTCTTGGCCCGGCTCCAAACCTACAACAAGGTGCAGCGGCGTCTGGTGCGGATGGAGCTTGGTCCCGACGCACCGGTTTGTCTCGAAAGTCCGGTCGCGCTCTTTTCCAATGGCCAGGAGGTGGGTTGGCTGTCGAGTTTGGCACGAGATCTTGATGCCTCTAGAAACTTGGGACTTGGCTACGTTCGCAGTCAGTGCCAAGAAACAGAGCTCCAACTTGCCGACGGAGCCCCCGTGCGGATCTTGGCGACGTTGACCACGGCTCGGGGTTAGCCGCTGCGATCCGTGATGAGATCTCCGGTGATGACCGCACGGTCATCCTCCGATGTAGGACATCTCCACCCGTGGCTGGCTGGATGCACCTTGGGAGCGGAGTTCTGAATAGCGGTCATTGCGTCGCCGCCAGATGGCGGTGAGGAGCTTGAGGAGCTTTTCGTCATCCGCGGCCGTGCGGAGAGTATGGCGGAGATCTTGGCCTCCAGGTGCAAAGAGGCAAGTGAAGAGTTTACCATCCGCCGAAAGCCGAGCGCGGCTGCATCCAGAGCAAAAGGGTTGAGTCACCGACGCAATGACCCCGATCTCTCCCCTGCCGTCGGTGTAACGCCACCGCTCCGCTACCTCGCCAGGGTAGTTGGGATCCACCGGTTCCAAGGGGAATACCGAATGGATTGTTCGCACGACTTCCCGTGCGGGGAGAACATCGTCCATGCGCCAGCCATTGGTTGTTCCCACATCCATGTACTCGATGAAGCGCACGATCTGGCCGCTTCCCCTAAAAGCGCGGGCCAAATCGACAATGCAACATTCATTGATGCCCTTCCGAACGACCACGTTGATCTTGACAGGAGTCAAGCCCGCTTTCACAGCGGCGTCGATCCCTGCAAGAACGGGCTCCGGATTGTGGAAGGAACCGCTCATTTGCCGAAAGCGGTTGGGATCGAGGGAATCGAGACTGACCGTCACGCGATCCAGGCCGACTTTGGCAAGATCGTCCGCATAGAGGGGCAGCAGTACTCCATTGCTGGTCAAGGCGATGTCGAGCCCCGAATCGAGCTGTCGAAGCATCTGGACCAGGCGAGGCAGGTTTCGCCGCAGCAGAGGTTCTCCACCAGTCAGGCGAATCTTCCTGAGCCCCAAGCCCAGAAGGAGTCGAACGATGCGGCGGATTTCCTCGAAACTGAGAATCTCCCCGCGGTCAAGAAAGGCGAAATCGCGGCCAAAGATCTCCCGAGGCATGCAGTAGCCGCAGCGAAAGTTGCAGCGATCCGTCACCGAGATCCGTAGATCCCGGAGCGAGCGCCCCTGTTGATCGGCGGCAAGCTCCAATGAAGAAAATGGAACCATAAGACTTTCTTTATCCGTCCAAGGTGCAATTCTCAACAGTCCGCCCAATCTTGAGGTGGGCGAGGTTTGGGGGCTTCTCTCAATCAATGGTATAGAGAGCGCCGTTACCTTTTTTCGATGCCAAGTTCATCAAAGCTTCCCTTATACCTTCCATCACCACATTGAGGCAATCTCCCCTTTACAAGTATGGAGCCTCGGGAAAATCGAGGCTCGAAGCAAGGCTTCTCTTTGTCTTTTGGATCGTTTTTGCCACTTATTGGGCGGTGGTCTTCTGGGTGGAGCCGTGGAGCTACGCAGTGGGGATTTGGACGCTCGTTGCCTTGTCAGGTTTGAGTTTTCAGGCCACGCGGCTTCGGGCTTTGAGTCGGCCTCTCGTGGCATTGAGCGCCACTCACTTGGAAATTGTGGGATTTTTTGGGACTGTGTCCCGCGTACCGTTTGAGCAGGTGGAACTGGTAATGGTGCGGAGCCTGCGAGCGACGCGCTTGTTGATCGTCAAGTTTCGAAGGTCATCTGGCAAACGGAGGCCCCGCGGCCGGTGGATTGTTTCGTTGGATGAATTGGGGTCTTCCGAGGCTCTCTTGTGGGAGCTGGTTCGCCTTCTTCCGAGGGAATGCGTTGACGAGAGTGTTTCAGAGATCTGCCGGGTGGTGGAAAATGGCAACACTGCTTTAGGCGGTGGAAAGGAGCGTGAGAGATGAGATTTCAGGCATGGTTTTTCCGTCTGTTTTCGGTGGTGGGTATCGTTTCAGCCATGGTCTCGGCATCTCCTGCTCGGGCCAGTATCGAAGAACCGACGCTTCAAGAAGCGGTCGGTTGGATGAAAAAGGCGATTCTGGAAAAGAACGATCCCATGCGCAACCGGATGTATTTTCGATTGCGAATCCTGGAACAGGAACAGAAGGGAACCGTTGCTCCGGCGCTGATTCCTCTGCTTTCCGATTCTGAGGAGAAGATTGCCGAATATGCGGCCTTCGTGTTGGGTTGGATCGAGGATAAGCAGGCGGTGGAACCGCTGGTAAAAATGCTGGCATCGGAAAAAGAAGGCCGCATTCGCCATGCGGTCAGGGCCTTGGGATTCATGAAGGCTACCGAGGCCCGGCCCGCCATGGAAGCACTCTTGAAAAACCCTTCTCCAAAGATCCGAGGAGACGCCGCCTTTGCATTGGGACAACTGGAAGATCCAAGCGTCTTGCCCGTGCTGGAGGGCTTTCTCAAGACTGAAAAGGATGAATTGGTCCGGCATTTTACGAAGGAAGGGATCACCTGGATCAAGCGATATGCTCGTCAATAGGATCCGGACTCCACCGGTTTTCATCGGTGGGGAAGCTGGAGTCGGTGTAGAGGAGAAGTCATGGCAAAGAAAAAAGCGAAAAAGAAATCTATTATCAAAAGGATCGCCTCCAGGCGCCTGAAGTCCAGGAAAAAACGACTCAAGTCACTGAAAGAGCGCTTCGAAGCCAAGATCAGCCAGATCGTCGGAAAGCTGGAAGCGGATGAAATCCAGCAGTATCTCGCTGATTCCTATCATTTGCTGGACGAGCCCGAACTGCAGTGGGTCAAATTCTCCCCCGAGACCGCTGCAAAGATTACACAAGACTATTGCGAGAAGCACTCCGAGGAGCTGGAGAAAACTGAGAACACGGAGGGCCGTAAAGAGGCATTGGATGCGCTGTACGCTCACGCCATCAGCCTGCTCGCCGGGAAGCAATTGCTCTTCCGAATGAAGAGCGATCTCCGTTCCCTGGCAAAGCGGGCAAAGGCCGAATCGAATCGGGAGATGATGTTCCGAGCCATCTGTGCCGAAGCCATGTTCCGGGCCGATGTCCATGTCTCCTCTCACCCAGCACTGGTCATTGCCTACGAGAAGGCCCGCAACGAAGGACTTGGGGATCAGCTCCCCCACATTACTTCCTACTCGCTTCTCGACGAGAAGAAGGCGGAGTCCCAGGAAGCTGAACAGACCACGACGGAAACCGAACAAACCGGCGACCAAGGCGAGCAAGTGGATGCTGGGGCAGAACAGGCCCTGACCGACGAGGAACAGACGGCCCCTAAACTTGAACAGACCATGACGGAAACCGGACAGGCCGAGGCCAGGCCCGAAGCAGCCCTGACCGATGCTGACGATGCCATGGACGAAACCGGGCAGGTTACAGCGAAGGCAGATTGACGGCAGGCGGTCGTGGCTGCGCCGGGCCTGTTTGTACGGTTCGCTTGAGTTCGTCCGTCCTCTGGCTTCAGAGTTCTCTTGCCTGAATGGAACAAAATGGCACGCATTTTCGCCATCGACTACGGGACACGCCGAGCGGGGACCGCCGTGAGCGATGAGACAGGACTCATCGCCCGACCGTTGGAGACGGTGCCTGTCCGGGGCCGAAAACAGATTGCCCGAGATTTGGCGAAGTTGATCGAGAGGGAGGAAGCAACGGAAATCGTCGTCGGATGGCCGCTTCGCCTTGATGGCGGCGAAGGCTTGCACGGGCCGGCAATCGAGGATCTCGTGCGCCGGCTGCGGGGCCGCACGCACCTTCCGGTTCATCTGGAGGATGAGCGATTCACCACAGTGGAGGCCGCGGAATTGCTTCGTCGGAACGGGGTCAACCGCTCCCGGCGGCGCCAAAGAATCGACGACGTGGCGGCGGCACTGATCTTGCAGGATTTCTTGGACGAGAGAAAGAGTGAAAAGCCGTCATGGGCAGGCAGCCAAGACCCACCTTGCAACGGCCTGCCTCATTGAAAGGCGGAACGGGAACCTTTGGCGGGAGCGATAAGAAACCATGCGTTTCCTTCGATCCATTCTCTTCGTGCTGGGCGTGTTGATACTCTTGGCGGGAGGCATCGGTGGCGCCTTTTTGAGCCGGGAGCTCACCGCACCTTTGAGGCCGGATGCCAAGCCCGAGGAACTCGAAGTCGCCCGGGGCTGGACCGGGACTCGGGTGGCCCGGGAGCTGGAGCGGCGCCAAATCTTACGGTATGGCTGGACTCTGAAAATCCTGAGCCGATTGAGTTGGGACAGGGGTGCGATCCAGGCGGGGGTCTTCGAATTGAGCGCCAGCATGAGCCCGGTGGAGCTATTCCAAAGGCTTCGGCACGGGAAAACCGTTCTCCGGCCCTACACGGTCCCGGAAGGCCTGACAATGCACCAAGTCGCCCGGCTTCTGGCCAAAGAAGGGCTCGGCGGTGAAGACGAGTTTCTGGGGCTTTTTCAAGATCCCCAACTCGCTCGGAACCTAGGCGTTCCCCAAAAGAATCTGGAAGGTTATCTACTCCCCGAAACCTACCACTTCCCAGATGGGGTGTCAGCTCGGAAGGTGGTGGAAACCATGGTGCAACAGCATTTAAAGTCTCTTCCGCCCGACTATCGGGAACAGGAGAAGAAGCTGGGGCTCACCCATCACCAGCTTGTCACCCTGGCTTCACTGGTGGAAGCTGAAACTCCCTTAGACGAAGAGAAACCGCTGGTGGCCGAGGTGTTTTATACGCGGCACAAGCTCAAGCGGCGGCTTCAGTGCGATCCCACGACGGTCTACGGGATCCGGGGCTTCAAGCCGCCCATTCTGAAGCGCCACCTGAAGCTCGATCACCCCTACAACACCTATATCTACCCCGGCCTGCCTCCCGGCCCCATCGGGAACCCCGGAGAACAGGCTCTTTTGGCGTCCCTGGCCCCCGCCCATGAAAAGAACTTCTACTTTGTAGCCAAGGGTGACGGAAGCCGGGGGCATACTTTCTCCAAAACCCTGAAGCAGCACAACCGTGCGGCCCGGCTTTACCGGAAGCGGCTTCGGGAGGCCCGCCAACGCGCCCGGACCCGGTAGCCTTACAGAGAAAACCGGGCAGGGCTATTCGAGCCGGACTAGAATTCTGCTGCTACCACGGGGGTCATCTTTTCGATCCAAGCGGCGTAATCACCGTCGTAACCGACTGCCTTCCAGCGGTGGTGGACTCGCTGGACAAGAGTTCGAACTTGTTCGGGGGGGAGCGGTGGCTCGGCCTCAATCCACTCGACTACCGAGGCTCCCAAACTTTGGCCTTTCCACTCCACGTGGGGCGGAAACAGGTCGTCGCCCCGCTCGGCCAGGCCCAGATAGCGGAGGACCATGCGCTCGGCGATCTCCTGGCCGTGCTTGAGGGAGATCCGGATATTCCCCTTTCCGGTGACGACGTTGCCCACGGCGAAAACCCCTTGCCGGGGAACGTAGGAGGGATCTTCGGCGTGGGAGAACCAGTAATAATCGCCCTTTGTCTGGATGCCGGGAATCTTTCTGGGCACGCTGCCGATGGAGGAAACGCAGAGGTCGGATCGGTAGTCGGTCTCGGTGCCTTCGACGGTTTTCACCCGGCCATCCACCTGCCGGGTGCGGCGAAAACGGAGGCCGGCCAATCGGTCACCCTCCACGATGGGAGCGACGGGAGTCTGCTCAGGGTAGAATTCGAAGAGGAACTTGTCCATGGACTTTTGGAGGATTTTCTGGCGGGTCTTGCGCATGCGCTGGAGCTTTTCAGGGTCGATGGTGCCGGGAAAAGTCACGAGAGGCATATCCTCGGCGCGGCGCCGATAGAAGAGGCGGCCATTGGCGACTTCCAGGTCTTTGGGGGCGATCCCGTGGGCGGCGCAGACAGCGGGAATACCGCGGTGCTCAAGTTCAAGGATATCGAGCTGGATCCCCCGCTGCCGGAGTGCTCGGTGATATAGCTCGAGCTGGACGATCTTGATGCTGTCGATGGATGCCAGCCCGCCGCCGACGACGATGGCGCCCTGGGGAATTTTGTGGCGCGGCCCGGAATACCCCTGCTCGTGCTTGTGGTTGAACCAGTAGACAAGGGGGTTTTGGCAAAGAAGGCCCTTGCCGTGGAAGCGCTCAATGCCATCGATGGGAAGAAAGCGATCCTGCCAGGCTCCGTTGGCTAGCACAACCGCGGAGAGGCCCCATTCCAGAGTCAGCTCGTCGAAGGAGACGTCTTCACCGAGCTTGGTGCAAGGAACGTAGAGGATGTTGGGGTGATGGAGGCGCTGGTCGATTTTCCTGTATTCCCGGAGGCGCTGGGCAGCGTGCCATCTTGGAAGGCCATCCTCGATCTTACCGTAGGGTCGGGGATTCTGTTCTAGGATGACCACTAGAACTTCCCGCTGGGCCAGGATCTGCGCCGCCGCCGAGCCGGAAACAGCGCCACCGACGACAGCGACGACGTGTCTATCTTTCTTTGTGGAGGCCTTCGTTTCTTGGACGGGCGGTGGCGATTCCATTGGTTTCCGCTCCCATGGTCTTGTTTGGAAGGTGAGAGCTCCGGCTTGAGCGATGTGGTGGAGCTTTCGAGATGTACGAACCGGGAAGGCAAATTACTCCTTTATTCTCTTGTTTGTCCAGGAGTGGGCAGCTGGTTTGGGGCGGAGATTCGAGGATCCTCCGGGGAGATGTGAGCATCTGCGATACGTGATGCACCCTGGTCTTGGCGCCCCGTTATCGTTGATATAAAAGGATTTTACAAATCTGTATTGACTCTTTGCCAAGATGGGATTAGAAGGATGTGAGCCTCTTTTTGCAATTGCGAAACTGCGGTGCGATACTAAGAGCAACGAACTCGGAGCCGCAACTTTAGAAGAACCCAGAGCTCCCGGGTAGATCCTGATCGGAGGAAGAACTCATGAGTCAACAGAGCAGTGTCGAGTCGCCTCGTACGGGGCGCCGCCTGGCCATCATCGAGGGGTGTCGGACGCCGTTTGTCAAGGCTTTTGCCCAGTACAACGGTTTGACAGCCCTCGATCTGTCTCGTTTGGCGGCGAAAGAAGTGCTTTATCGGGCGGGGATAGGGCCCCAGGATGTGGATCAGGTCGTTTGGTCCTCGACCATTCCGGTTCTCCAATATCCCAACATTGCCCGAGAGGTAGCCATGGCGTTGGGAATGCCGAAGGTGCCGGGATTTACGGTGATGCGAGCCTGTGCGTCGGGCCTCCAAGCCCTGACCTCGGCGGCGGAGCATATCGGCGTGGGCTATTCCGACGTGGCGCTGGTGGGTGGCTCGGAATCGGTGTCGAACACGCCGGTGGCCTACTCGAAGAAGGTGATCGACGCCCTCCAAAGCGTGGTGAAGGCCCGTTCGGCGAAGGGTAAGATCGCCGCGCTGGCGGCGCTTCCCGTGAGCGAGCTCCTGCCCTCCCCCCCGGAGATCGTGGAGTATTCCACGGGCCTGACCATGGGGCAGCACGCGGAGCGTATGGCGAAGCAGAACGGGATCAGCCGCGAGGCACAGGACGATTACGCCTACTTGACCCACAAGCGAGCGGGGGAAGCCACGGATGACGGGCGGCTCAAGGCGGAGCTGGTGCCGGTGGCTCTTCCTCCGAAGTTCCAAAATCTCATAGAAGAAGACACCATGATCCGGAAGAGCCCGGATCGGGAGAAGCTCCGTTCCTTGAGAGCGGTCTTTGATCGGAAACATGGGACGGTGACGGCGGGAAACTCGAGTCCGCTCACCGATGGCGCCGGGGCGATGGTGGCCATGAGCGAAGAGAAGGCCAAGGCTCTGGGCCTCGAACCTCTGGGGTACATTCGGGCATACGCTTACGTGGCGTTGGACACGAGGGATCAGCTTCTTTTGGGTCCGGCCTACGCGGCGCCGGTGGTTCTGGATCGCGCCGGGCTGTCGTTGCCTGACATGGACATTATCGAGATGCATGAAGCCTTTGCGGCGCAGGTGCTGTCGAATATCCAGAAGATCGGTTCGAAGGATTTCGCGGCAAGAGAGCTTGGCCGCTCCGACGCCGTGGGTGAGATCGACATGGACAAGTTCAACGTTTGCGGGGGCTCGCTCCCCATCGGGCACCCGTTTGGCGCAACGGGAATCCGGATGGTGACCACTGCTTTGAATGAGCTGAAAAGGCGAGCTGGCCAGTTTGCTCTCTTGCTCATTTGTGCAGGCGGCGCCATGGGCGCTGGCATGATCCTGGAACGTGACTGAGCAAGGCGTCCACCAACGTAGAGGTGAAAGAAATGAGTCAAGACAAGGCCTTTGTCCTTGAAATCAAGGACGGAATCGCTGTCATCACTTTCGATATGCCCGATGAATCGGTCAACAAGCTCAATTCGTCGCTCATGAAAGAGCTCGAAGAAGTGTTGGAGGAAATCGAGGGAAACACGAACCTCAAGGGAGTGATCTTCCGCAGTGGGAAGCCCAACGTCTTTATCGTAGGCGCCGATGTTTTCGAGCTGGACAAGATCACTCGCGAACAAGAGGCGCTGGAGCTTTTGCAGGACGCACACCAGCTCATGAATCGGTTGGCTTCGTCCAGGATTCCCGTCGTCGCCGCGATCCACGGCACCTGCCTCGGCGGGGGTCTGGAAGTGGCGCTAAGCTGTAGTTACCGCATCTGCACTGACTCGCCCAAGACGATCCTGGGGCTTCCGGAAGTCAAGCTGGGCCTTTTGCCCGCAGCAGGGGGAACTCAGAGGCTGCCGCGGCTCGTGGGACTCCAGGCTGCGCTGGACATCATGCTCACCGGCCGAAATGTTTACCCCAGAAGCGCCAAAAAGATGGGGCTTGTGGACGAAGTCGTGTACGAGCACGACCTGATGCTTGCAGCTCGAAAAGCCGTGCGCGCTCTTGCGTCGGGAAAACTCAAGCCCGATCGTCCGGCGCAGCACGGCGTTCTGGAAACTTTCACCAGCATTGGGACCTACCTCGATCCCAAGAAGCTGACCGGCGCACTTTTGGAGTCGAACGTTCTAGGTCAGAACGTCGTCTTCGATCAGGCAAAGAAGATGGTCCTCAGAAAGAGCCGCGGCCTCTACCCAGCGCCGCTGGAGCTCATTGAGTGCGTGCGCATCGGCCTTCGCGACGGTCTTGACGCCGGCCTACAGGCAGAGCGGAAAGCCTTTGCCAGGCTGGTTACGGGAAAGGTTTCCAAGCAGCTTCGGAACATTTTCTTTGCCACCACCGAGCTCAAGAAGCAGAGCTGGGGCGACGCGAAGCCCGAAAAGGCAGAGATGTTCGGCCTGCTGGGCGGCGGTCTGATGGGCTCTGGGATCGCCACGGTTCTTGTGGACAAGGGCCATTGGGTCCGCGTCAAGGATGTCAGCTACGAGGCGTTGAAAAAGACCCAGAAATATGTCTACGACGTGTTTAGTAAGAAGGTAGGCAAGGCTCTCACTCGCGTGGATGCCGAGTATCGGCTGGACCATCTTTCCGTGGGAACGGACTACCGGGGATTCGAGAATCTTGACATGGTGATCGAAGCCGTCTTCGAGGATCTGGATCTCAAGCACCACATCATCCGCCAGTGCGAAGAACGGATGCGAGAAGATGCGATCTTCGCCACCAATACTTCGTCCATCCCTATCTCAAAGCTGGCCTCTGTTTCACAAAGGCCCGAACAGTTCATTGGGATGCACTTCTTCTCACCAGTGGAAAAAATGCCGCTTCTTGAAGTGATCGTCACGGAGAAGACAGCGGACTGGGTCACGGCAACGGCCGTGGATGTGGGCCGGCGGATGGGCAAGTTTGTCATTGTCGTCCGGGACGGAACCGGATTCTACACGTCGCGCATCCTGGGGCCCTATATTCGGGAAGCGGCCAATCTCATGATGGACGGTGCGTGGATCGAGGAAATCGACCGGGCCGCCAAGGATCTTGGCTACCCCGTGGGACCTGTGACTCTTCTTGACGAAGTGGGCATCGATGTCGCCTACAAGATCGGGCCGGTGATGTACGAGGCTTTTGGCGAGCGTTTCAAGCCGCTCCAGGCGATGGAGCGCCTCATCGCGGATCAGCGTTATGGCCGGAAGAACAAGCGGGGCTTCTACACCTACGACGGAAAGAAGAAGCGCGTCGATCAATCCGTGTACAAGTTGTTCCCCGAAGTGGAGCAGCGATCTCTTCCCAAGGCGCAGATCCAACAGCGCTTGATTCTGGGGCTTTGCAACGAAGCGGCCATGTGCCTGGAAGAGGGGATTCTTTTCTCGCCCAGAGACGGCGATATTGGCGCCATCATGGGCTTGGGCTTCCCGCCGCTGACCGGCGGTCCCTTCCGGTACATGGACAGCCTTGGCGCCGCGGAAATCGTCCGGCAGCTCGAAGGACTCGTGCAGAAGCACGGAGCGCGGTTCACTCCCGCCAAGCTCCTTTTGGACATGGCACGGGAGGGTAAGCTCTTCTATTAAAGATCGATGGATGGCTGCAATGCGAATCTTCGCAATGGCGGCCACACAGGTTTGCTTGCCTCCTGAAGATCGAGTGGGAGCGTCCACTCCCGCAAGACGCTTTCCCAACGCGCTTCAGGTTTGGGGTACGAGGTCGGGTGGTTCCGGAGACACCACTCGCCTTCGTGCCCTTTTTTGTTTGCCGGGAATAATTCATGACTCGCTGGTGTCCAATGAGAGCGAAAGCCGATGCAACAAGGTCACGTGAAAGACTGGAGAGCTCCATCCACCGCCTCTCCCTGCCGACAGAGCGGATTCAGAGTCAGAACGTGGGTTTCTCTTTGGATTGCATTCCGCTCCCATCGGCGGCAATCCGTCCGCCGCTGCTCGCCCTTCAACGCCGCCATAGCAAGCGATGGCCCCTAGAAGGGAAAACCCACCAGTGGAAAACTCCCGCGTTTCGGCGAATGGACCGGAAACCAACCGCAATGAAATGTCCAGTCTGAAGAATGGAGTCAAGAATGAGTGAACGATACAACATCGTGGTATTGGGCGGCGGGTCCGGCGGGCTGGTTGTCGCCGCCGGCGCGGCGATTCTGGGCGCGAAGGTGGCCCTTGTGGAAAAAGAAAGGATCGGTGGCGACTGTCTTTGGTCCGGTTGTGTTCCCTCCAAGGCGGTGCTTCGTTCCGGCAAGGTTGCTGCCATGGCGCGGAAGGCCGCGGATTACGGAGTCGAAGTGGGGGAGGTCCGGGTCAATTTCAAGGCTGTCATGGAAAGAATGCGCGGTTTGCGAAGCCAGATCGAACAAGAGCACGACAATGCTCAACGGTTCCGGGAGATGGGGGTGGAGGTCTTCTTCGGATCGCCGCGCTTTGTCAGTCCGACGACGGTGGAAGTGGATGGCCAGCGCCTGGAGAGCAAAACCTTTTGCATCTCCACCGGCTCCAGGCCTGTGGCGCCTCCGATTGACGGGCTTCACGAGGTGGGTTTTCTCACCAATGTCTCGGTCTTCGAGCTGGAAGAAATGCCTCGGAGGCTAGCCGTGGTGGGCGCTGGACCGATCGGCCTGGAGATGGCCCAGTTTTTCCGCCGCTGCGGCGCCCGGGTGACGGTCCTGGAGATGGCGAGGCAGATCTTGTTCCGCGACGATCCCGATTGCGCTGCCATCTTGCACAAGAGTCTAGCCAAGGAAGGGATCGACCTTCGGATGGGCGCCAAGCTCCAACGGGTTTCCAAGGAGCCGGGCGGAAAGCAGCTCTCGTACGAACAAGAGGGGCAGGAGAAAAGCCTGGAGGTCGATGAGATCCTCGTCGCGGCGGGCCGGGCTCCCAACGTCGATGGCCTCAACTTGGAGAAGGCGGGTGTCCGGTACAGCCGGCGAGGGATCGAAATTGATGCCAAGATGCGAACCTCGGTTCCCCACATCTACGCCTGCGGAGACATCACCGGGAAGTTTCCGTTCACGCACACCGCGGAGGCCTCCGCCAAGATTCTCCTTCGGAATGCCCTTTTTCCCGGAAGCGCGAAGATGAACTGGTCCGTCATCCCCTGGACCACCTTCACCGATCCCGAAGTTGCCCACCTGGGAGCTCTGGAGTCAGAGCTCCAAAGCAAGCAAAACCCCTACCGGGCTCATCTCCACCATTTGAAAGAAGAGGATCGCTTCGTGGTGGATGGGCGAACCGAGGGGCTGGTGAAGATCCTGGCGAGTCCCAAGGGCAAAATCCTCGGCGCCCATATTTGCGCTCCCGATGCCGGAGAACTTCTCCAGGAGCGCACCCTGGCCATGACCCATGGCCTGAAGCTGAGTCATGTCATGTCGGCGATCCACATCTACCCCACGAAGGTCCGTGCAATCCGCCGGGCGGCCGATAAATCCCTGGCGGCCAAGCTCACGGAAAGTCGGAAAAAGCTGTTGAGCCGCCTCTTCGCCTGGCGCCGCTAAGAGGCGAACGGCTGGTGATCCTGCCCGGAAGCGTGCAGGCCCAACGGCTGCAGGAGATGTTTCGCGGACGGCGGGTGAGAGCGTGCCCGAATATGGGTGCATCGACAAGAGCAGTCGGTGAGTGCGCCCTTTGTGCTCGGCAAGAGAATCGCTTAATCTTTGGCGACGGTTTTCTCTTTTCTCGCACTCAGGAATTCCCGGGCATGAAGATCCTCATCGCGGATGATGACGTCATGAGCTGCCTCATCTTGGCGAAAACCCTTCGGGGTTGGGGATATGAGGTGGTGACCTCCCTGGACGGCAGCCAGGCCTGGACTACGCTCCGGGGTATCGATGCTCCTAATCTGGTGATCCTCGACTGGGTCATGCCGGGGGTCAACGGCCTCGCTCTTTGTCGGAGAATTCGAGAAACCGGTGGGACTTCCTACACTTACGTCATCCTTTTGACGTCCAAGAATCGGACCGAAGATATCATTGAGGCCCTGGAAGCCGGAGCCGACGATTTCATCAGCAAACCGTACGAAATGGCGGAGCTTCGCGCCCGCCTCCATTCCGGGCAGAGGATTCTGGGATTGGAAAAAGCGTTGCTGGAGGCTCAACAAGAGTTGGCAAGAAGCGCCACGCGAGACTTCCTCACCGGCATTTACAAGCAGGAGGAAATCGAGCTCTGTCTGACCCGGGAACTGGATCGCGCCTGGCGGGAAGGCTCGGCCTTGAGCGTGATCCTGGGCGACCTCGATCAGTTGGAGCAGGCCAACGAGGTCCACGGCTATGCAGCCGGTGACGCCGTTCTGGTGGAGACCGCCAGCCGGATGGAAGCCATCATCCGCTCTTACGATCTCCTGGGAAAGCACGAGGAAGACCGATTCCTTGTGATCCTGCCCGGCTGCGGCTTGGACGTGGCAGGAAAAGTCGCCGAACGGATTCGAAGCTGCATCGGAGATCGGACGTTCCACACCGACACCGGACCCATCGCCATCACCATGAGTCTGGGAGTCGCGGCACGGCCTCCCACGCGAAGCTCCCAGCATCGCGATCTGCTCCAGCTCGCCGAAGCTCTCCTTTACCGAGCCAAAAAACAGGGGAAAAACTGCGTGGTCACCGCTGGCGGTACTCTCTGAAGCTCCGCGGACCAAACCGGTTTCCATTGCCACCTGTGGTCGATGGGAGACATAGTCGCGGCGAAGACGGGTTTTTCACGACTCTAGCTGGAGGTGGCCTCCTGATGCCGCACGATCTGAGTCATGGGGACCGGGACCAGATCGTTCCGGGGACCGCTTCACTGAAGCTCCACGGGCAGGGCCTTTCCCAGGGTCATGCTCTCTGTGGTGACAAGACATTGGCGGGCAAGAAGTTGAACACCGGCGGCGTGGGCACGGTCCAGGGCTTCGGCGAAGGCTGGATCGCGGTCCCTGGCGGGTCTGACCACTTGGGCGTCGGAGCGTTGGACCACGAAGAGGACCGCGGCTTCCCGGTGGGGATCCGCGGCGATGGCGGCCAGCTCCTGGAGGTGGCGGCAGCCCCGGGCGGTGACGGCATCGGGGAAAAGGGCGATTCCGTTTTCCACAAGGGTGACGCTTTTGACCTCCAGGGCCAAGCGTTGGCCATCGGGTCGGCCAAGCTCGAAGTCGATACGGGATCGGCCCATGGAAACTTCACGGCGCCTTTCCGGCCAGCCCGCGAATTCGGTGAGAGCTCCGATCTCCAAGGCTCGGGCGATGAGGCGGTTGGGCAGCATCGTATCGAGGGAAATCAAACCGGCGCCGTCGGGCGTCTCCACTAGGACGGCCGACCACCGGGTTTTTCGGGCGGGGTTGTCCGCTTTCCGGAGCCAGAGTCGTTTGCCGGACAAAAGGAGCTCCCGGAGTCGGCCGGGGTCGGCGAGGTGGGCGGTGACGGTTTTTCCTCCCTCCGCCAGGGAAGCGCGGATGACGAACCGGTTGGGTCGTTCGAGGAACCTGGCCTGGACCAGGGGAGTCGATCTGGCGATTGTCGCGAAGGCGGTTTGCATGGTACTTAGAGCCTCTTATGGTGGAGTTTCCGGGCAGCTATATTTTCCGGCTGGTGTCCCACGAGTGCGGAGATGAAGGGCGAGTAGCGGGAGCGGCCGCGACCGATGCGAGCGGAACTCAACCATGATAAAATCGATGTTCCACATTGAACGGTCTCTTGTGGAGAAAACGACCCACATCCTGGAGCGATGATGACTCAGATTGACGCGACAACCCACCAACCATCTCCGAAGCTCCGTTCCCATGGCCAACCACCGGCGAGCTCCATCCGTCGTTTGGGGCGGGAAGTCATCCCGAACTACCAAAGGGTTCACCTGGCAATCGATCCCTCGCGAGCGGATTATGCGGGGTTTCTTGCCATCGACCTCGAGATCCGAGAGGCTACGGCGCGGATTTGCCTCCATGCCCGGGACCTGAAAATCGCCGAGGCGCGTCTATCACAGGGTGGCACCGAGCTTTCTTTGCTTTGGGAATTGGAGGCGGAGGATATCCTGTCTTTGAAGGCTTCTCAAGAACTTGAGCCTGGGGAGTATCACCTGGAGATCGATTTTTCCGGGGAGTTTGGAACGCAGGCGTCGGGGCTCTACCGGATGGACTACAATGGGAATTCCTATGTTTTTACGCAGTTTCAGGCGGATTTTGCGCGGCAGGCGTTTCCCTGTTTCGACGAGCCCTGCTTCAAGCTGGCGTACCAGATGGAGGTGACGGCGCCGGAGGGGCTGCTGGTGGTCTCCAATACTCCGGTGGAATCGGAGGAAGTGGAGGAGGGGACTCAGACGACGCTTTTTTGTGTGACCAAACCCTTGCCGTCCTATCTGCTGGCGGTGGCGGTGGGACCCATGGAAGCCGTGGAATTGCCGGGACTTTCGGTGCCTGGCCGGGTGATCGCCTTGGCCGGCCAGGGGCATTTGGCTGGGGAGGCAATTCGGACGACGCCGCCGATCCTCCGGGCTTTGGAGCGCTACTTCGCGCGACCCTATCCCTTCGAGCAACTGG
>JAJRTK010000521.1 GCA_024278345.1 bacterium | reverse complement strand
TTCGTCGGGTGGCAGGAGTTGGTCGCCGCTGACGCCCAGGAGTCCGAGGCCGGTGCCGTCGTGGCCGTCGGGGAGGTTGGGAGCGCGGTAGGCTGGGTGGTCCGGGGCGAGTTGGGCGATTTTTCGCCTTGCCTCTTCCCATCGGCCGGTTTCCCGGATGCGCTTTTCCACGTTCTGGTCGATGGCGGTGTTGAGGAACATGGCCAGGAGCATGGGTGCGGGTCCGTTGATGGTCATGGAGACGCTGGTGGTGGGTGCGCAGAGGTCGAATCCGGAGTAGAGGCGCTTGGCGTCGTCGAGGGTGGCGACGCTGACGCCGGAGTTGCCGATCTTGCCGTAGATGTCGGGGCGGAGATCGGGGTTCCGGCCGTAGAGGGTCACCGAGTCGAAGGCCGTGGAGAGGCGGGTCATGGGATAGTCCTTGGCCAGGTAGTGGAACCTTCGGTTGGTTTGTTCGGGCGGTCCTTCGCCGGCGAACATGCGGGTGGGTTCCTCGCCTTTCCGCTTGTAGGGGAAGACGCCGGCGGTGTAGGGGAAGTGGCCCGGCAGGTTTTCGAGCCAGCGCCACCGGAGGAGGGTGGCCCAGTCCTCGTGAGGCGGGAGGGCGACCTTGGGGATGTGGTTCCCTGAGAGGGAGGGGGTGGTGTTTTCCACGCGGATGGTGCGGCCGCGGACGGTGTATTCGTTCTCCGGGGCGGTGTAGGAGCGGCGGAGTTCGGGGAGTTCGGCCAGGAGTTCCAGGGCGCGCCGGTCGATCTCGTCCAGGAGGCGGCTGTATCGGCGGCGGAGGTCGAGGATAGCGGGCGGCTGGTCGGGCGCTTCCAGGTCGCTGGGAGCGTATCTGGCCGGGAGTTCGGGCACGGTGTCGCCCAGTTCCTGGAGTGCTCGGGCCAAGCCGTCGGCTCGGCGGACGAGCTTGGCCTGCTCTTTCCCGTGCTTCTTGTAGTCGCGGACGGTTTCGGCGATCTCCGCCAGGTAGCGGGTCCGGTTGCCGGGCAGGACCACCTGCATCTCTGGAGCGCGCCATTGGGGCGTCCCGGGGTTCCAGTCGGCGTCGGTGCGCTGGTCCAGGGTTCGCATGAGTTCCAGGAAGAGGTGGTCGACGCCGGCATCGCCGTAGCGGCTGGCGGAGCAGAGGTAGACCGGCATCTCGTCGGGGGTTTGGTGGAAGGCGCCGCGGTTCCGGAGCACCTGCTTGGCCACGTGGCGGCGAGCGTCGTCGGCGCCGCGTTTGTCGGCCTTGTTGATGACGATGAGATCGGCGAAGTCCAGCATGTCGATCTTTTCGAGCTGCGATGGGGCGCCGAATTCGGGTGTCATGACGTAGAGGGAGAGGTCGCAGAGATCGGTGACGGCGCTGTCGCTTTGGCCGATGCCCGCCGTTTCCAGGAGGATCAGATCGTACGCCGCGCTCCGGAGGGCCAGGAGGGCGTCCGAGAGGGCCCCGGAGAGCGCCGTGTGCGCCTGCCGTGTCGCCATGGACCGCATGTAGACCCGATCCGAATCGATGGAGTTCATGCGGATCCGGTCGCCCAGCAGCGCGCCTCCCGTGCGCCGGCGCGTGGGGTCCACCGAAAGAATGGCGAAGCTCCGGCCTGGGTACCGCTCCAGCAGCCGCCGCACCAGCTCGTCGGCCAGGGAGGACTTGCCGGCGCCGCCCGTGCCCGTGAGGCCAATGACCGGCGGCAGCCGTGCCGGGAGCCGGTTCCGGAGTTCGGCGCCGACCCGATCCCTCGCGCTTTGCCCGGCCTCGTCGGCCCTTGCATGGAGTTGCTCCAGGATGCTCAACGTCCGCGCCACGTCTCGCGGGTTCCTCTGCCACAGGCCGGATGGCGGGGCGGGGTTCGCGGGCACGAGAGAGTAGTCCGCTCTTCGCATCATGTCTCGGATCATGCCCAGCAGTCCCAGTTGGCGACCATCTTCTACCGAGTAGATTCGCTCCACGCCACGGCTCTGGAGTTCGGCGATCTCATGATCCGTGATGGTGCCGCCCCCGCCTCCAAAAATCTTGAGATCCGGGCGGCCAGCCTTCTCCAGGAGCTCCACCATAAACGTGAAATACTCCATGTGACCGCCCTGGTACGAGGAGACCGCGATGGCGTGAGCATCTTCCTGGACAGCGGCGTTCACAACCTGGCCCACAGCCCGGTCATGACCCAGGTGGATCACTTCGCATCCCTCGGCCTGGAGAATGCGCCGCATGATATTGATGGAGGCGTCGTGCCCGTCAAAAAGGCTTGTGGCCGTGACGAATCGAAGTTGGTTTTTCGGCTTCCAGGAGGCGGCGCTGCCGGCGGAAGAAGTCTGGCTCATGGGGTCCTCGTGAATGGATCTCGGGGGCTAACGGTAGGCTCCACCAGCGATATAGGTCTCCAGGTCCTGGATCATGACTTCCCGCTCCCCCAAAAGGCCTTTGACTATATCTCCGATACTGACGATGCCCACAAGGTTCTCGTCATCCAAGACGGGAAGGTGACGCACTCGTTCGCGAGTCATGAGCGCCATGCAGGTTTCCAGATTGGCCTCGAGGCCGACGCAGCGGACTCGCGAGGTCATGAGGTCTTTCACCAGGCACTCCCGGGAGCTCCGGCCTTGGAGAATCACTTTCCGGGCGTAGTCCCGTTCAGAAAATATGCCCACCACCCGGTCTCCTTCCACCACGGGAACTGCACCGATTCCCTTCTCGGCCATGATCTCCAGGGCCTCAAAGACTGTAGCTTGTGGCCCGAGGCTCCATACTTCGTGGCCCTTCTGTTTCAGAATCTCCTTGATCCGGGTCATACCCAGTTCCCTCCTTTTGATTGTGGACATGCCGACTGCCCGTGCCGACTCCTACGGCTCCGCGATGCCGCTCACCTGGCCATGCAGTCACAAAGATCAACATAACAAACCTAATAGCACAACCCTTGACTCGGTGCCGAGACAGATTCTGCTGTTCTCACTTGCGCCAACGGGATAGCATCACTATTCTTAGAATCGGAACTTCGTTCATTTCGTAGCTGATTCGCCCGCCTAATTCCTCCCTGGAACCAGGACGTCCATCGACCACCCGTTGGCCGCGGCGCTGGTGTTGTCCAAGGTCTACAACCGCTGCGTGGAAGCCCTTTGGGGCAAGACCCAGGTTCAGGCAGGAAACTATTTGAGAAAGCTTGGGAATGTTGTCTGCTCTTCCGTGGAAAAATCAACACATTTATTGTGTGCGTGCGGGCCTTCTGGCTCTCTTGGTAACGACAGCGGTGTTTGGCGTAGCTTGGAGCTTGAGGGCTCGGGCCTATGCAATGCCTGAAGGGGGGGAGCATTCGGACCTCCAGCGGGTCACTATCGATGGGCACGGTATCAACGGGTTATCTGGCCTCGTTGCGCTGAAGGGGAACGGCTTTCTGGCGGTCCCGGAGCGCCAGGAGCTCCTGGCAAGACTCACCGTTCACGAACAGTCCGTCACCATGGACGATCTGCCACTTCAAATCGTGGGCATTCCCAGCGGTCTTGACCACGAGTCGGTGGCAATTCTAGAAAACGGTCTCATTGCCATCGGCACGGAGAGCCGAATGCCGGGGCGAATGACTGATGAGATTTACTTTCTTAGGCTCAAAGGGGAGCTGGCATCCGTCGTGAGTTCGGTGGCCGTGGATTACTCCCTGTGGGGTGTGACACCTCTGGGAAACCAGGGTGTCGAAGCTCTTGCTGTGTGCGGTGGAACGTTATTAGCCGGTCTGGAAACAGTTATGATGGTTGGCAATGAACGGTACGCTCCCCTGGGGCTCCTGGACCTGAAATCCGGCAGTTGGAGGGCAATGCGACTAAAACTGACAACGGATACAGGTAAGCTGTCATCTCTCTCCTGCCGCGTTCAGGAGGATGGAACCTTCGAGGTCTTTGGAATTGAACGCCATTTCGGGGTCGGACGGGTGCTTCGATTCCAGCTTGATCCCGCCAATACTGATCCGGCCATCACACCCTCGGTGGCAGTGGATTTGGCCGACTATCTCTGCGATCTTCCGAATTTTGAGGGATTGCTTCATCTCCCGGATGGCCGGTTCCTTTTGCTCACCGACAACCAGGGCAGCAGACTCTACGGCCCCACCGAGGCGATCTTCATCAAGGCTGCGGCCACCAGCTCACCGGCCTCCAAAAAGGCCAGCCTCTCTCATTGAAGGTCGGGCCGGGAAGGCCGGATATCGAGGACTTCGGGGAGACGATGGGTCCGGCGCCGTCGCATTGGATCGTATCATCCCTCCAAGCACGCAATGATGCTTCAGGGCGGCCACCGATGACCGAGGCCTTTTTACCTTTTCCTGCTATCCTCCCCCGCAGCCCATCCTTCACTTCCCGCACTTCATTTCCCTATGACTGAATCCCGTTCATGAGAGTTTCTGGTCCATCCAGGCCCTGGTTGAGACCCGTGGTCATGGTTTCGGCGGGCGCCGTTTCATCGCCTTGGGGCACGATGCGGGAAAAGAGTTTCTCGAGCTCGCTGGAATCAAGGGTTTCTTTTTCCAAGAGGAGCACGGCGCTCTCCGCGAGGAGATTGCGATTTTTCTTGAGGATGCTCCGGGCACGCTCGAAGGCGGCATCCACGATCTCTTTGACGGCACAGTCGATTTCCCTGGCCGTTTCTTCGCTGTAATCCCTGCGCCGCGGAGGCCCCTCAAGCCCCAAGAAGGTGGAGTCCTCTTTGTCGTAGGCCACATGACCAAGAGCCGGCACCATGGCATAACGGGTGGCCATACTCCGGGCGATGCCGGCAGTCTTGCCAAGATCGTCGGCGGCTCCAGTGGAAAGATGGCCGAAAATGAGATGCTCGGCAGCCCTGCCGCCCATGAGAACAGCCATTTTCGCTTCGAGTTCACTCCGGGTCATCAAATAGCGGTCGTCTGTTGGCCGCTGGATCGTATAGCCCAAAGCGCCGATGCCGCGAGGAATAATCGACACTTTATGCACTGGATCGGTGCCGGCCTGGGCCGCGGCCACCAGGGCATGCCCCATTTCGTGATGGGCCACCACCTGCCGCTCCTTGGGGTTGAGAATGCGGTTCTTTTTTTCCAATCCCGCGATGATCCGTTCAATCGCCGTGTTGAAATCCTCTATCTCCACAGCGGAGGCATTCCGCCGGGTTGCGGCAAGAGCCGCCTCATTGACCAGATTCTCCAGGTCCGCCCCAGTAAACCCAGGAGTCAAACCCGCGACATCATCGAGTTTCACTTCCGGTGCCGCCCGGATTTTCTTGATATGGACTGCCAGGATAGCAATCCTTTCTCGCCGATCGGGGCGATCAACCAGAACTTGCCGATCAAATCGCCCGGCTCGCAGCAACGCTGGATCGAGGATTTCGGGGCGGTTGGTTGCCCCCAAAAGAACGATTCCACTTGTGGCGTCAAAGCCATCGAGCTCTACCAGGAGCTGGTTGAGGGTCTGTTCCTTTTCGTCATGGCCGCCCATTCCCCCGCGAGCAGCTCGGGCCCGTCCCAGGGCGTCCAACTCGTCGATAAATATAATACAGGGTGCCTTTTGTCGTGCCTGGTCGAAGAGATCCCTCACCCGGGCGGCGCCAACGCCCACGAACATCTCGACAAATTCCGATCCACTGATGGAGAAGAAGGGAACTACCGCCTCTCCGGCGATGGCTCTGGCAAGGAGAGTTTTCCCTGTTCCCGGAGGTCCCACAAGAAGCACTCCCTTGGGCATTCTGGCGCCTAGCCGTCCGTACTCTTCTGGGTTCTTAAGGAAAAAGACGATCTCCTCAAGTTCAGATTTTGCTTCATCGACACCAGCGACATCGGCGAAAGTGACCTTTGTATCGGTCTCCATGTAGACCTTGGCCTTGCTCTTGCCGATGGAGAGAAATCCCGCACCACCGCCGCCAAGCCGCTCCGAGAGGCGGCGCATGAAAAAAAACCAGAACGCACCTAGAAGAAGAAGCGGGAGCAACCACGAAAAAAGAGTCGCCAACACAGGATCCTCGGCTTGCCCCGTGTACCTGACTCCATGCGTGTCAAGATCCTGAGCGAGGTCCGGCTCCACTCTGGTGGTCATGAAGTAACGCTTCCCTTGTTCGGGAACCACAAACTCGCCTTGGATCCGATTGTCCGTAATGAAAACTTCCTTGATCTGGTTTTGTTGCAGGAGCCGCTTGAACTCGCTGTAGGGGATCGGACCAACACTCAAGAGTTGGTTCCAACAGTTTTGGACGAGTAAAAGGGTGGTGACAGCGACAAGGAAATACGCGAAATTGAAGCGGGCACTCCGGTTCATCTGAGCCGTTTCCTCTATGGAGCCTCAATGCCTCGCCAAGCGAAGCGAAGGCTTTGGATTTGAAGTACGGAGCAATCTTGGATCATAGGGCGTCGTTCATCGTCTCGGCCAGCCGACAAAAGCCTCGTGGCGCAAAAAAAAGAACAAAGCCATTGTCAATCATCATGCCTCTGAAGCGTTCCACGGCCCAATCTTGGGGGGCGCGCCGTTGGCGTGGGGCAATGATCGGTCAGAGCGATGCGGGGCTAGGAACTTGGGGCGAGAGGTGAAAAGGACGACCAATTTTTGGTGGTGCTCCAGCCCTAGGGCAATGGATCGAAGGCGGCGCCAATGGCGAGGAGCGGGCGCCGCGGGGAACTCGCGCCGAAGGCGCGGGTCGAACCGATTGTGAGCGGAACGCAACACGGAAAAAACAAAGGGTTTGCCGACAACTCCGCCCTAAAAGAAGAGCACGACCCAATTTTTCGGCTAGCCTTGGCTGATACCATACTTTGAAGGCATCAGAAATGCGAGACATCCACGGCTCAGTCTGATCTGGATCTGGTCCACGAAGGCGGGAGATCCGGCGGATTCGTCGTCTTTACAGGCTTCCGCGGAGGGATGCCAGGAGGGAAATTCTGAGCGGAAAATCTGTAGGGGTGGCCGCGATTGTGTTTTCTGGGCTACCGCTGTATGGCTTCAGCATCCTTCGGCTTTTTCCCTGGGTGTCGGCGGATTCGGTGGGGGACCTATCAAATTGTCGTGTTTTTGCTTCACAATTTTCTTCGCCGAAACGGTGGCACCGGCATCTTGCCGGTGTAGCGCCCTCCGGGCTGCACGGAGCCGGGAAGGAGGCCCGCCCCAGCGGTGAAGTTGTCAACCGAA
>JAJRTK010000520.1 GCA_024278345.1 bacterium | reverse complement strand
TACACCGGCAAGATGCCGGTGCCACCGTTTCGGCGAAGAAAATTGTAAAGCAAAAACACGACAATTTGATAGGTCCCGGAGAGAGCAAGGAATGGCCGGGTTTCCGGGAAAAGGTCCGGGAGAGTCTGCTGCTCCGGGGATTTGACTTTCCTCGCTTGTGCAACAACCCTACTTTGGGGCATTTTGAAAGGGAGGAAGGGGAAAACTGATGGGGAAGAGGGGGCGTCTTGATGCCGATCACGTGCTTGCAGGCTGTACCGAGCTTGCGGGGGAAGTACCATTTCTAGTTCTCAATCTCGACGGCTCGATCCGTTTCAGCTCCGACGGCGCCAAGTTGTTGGTAGGCGGCAAGCTGGAGTGCGGGGGCCAAAATGTCGAGATTGGGGCGGGAGGACTTGAAGGAGGATTGGGGCCACTGGCCCGGCGACGCTGGGCTGGCGAAGTCGTAAGATATGTCGGCCCGGACGGCCGAATCGACGCCTTCCGAATCCACTCCCAACCGGTGCCCAAGGAAAATCCCCAAGTCGTTTTGCTCCGGCTGGACCCGGACTCATTTTCCAAAGCCACTGGAGATGGCCTGCCGGTGCGTCCTCCGGGAGAGTTCGCGGGAGCCGTGGAATTCCACGGCCTTTGGACCCGTTCGCCGGAAATGAAATCGCTTTTCGAAGTCGTCAAGCGGGCTGCCGGATCGGATGCAACGGTTCTGGTACGGGGTGAAAGTGGTACGGGGAAGGAACGGATTGCCCTGGCGATCCACGAGCTCAGCCGGCAAAGACAAGGGCCGTTTGTCCCCCTCAATTGCGCGGCCCTCACCCCATCGCTCCTGGAAAGCGAGCTATTCGGCCACGTGAAGGGCGCTTTTACAGGGGCGATCCGGGATCGGCGGGGGGTCTTCGAACAGGCGCACCGGGGGACGATTTTCCTTGACGAGATCGCGGAGCTCCCGCTGCCTCTCCAGGCAAAGCTCCTCCGCGTTCTCCAGGAACGGGTTTTCACGCCCGTGGGAGGCAGCGAGTCACGGACCGTGGAGGTCCGCGTCCTGTCAGCGACACACCAGAGCCTCAGAAACGCCGTGGCCAAGGGGAGTTTTCGTGAAGACTTGATGTACCGCCTGCGGGTGGTTCCCCTCCATATCCCGCCGCTCCGCCACAGACGGGGGGATATTGAGCTCCTGACATCGGCTCTCCTTTACTCCCTGGCCAAGGAGGGCCGCCACTGCTTCCGGGCAGTCCATCCTCTGGCCATGCGCCAGCTTCTGGACTACCGGTGGCCCGGGAATGTCCGAGAACTGCAAAATGCTCTGGAATACGCCACGGTGGTGGGCACTGGCCCCATCCTCGGTCTTGACGAATTACCTCCGGAGTTCAGAGATGGGCCGCTCCCGAAACAAGAACCTGAAACCACCCCAAGCCCTGTCCAAAAGGAAGGAAACAACGAGGCCGACGCAATTCGCCAGGCGCTATTCAAAGTGGACGGCAACAAGGGGCGGGCGGCCAAGCTCCTCGGCGTCCATCGGACCACACTATGGCGCAAAATGCAGAAATACGGGATTTCCCCATGAAGGCCGCAAACCCCGTTCTCCCGGAAAGTGTACCGCCCGGTCGGTAAGAATGCGCGCGCCGCGTGGGTCGCGCAATGGACGCGGAAGGAAACACCATGGAACCACAGGCGACATTGGCGGGCGATCTGCTCCTGTTGGAGTTCACTCACCCGGAAGGGATCCGCGATTTCGTGGAGAAAGCGGTTCGCGAGGGAGGATTCTTCGTCTCTCTTCCCGTGGAGCTGCGGCTGTTTCAACAGATCTTGGTGAAGCTGGCGGCGGATGGAGTGGAGGTGGAGATCCAAGCCGAGGTGCTGCAAATCATTGAAACAGGGGGAGGCATGTTCGGTACGGCCATGGCTTTCCAGAACCCAAACATGAAGGCGCTGAAAAAAATCTGCCCCGCGGCGGGCGCTCATAAGGAGAGGGCGGCGAGGCTTTCCGGTGAACCGGAGCAGCCACTCTCCACGAAGTTGCGGGAGATGAATGTCACGGAAAAGGCTCGGTTGGCCATGAAAGCGAGTCGCCAAGAACGGCAGTTTTTGCTCCGTGACCGGTCGCCTAATGTGATGACCGGGCTGCTCTCCAACCCCCGGATCGAAGATGGTGAAGTCCTAGAACTGGCTCGCTCGCGGTATGCCAGCCCCGGAATCCTCCAGCGGATTGCCAAGACGCGGAAATGGAACGGAAATTACGAGATCCAGCTTGCACTGGTGAAGAATCCCAAAACGCCCACGCCCATCATTTTGCGGCTGCTTCCGGGGCTGAGGAAACCGGATTTGGGCATGCTCTCCAAGGCTTCCGCGGTAAGGGACAATGTGCGGCGGGCAGCTCTGCGCATCTATTTGAAGCGGAAATAGAGGTTTGCGGGGTATCCGGAACGGCAAGTGAGCGCGCTCCCTGGTGGGTCCGGGGCGAAGCCCTATGCATGGGGCAATGGATGAGCCGCGGGGAACTCGTGCCAAAGGCCCAGGTCGAACTGATGTGAGCGGAACGCAACACAAAGAAGACAAAGGGTTTGCCGACAACTACGCCCTAAAAGAAGAACACGACCGGGAATCGGGCTACCGTCTCTGAGAGAGGTTGGCGGAACCGGGTATCCACGCAAGGCGGGACATTCCCGGGACTGTGGAATCGCAAGCGGCCGGGCAACGCCTCGCTATCGCTCGGCGGGTCACGCCGTGCGTTACCCGTAGGTGGTCCGGGGATTCCATCCCCTGGCAGGGCTTCGCCCTGCACCCACCAGGGCCCACTCATTCCGTAATGGTGTATACGCTTGAAATAAAAGACAAAGCCTCAAGGTCCGGGCGATCTCCGTCGTCATCGGGCTTCCGGCCGTTTCCAAGGTTGCAGATGCGGGGACCTATCAGATCCGGTTGACAACTTCACCGCTGGGGCGGGCCTCCTTCCCGGCTCCGTGCAGCCCGGAGGGCGCTACACCGGCAAGATGCCGGTGCCACCGTTTCGG
>JAJRTK010000031.1 GCA_024278345.1 bacterium | reverse complement strand
GCCAAAACCAAGACGCAACGCGTCGTACATGAATGTGGGCAGGGATCCCGTTGCCCTTCGTTGCAACGGGAAGTTGAGCGAGCTCCCTGGTGGGTGCAGGGCAAAGCCCTGCCGGGGACCGGGGCCGGAGGCCCCGGACCACCTACGGGTAACGCGCGGCGTGACCCGCCGAGCGATAGCGAGGCGTTGGCGCTTGCGGTTCCACAGTCCTGGAATTGTCCCGCGTTACGTGGATGCCCGTTTATCAAGAGCCAGCCGCTTCTCCTGGTTGGTTTCCGCTCCCATCGTGCGCGGGCCCACGCCCGCTGCTCGCCCTTTGCTGCCGCCATTGCTGGCAGTGGCTATGGGGAGGGAGCACCCATGAACCCGGATCGGACTGGCTTTTTGGTGGCTTTGCTGTTGGGGGCCTTGCTTGTGGGGGCGTCGGTGCTCGTCTTGGTCCCGGACTACCGACGGCCCTTCCTCGTGGAGTCAAACCGCCATTACATTCCCCGCATCCGGGTGGAGCAGAGCTTCGAGCATGGTCCAAGGCAGCGGAAGGAAGGGGAGGCGCGTCGGTTGGACTCGTTGCCCGGGGGGAAGGGTAAGCCCTTGCCGGAGGCGGTCCGTTGAGTGAGTTCCAGAGAGGCACGATTCTTTTCGCGGTCCTTTTCGTGGTGGGGATCGCCGCCGGGTTAGAGGCGCCCCTCCCGACCGCAAGGCTCGGGCTCTTTTTCGGGCTGGCCACGGCCGGGGCCTTCGCCGGATTCCTCTTCTTGCGGGGCTACCATCTTCGCCTTGGAATGTTGGCGTTGGCCCTGGGCGGCGCCGGAGCTGGCTATACGCTTTCGAGCCTGGAACTGGATCGGAGCTCGCCGAACCACCTGGTCAATTTTGGCCGGGAACCCGGTTCCAGGGCCATGGGTGAACCTCCCCTGTTTACCGAAATCTACGGCTGCATCGACGAAGATCCCGATGTCCGATCGCGGTACACGAATCTCATTGTTCGCCCGGCTTTCCTGGTGGAGCTCGACAAGAACAGGCGCCCGGTAAGGCGAGTGCCGGTGGACAAGGGACGCGTTCTCGTACGCCTGAACCGGAAGTTGATGAACGATCCCCGGGCGCGGAGCCTGGGATATGGCGATCTCATCGCCACCCGGGAAGCGGAGCTCGTGCGTCCCGCTCTTCCATTGAACCCGACCTACAACTACCGAGCCTACCTGGAAAGCCAGGGGATCTTCGCCATGAGCGAGCTTCGAGCCCCCTACCAGATTCGGCGGCTGCGACCGGAGGATGCGAAGGTGCTGGGCCTCGTTGGCTGCGAGGGAAAGGTGAAGAGCTTTGCCTTGGGGCTCCGAGAGAGCTTCCTGCGGGTGATCAAGCAGACGTTTCCCCACCCGGAATCGGCCTTTATAGGGGGCGTTCTTTTGGGGCTGCGCGGCGGGATGTCCACGATCCGCTATCAGCATCTCCGGGAGCCGTTCCTGGATGGGAGCTTGACTCCGTGGGAGAAGATCCGGCGGGCATTCGGCCCCTGGTCCTTGAAGCCCGGGCCGGTGCCGACCAATGCCGTGGAGGTCTACAAAGCGACGGGAACAGCCCATATTTTGGCGGTTTCCGGGTTGCACGTGGGGATCATTGCAGGCCTCCTAGCCGCGATCCTCGCCGGGTTCGGCGTGCCCCGGTGGAGTTACGCGGTGGTGGTGATCCCGTGCGTTTGGGTCTTCGCCATCCTGGTGGGCGCACGCCCCTCGACACTTCGCGCAGCCACCATGGTCAGCGCTGTGGTGGCAAGCTACAGCCTCTTTTCCTCCTCCCTGAAGGTGAGTGCTCTCTTCGGTTGCGCCGTCGCTGCGCTGGTGGTTTTGACACTCTATCCCGCGGCCGCATGGGAGGCGTCCGTGACCTACTCCTTTGCGGCGGTCCTGTCGCTTATTCTGTTGACCGGGCCGTTCCACTATTATTTGAAACGGTACGTCCGGGGGCCGCTGGGCATAGGACTACTTCTTTTCTTCTACACGATCTTCTGTCACGCGGCGATGTCGACGCTCTTCGGGCTTCCTCACTGGACGCTGTTGGCCGCGGTGGCCGCCGTGGCGGCGGGGGCTTTATTGGAAGGGCGCCTTCCCTTCAGTCTGGCTTTCTCCCGTTTGCCCGAGGGCCTCAGACTCTTCATGGCGGCGCAGTTCGCCATCCTGGCCGGCCTTGTTTTTCCCCTGAATACCTACTATTTCCAGCAACTCCCCGTCTCATCACCCCTGGGAAACCTGGTGGCGATTCCCGGACTTACCGTCGTCCTTTTCCTGGCCATGCTGGGGGTCCTGATCTTCTTCCTGCCGCTGGTGGGGCCGGCTCTGTCGCTGGTTCTGGCCGCGGCCAACTGGTTTTTCGTCAAGTACATCTTCTTTCCCCCGCTGGTGATCCTGTTTTGGCTGGTGGATTGGCCCAGCAGCCCGCCGCCCAAGCTTTGGCACCTGGGGGTTTACTATCTGATGCTGGTTGGCTTCGCCTGGCACAGGGAGATCGCTGATGGAAGCCGGCGGCTCTACTACAGGATCGAGGCCCTGGCCCGTGCTCCCAGCCTGAGGAGGAGCGCTGGCCTTGCAGTTGCCCTGGTGGGGCTTGCGGTCTTGTCGGCGCTGGTTGGGGCCATGGCCATCCAGCCGGGTGCATCGCTCCGCGTGAGCTTCCTCCACCCGTACATGTTTTCCTCCGGAGCCGGCCATCCCATCCTCATCGAGGCTCCCACGGGCGAGGTTGTGTTGGTAGATGGAGGGCCTCGTTACCTGAGTGGCCGGCGGACGAGCCGCCCCTTTGACGTAGGGGAGCGGATTCTGCGCGGCGTGTTGCTTGCCAAGCGGATCCGAAAACTGGATCGGGTGGTGGTCACCAACTTGAGTCCCGATAACTTTGGCGGCTTGCTGACGGTTTTGGAGCGATTCGACGTCGGCCGGGTGGTGGATCCCTATGGTCCGGAGCTTGCCCATGATGCCAGTGACGAGGGGTACGAGCGGTTCCTGCTTCAAGTGGGGGACGCCCAATGGCGGGAACACCGGCTCTCCAATGTGACGCGGCTGATCTATGACACCTATGTGGAGTACAGGAAGATGTTGGAGGAGAAAGGAATCGAGCTGGTCCGCGGGGAGGCGGGAATGGAGCTTATGGAGGAAGGATTGCCCCGGAAGATCGGTCTACGGGTTGTCTGGGTGGCGGTTTTCGGCGGCCTTCTATTTATGGTCTTCTTGGCCGGTTTCGCCAGACGGCTGGCCTGGAGGCCCAGAGCCGTCGATATCGCGTTCTTGGGGCTGTTGTTGGCTCTCATCGGGGGGGAAGCCTGGACTCTGGCCGGGCGGACCCTGCCAAGGACAAGCTTGGAGATTCTTTGGCCGGAGAGCATGCCCGCGGAGGGGATGGAAGCCGGGGTCGGTGCCGTGGAGGGGCGCTCCATCGTACTGCGCTTGGAACAGGGCGATTTCTCCGCCCTCTTGCCCTCCGATTTGCCGGCCAGGGAGCAGGAGCGGCTTCTGGAGCGTTTACCCCGGGAGAAGGTGCGGGCGGGATTGCTCTCGATCCCGTCAGGCGGCTGGCCAGAAGGGCTGTCTGAGAAATTTATCCAGGCGGTGGCTCCCAAGGCCGCCGTGGGCGTTGGACAGTTGAACCGCTTTAACCGGCGGAAGATCGGATACGTTTTGGGCAAATACCGCGACGCCAGCGTCAGGGTCTATTTCACGGGGGATTCCGGGGCTATCCTTGTGGAGACCGACGGCACGGGGGATGCGAAGATTGTTGGATATCGGGAAAATCTGGAAGCCGCGGCGGCTGGATTGGTTGGCGTGAAACCCGGACGGTGAGGGACGAGATGCTTCGATTTACGGCGTTTCAGGTTGCGTTTCTAGGTTTCTTGGTTTTCCTCACAAGCTGGGGTGGCTGGTCCGTCTACTACCATGAGGTCAAGGAACGGGAGCTTCAGCAGGAATTGTTGGGCCGTGGATTCGAGGAACTTCCGGTTCCGGATTCCGACGAGGGTTCTGTCGGTGGGTCCGGGGCTCCGGAGGCCATAGGGAAACTGGCCGGTGCCGCGCTTTTGGATCTCAGGGAGCGGATGAAGATCAATGTCAATACGGCGGATGCGCAGGAACTCGTGCAGTTGCCAGGGGTTGGCCCGTCCACCGCCCAGAGGATCATCGACTACCGGACGGAGCATGGTCCCTTTGCTTCCATAGAGGATCTCGTCAAGGTCAAGCGGATTGGTCCCAAGACGTTAGGGAAATTTCGGAACCAGATCACCACGGGCCATCCAGAACCTTCCGGTGGGGGAGCCGCCGGAGGAAGCCCGGGCGGATCGACCGGCTCGAAAAGAACCGTGGCTGGTGGAGTCATCAACATCAATACGGCCAACGCGGCGCAGCTTGAGACGCTTCCAAGAATCGGCCCGGCGACGGCGAAGGCGATTTTGGAATACCGAGCCCAGCACTGGCCTTTCCAATCGGTGGAGGAGTTGATCCAGGTGCGCCGGATCGGCCCGAGGACCATGGACCGTCTTCGGAGTCGGGTGACCACGGGCAAGAGAGAAAAAGCCGGGAGGCCTTCTTCCCCTTCGGCCAAATCGACTGGGATTCGAAGACGTGCAAGCCGAGCCCTAGGAGTTGGCGAAAAGATTAATATCAATACGGCCTTGGCCCCAGATTTGGACCGGATCCCCGGCGTGGGACCATCCACCGCAAAGAAGATTGTGGAGCATCGAGCCGTGCGCGGTCCGTTCAAAAAGCTCGAGTCGATCATGGATGTCAAGGGGATAGGCCCGAGTAAGTTCAAAAAAATGAAGGACTATTTGACTTTAGATTGATGCCTTGGACCTTCTGGGAGATCACCCATTTCCAGAGGGAGCCTTGCAAAGTTCACAAGATTTGGAATAGGGTAGGTCTGCCTTACGATCCGCGTGATTTCCGTTTGGACCTTTGCCGCTCCATTTTGCCGGTGCTGGCGGGTGCTCTTTCACGAATGTTGGGTTGCACAGGGGATGTCGAACTCAACGGCGGAGGTTCACGAACGCGCGGGATCGTAGATTGCTCTTGTTTGAGCTTAGGGTATTTGGTTTTCCGAATACCCCGGTGCTTCTACCAAGAAGTGAAGTTCGGTTGAGAAACGAGTACAGGAAACGGAGGACCGGAGTGAGACAGCCTCTAAAAATTTTGACCTTGGCCGTAGCAGGGTTTGTGTGGCTCCTGCCTGGAGTCGGTACGGCCGCGGATTCGCCGCCGGCTTCAGTGCCGGTTTTTTATTCTCTTGAACCGTCGATACCGGCTGTAAGTCCTGCTGTCAGGGACTTGCCCGCTGTGTCATCGGACGAAATCATCGCGAAGGTCATCAACCCCATAAGAAATCATGAGCCAGGGGGCGTTCAGAGCACCCGGCCGTCCATCGTCGATCCCCTTGCCGCGCGCTCGGTGAATCCCGATGCCATGACGCCCACGCCAACCATCAATTTCGAAGGCCAGGGCGGTGGAGGCGTTGCTCCTCCCGATACCACCGGGGATGTGGGTCCGAACCATTACATCCAGATGGTCAACCTGCAAGTCCAGATCTATGACAAGACAGGCGCCACGGTGGGGGCCTCCTTCGGTTACAATGCCCTCTTCGCGGGCTCGGGACTCACGGCTTGTGAAAACAACAACCACGGAGATCCCATCGTTCTCTACGACCGGCTGGTCGATCGCTGGATGATGTCCCAGTTTGTTGGCGGCGGTGCCGATGCTCTCTGTTTCGCCGTCTCTCAGACGCCTGATCCTACCGGATCTTACTATCTGTATGAGTTCGCCCTGCCGGACTTCCCCGACTACTTCAAGATCGGCGTATGGCCAGATCCAACCCATAACGCCTATTTGGTGGGAACGAACACGGGATTCGCCAACGCCTATTATGCCTACGCTTTCGACCGTGGTGCCATGTTGGCGGGGAGCCCGGCGAGCTTTGTCTTCCAGAACGGCCTGGCCAACCTTTTGATGCCGTTCGATCTCGATGGGCCCAGCGCTCCGCCGGCGGGTACACCAGGGCAGTTCTACACCTTCTACACCAACCAGTCTTCCTCGCAGCCTCATCCTTCCGGCCCCGACCGACTGGCGATCTACGAGTTTTCTCTTGACTGGGTGACGCCGGCGAACAGCACGTTCAGCTTGGCCCAGGAGATCAACCTTACTCCGTTCAACTACACGGTCTGCGGGTTCTTCTCCTCCTGTATCTCCCAGCCGGGGACAAGCCAGCTTCTGGACGATCTCGCTTTCTGGCCCATGTGGCACGGCTCTTACATGAACCTGGGTGCGCACCAGGCGTTTCTGGGGAACTTCACCGTGGACGTCGATGGTACGGACTGGGCTGGTATCCGTTGGTTCGAGCTCCGGAACACCGGGACCGGCTGGACACTCCAGCAGGAAGGCACCTGGGCCCCCGATTCCGACCACCGCTGGATGGGCAGCATCGCCATGGATGGCAGTGGCAACATTGCGCTCGGTTATTCGGTTTCCAGCTCTTCGACCTTCCCATCCATCCGATACGCCACTCGCGACATGGGCGACGCACCGGGCACGTTGCAGGCGGAGGCCGAGATCATGGCCGGTGGCGGCTCCGCCACAGGCGTGAATCGCTGGGGCGACTACAGCGCCATGCAGCTTGATCCCTCCGATGATTGTACCTTCTGGTACACCACGGAATACCATGACGTGAACGATAGTGGATTCAATTGGAACACACGGGTCGGCGCCTTCAAGATCCCGAGCTGTACCGGGACACTGGGAGACACCGAGGTCTTGCAGGGCAACGTCACCAGCGGTGGCTCGCCGCTGGAAAGTGCGACTGTTACGGCAGTTCGGCTGGATCCCAACGACCCCAACAACACTCTGGGCTCCTTTGCGGCTCAGACGGATGTCAATGGCGATTACACGCTGAATCTCCTTGATGGCACCTATGACGTGACGGCCTCGAAGTTCGGGTACATGCCCCAGACGGTAAACGGTATCGTGGTTGCCGTGCCAGGCTCACCAGTGACGCAGGATTTCACTCTTACGGCGGCTCCCACGGCTACCGTATCGGGCCGGGTAACGGATGGCTTTGTCGGAGCGGGCGGCGGCTGGCCACTGTACGCAAGAATCGACATTACGGCAGTGGGCGCACCTCTGACAACGGTTTTCACCAACCCGCGAACCGGTGTTTACAGTGCGGATCTCACGGCGAACGTCGATTATACTTTCCAGGTCACTTCGCTAGTCTCCGGATACACTGGCGAGACCCGGGCTGTCACCCCTCCAGCGGGCGTCTCCATGGAGAACTTCGGGCTCCTGGCCGATGCCACTTGTACGGCCCCGGGTTATACGGGCATTCTTCTTTCTGAAGACTTTGAAACGGCAGTCGGTTCCAACGCTCCTGCTGGCTGGGTAAACATTGACAACCAGTACACGCCCAACGACCCGCAATATCCCCAAGCCTGGCGCTTTGATGACCCGGGCGGTAACAATAATTTGACGGGTGGTGCGGGTCAATTCGCGGTTGTCGATAGCGATGCTTATGGCCCCGGGAGTAACCAGGACACCGAGCTCTGGACCCCCACTCTCGACCTTTCGACCGCGCTGGCGGTGGTCCTGGAATTCGACAATGACTACTGGAATTTAGG
>JAJRTK010000519.1 GCA_024278345.1 bacterium | reverse complement strand
TTGTTCCAGTACTGGAACAATGGCGGCGGCACGGTGCCGTTGGGATAATCGTCCGCACTGTTGAGCCAGGAGCGCAGCCCGATGGCCACGACCTCCACCGGCCCGAGATTCCTGTCGCTGGCGGCGGTGGCATCATATCCAAAAACCTCCCGGACCAGGACGAGGTCCCGAGGATTGGGGGTGACGAACTCCGGTCCAAGGCCCCCCACCGGGAGGCTGGGCCCGGAGTTGACCCAATAGAGGTTTTCCAGGTCGGCATCGTCGATGAGGCCTTCTCCGGTCCAGTCCAGGCTGATCCGAATGGTTTCGGCACCTTTTTCCGGATCGCCGTTGATCCAGTCGTTCGTCGGCGCGTAGAGGAGGTTGCCGGTGAGAGAGTTTCCCACCGTGTTGGGATCCTCCGCAAGGTTGATGGGACCGCGAGTGGGGTCGAGATCGGCGTTGAAAACGATTTGATGAGGATCCGCCCACAGGAGCTTCGGCTGGCGCAGGTTGCTGTCGGTCAGGTGGTAGTAGGTATCGACCCCCATGGCTCGGATATCTTTCGTGATCCGCGTCCTGGCCAGCCGCGCTCCGCTCATGAGCACGTGCTTGCGAAATCCCAGCCGGCTGCGCTTTACGTTGGAAAAGAGGCTGGAAAACATCATCGCCATGATCAGCAAGAAGATGGCCGAGGCCACTAAGACCTCCAAAATCGTGAATCCTTGGCTGTTTTCGGCGAAAGCTCTGAAGAAAGAGCGCCGCCCCCACCGCGGAGTTGTCTTTGGATCCCTCATGTTGACCTCACTCGGCAAGATGCACCGCCCCGGAAGGAAGAACGACGATGGGGCGGACCAAGCCCTTTTGCGAGCTGCGGGATAGGCTGGTGGAAAAGGAGTCGTCCGCCAGCCACAAGATCCTCAAGGAACCGATGTTTGCGTCCACCGCAAAGGCAATTGAGCCGGGACATTCATAGCCGTTGGGTGGATCGTGGAGGAACCGAACGGTAGGATGAAGGGACATCTCCGCCACGCGCTCAACCCCCTGTAAAACGCCATCGCGCCGCTGAGCCTCCGAAAAATCGGGGCTTCCCGAATAGTAGTCTCGGCGCATGGCCACCCCCCGCGTCGGGGCCGTATAGGTTCCAAGCCAGCCGTCATCCGGCCCGATAGCGACCTTCCCCAGGTCACAATCGATCATCATCATCCACTGACTCGCTTCCGTCAGCGCTCCGAACCGAGCCCGATCCAGCAGCGACAAGAGGCGTGCCCGATCCCCTCGGAGATCCGCCAGGCGGCTTCCCATCATGGACGTCGCCACGAGGGTGAGGGTGCCCAGAATCGCCAGGAACGCCAGGGCGATGAGCAGCTCAAGGAGTGTGAATCCGACGGCACGCCGATGGCGAAGAATGCCGCCAGACGAGCCTTCCGGCACGTCAACGACGGGAAAGAAGAGCTGTTGAGCACCTCGCATTACTTCTCCCTTCTGCCTCTTTGTTCGGTTGCCCGCCGGCGCCGCCATCCGTTTGGCGTCCAGGCCAAGTTTTCCAACCGCACCTCGCGACCTTCGACGACGACCCTGGAAGATGGCGCCATCACGGCTTTGGATTCGTCTCTCTCTTCGCCGGTATTCTCCTCGGCGTCACTCCAGTCACCTTCCGCCGGTTCCCAGTCCGGTTCAAACTGGTCATCGGATTCCTCAGGCTGGTTCGCCACGAGCCCTGTAAACTCTTCCTGCTCAGGTGGTTCCACAACCCCGGTCTTCGGCACCGTCGGTTCGGCACGGGACTGCTGCTTCGTTTGCCCGAATGGAGGATAGGCGTACCACCATAACGGAAGGAGCACCATTCCAAGGAGAAGCACGATGCCGCCGAAGATTCTGGCGCGGGAGCGCCCGCTCCCAGACCTTTCTTTCATCCACGTGCTGAGGTTGTCAACCACCGAAAAAGAGTTGCTGCCTACCCTGTGGCCAAAAACAGCTTCGCCGGTCGTTTGCCGTGGTGGGCGCGGGGATCCGGTGGAGGTCTTTGATCCGGAATCATCGCGGGAAAGGAGCACTTCTCCCGGGTACGGCTCTCTCCGCCGTTTTTGGAGACGCGCACCAGCTTGTCTCGCCACGATTCCCGGCGCGGAATTCAGTCTGAAGCCTCCAACGGTCTCGCGGTTTGGAGACTGGATGACCAGGAGCTTTGAATCCAGAAGGCGCTCAAGAAGAAGCATCAATTGGAAGCGGTCCTTCCGGCCGCGACAGAGACGGGACACCTCCGTCGGCTTCTGAAGCAGGTGCAGTAATCGCTGTTCTTTTGTTCCCAGGGTGAAGTAAGCGGGGTTGAGGCAAGCCTCTTCGGAGGCGCGAAGGGTGATCTCTTCTTCCTGAAACTTGTGATAAAGCCGGGGCCAGACGTTTCGATGCTCCAGGAGCTGCCTGAAAAGCTCTTCGTTGATCCAGACAGGCCCGGCCATGGAATCTGGCTGAACTGGACGAAAGATCAGGGTCTTCTTCTCGCTGGTGATGGAACCGATGAGCTTTTCGGTCCTCTCGTAGAGAAGGTCTTTCAGCTCTTCGTATTCGATGATTCCCGCCTCGGCCAGATAGGCGTGGAAATAGAGCTCGTATCTCCTCGCTTCGGCCAGGAAGCGTGGCAAATCCTTCTCTCCGATGGTTCCACGCCGGGCCAGGAACTCCCCCAAACGCTCGCCCGGGGCCTTTGACGTGGCATAGAGGAGTTGGCCCCGGTGGAAAAAAAACTCAAGGTGGCGTTCCATGCCACTTTTCTGTTCGTAGACGAGGTTTCCCGACAGGCCATGTTCGCTGACCATGGCGAGGTGGCTCAAAAAATCCCGCCGGATACCGTCTTCATGGAGGCCGGCCATTGGCTTTGCTCCGTGGTAGATAGGGAACACCGGGAAGGCGGCGCCCATTGGCGATCAAAAAACTGGATGGTGGGACGGGCCAAGGGCATGAGAACCGTGGAAGGCTTTGTTTCCTCTCTGTTGGAGTCCGCTCCTGTCAGCGGCCATCCGGCCGACTGCCATCCGCCTCCCATCGCCCCGCTCCCTTGCCATCAATGCTGTTTTCGTCGCTTGCTCAGACTCCTCCAAGATCCACCGGAGTGGGGGTCGCAACTGGAACCAGCGCCGTTTCCTCGTCGGTCTCGACGTACGAGATGGCCCGTGTACCGTTGAGCGGAACCGGGAAATGAGGGGGAGGATAACGAGTGATGTCGGGGTCGTATTCGTAGCGGCGAGTCATTCGGGTTCCTCCGCCATTGACGACGGAATAGTTTCCGAGGGCCGAATAACAGCCAGCACTGCTATAACCATATTCCGAACCCTTGGATGGATCCGGCGCCGAAATCATGGGGCCGCGAACCATGAGAAAAAAAGTGTTGCCATCCACTTCGTGCTCGTTCCATCCGAAATCGTCGTAGATCGGATTGCCAGACGTGTCCGTTCCACCTTCGATGAAGCCGCTGCCATCCACATCGTAGACACCGGACTCCAAGGTCCCCGTCGATCCATATTTTCCACTTGCCTGTAGAATACCGGAAGAATTGTAACCGCCGATCACCGTATCGGGATCGTCGGAGTCCGTGCCGAAAATCTGTTCCTTGTCTTCTTTGCAGGCCCTGTACCAAGCGTAGTAGGACCAACCGTACCTCCGAAGGAGAGTGTAATTGCGATCCGCCCACCATCCTCCTCCAAGGGAAGCAATGGCTGCGTTGATGTGGAGCACCCGCCGTGTGTTGAGGGCAATGCGCATCTGATCTCCGCCCACAAGACCCACGTTCACGGGCTTGCCGTCCGCGGTGGTGCCGGTATAAATGTCCCCCGTCACATAGATGCGGTTTTTCGCCACCAACGTGAGGCTCGCTCCCTGCAAAGTTCCCTCGACATAGATGTTTTGCTCGGAGTAGATGACACCGTTGAACTTGGCCGGCAGCGGATTGCCATTGTAGGCCGAAGGGGAGCCCCCAAAGTCGAAAAGTCCCAAGTCGAAGGTCATGGAGCTCGAAGAATAGATTCCCGCCTTCCGTGCGAGGTTTTTTTGCTCCGTTAGATCGTTTGCCGTCGGCAGGATCAGCGGAGGCGAGCCCACCATGAACCCCTGCTCGAAGATCGCCCTCGGTCCCGACGAACTGTTCAGAGTCCCGGGCTCGTGAGGAGGATCGATACTTTCATCCCAATAGAGGTTGGAATTGGAGGGATAGGAATCGCAAATCCCCGATGACGAGCTCCATCCACACCACACCACCAATTTCTCGACGACGCGGACGAACTTCTTGAAGCGAGTGGGGCCTTCCGCGGGATTCGTCGCGGAAAGGTTCAGGTTCTCTCCAGCATAGACGAGCCCCTTGACGATGGCATTGGAGTTCCAACCGGGGTTCTTGGTATCGAAGGCCGCATATTTTAGAAGCGACTCGCGCTCCACCTCCAGGCGAAGATTGTAACGCTGCGTTCCCACAAGGCCGCTGGCCGTCACGTGATAATAGTCCGTGCCGAACGCCTTGGCCCCCTTGGGCTCGTAAAGCTTGAGAATGTCGTAGATCATGCTCTCATTGGACGTCCCCACTTGCCCCACCGTCATGGTCTGAATCGTGGTCTTGGGTTCGCCGTTGCTCACCCCAGGCAGGCTCGGGAAATCTCCGAGATGATAGTCGGCCGGATCGACTCCCACGTCGGGAAAAGGAGCTCCCACTTTCATGTAAAGGTTGAGAGGATCGTGCTCGAAAATGTCCGACGTGACTCGTTCCACCTTGGATGTGACAAAATAGTTGTCCCGAAGATCCGGGTCGATACTCCCCGTGATCTGGATCGAAGGCTCCTCACCCGAAACTGCGGCGATAAGGACATTTCCAATCTCCGCGCCGTCGGGAGTCTCCTCCGTCAGAATGATCTGGAACCGGCGCCAGTCGTTGGGGCCTTGGAGCTTGAAATAAATCTCTTGCTCGTTGGAATAGGTCCCCTCGATGGTGAAGGCGTACGCCCCATGAGATGTCTCCACCTGTTCGGCGTAGTGAGCCGGATCCAGAGAATCGATGGCTCCATCGTTGTTGGTGTCGAGCCGCTCGTCCAGTGTCCGCACAATGTTCAGAGCTTCCACCGAAGCTGTTTCCGCTAGCTCCCGGGCTGCATCCTCCTCCCCGCGTATCCGCATTGCCGTGCTTTGCACGGCACTCATCGTCAACTGTACAGTCCCCACCGCCGTGAGCAACATGAGGATGAGCACCGCCAACCAGATAAATACCTGCCCGGATTCCCTCCAAAGCCAATCTGTGAGACTTTTCATGGCTCCTCCTTGTCACGGACTCTCTTCACAATGAGCCCTTTTTCAACTAAAAATTCTTCTCCGTACAGAACACTACGTCGTCCGCATTTGCAGCTTCACCGACTCGATGCGCCCCACAAACTGACTCAAGCTCCGCCACTCCACCGTCACCGTAACCCGCCGGAGGTAGTAGTCCAGCTCTTCTCCATTCTCCAAGGTCGTGTCGTCATCCCCTTGATCCACATCGAAAGAGACGAAAAAAACCTGGCCTCCGCTCGTCACCATCCGGGTAGTGAAATTCCCCGGAACGAGATCCTCGTAAGGCGTTCCGTCAATCCTCTCCGCCTCCGAAACCAGAACTTCGTAGGCAAGTTCTTTGTCCTGCTGGATCCGGACCCGAACCGTGGCCACCAGAAACATCTGCAAGACGCCCATCATTCCCACGGCGAAGATTGTCATGGCCACCAGCACTTCCACCAAGCTCAGACCCGCCTGGCCAGGCGCCGCCGTCTTCCCCTCAAAACAACCGCCTCTTTCGGTTCCAGCCAGACATTTCCACACCTGGCCTCCCAGCGCTGGCCCGCGTGATCGCAAGCCAAAAAATGAGCTCATGGCACCCCTCCTGCCCGTAATTTCACCAGAAAACAACCGCGGTCGCCGATTCATCGTCACTAGCGGCTGTTCCGGCGGATGACGTTCTCCATGATTCGGTGGGCCGGACTTGGGCCTCCGGTATCTGTCCGTCCATCTTCCGTCCGCATCTCTTCTTCAGCTCCCGCGTGGCAGCACTCGGCCTGCCTGATCGCCTCCGGTGTCCGCCTGTCCCTCCTTGGTGGAAACGCGCCCGACTGCCTCGCGACGATCCTTGATGAGATATCCGTATAGTATATCACTAAGCCTCGTGGGCAGTAACGTCAAGTAAAAATCCAGATGGATCAGACTTCTATAGATTTATTTCTACGTTACAAAGACTATACTCGTTGGCACTCTTGAGCATTGCTGCTATATTGATGTTTGACCTGGTTTGTTATTTGCTATTTCTGATCATTTAGGTGAGAACGCCGCGTACTTCGGCGGCTTGGGCCATCCACGCAAGGCGGGACAATGGCTCGGGAAAAAACTTGGCTTCAGACAACGCCGCGCTCCGCTCGGCGGGTGACGTTTGCGTGACTCGAAGGGTCACGCGCATTACCCGGCAGTGGTCCGGGGACACCGTCCCCCGTCCCCTGGCAGGGCGTCGCCCTGCACCCACCAGGGAGCTCGCTCCCTGGACCCACATTTTTGTGCGCTGCGCGTTTTCCTTTTATTTCCAATCTTTGTCCCGCCTTGCGTGGATACCCTCAGATCCGGTTGACAAGTCCACGCATGAAAGGAACCCACCGTTCAATTCCGTGAATCCCGTCCAGCCCGCCACCGGCAAGATGGCGGTGCCACCAGGGCGGTGCCGCGGAGTGTAAAGCAAAAACGCGGGGATTTGATAGGTCCCCCCCGGAAGATGAAAGTGAATGGCGCCGAGCGCCATAACCACGCCATCGAAGATGGATTTAACCATGTACTTTCATGGTAAGTGCATACCCGGTTTCTGCACCCGGGCAAATGCCGAGCTCATCGTCTCCGCGGGGCGTGATTGCACCATGGGCCTGAAAGCTCGCTGCGCCAACGCTGCCCAGCGCGGGAGTCTCTGCCTGGATTCATCCAATGGATCGGACAGCTCCTGATCTAGCTCGATGGCTACGAAGCTGGTTGGAAACGGGGATTGCGGGATGCTCTTGAGGTGGATTCCCCAACCGGAACACCCCCAAAAACCAGGTGGTGCTTCGGCCTTAGGGCAGTGGAGAGTGAGAGCGGCGATGATGGCGAACAGCGGCGGACGGACTGCCGCCGATGTGAGCGGGACGCAACACGAAGAAAACAGAGGGTTTTCCGACAACTCCGCCCTAAAAGA
>JAJRTK010000518.1 GCA_024278345.1 bacterium | reverse complement strand
AAGTGGGTCCAGGACAG
This sequence comes from bacterium, assembly GCA_024278345.1. Lineage (GTDB taxonomy): Bacteria > CSSED10-310 > JAJRTK01 > JAJRTK01 > JAJRTK01 > JAJRTK01. The sequence continues at coordinate 15,053 of JAJRTK010000518.1, read as the reverse complement.
TTTCGGCAAGACGGTCCGGACAAAGCGACAGGAAGCCTTTTTCAAGCCTCCGAAAGCGGAACAAAAACACGATCAACTTGCTCTCACCGCGTGACCTGGAAATTCACCACCCCACCCTGGACCCACATCTTTGTGCGCTGCGCGCTTTTTTCGGGTGGCCGGTACCATGACCGAGGCCGGGATCAACCCTATCAATGCCGGCTCGGCCTGGGTCACGGTCAAGGCCCTATACCTCATGACAAAGTGAGGAAGCACGGTGAATACGGCCATACAGCGTTTGCATTGCACTCGCCGGATGGTGAGCCCTCCCAGTGGGCGGCGCTGGTAGCAAGAGTGGCGAGTCAATGCGAAGCCGCCAGGGCAGCCTGTTTTGTGCAAGAGCTCGGCTCCGATAGCCAGCAGGAGGCAGATTCAACTTCCAATCCGAGGGCCGGAGGCTATCGTGGCCCTCCGCACTGTACGCCATTCGCTTCACCCGAACGGTCCCAAACAGGCTCTCAAGAGCCCGTTGTTGCAACCGGCCTCCGAGGCGAACAACGCCAGCGGCTCCTTCGACGGTTTCCCCCACAAATCCCCGGTCATGGGCATCAAGACAATCTTGGTCGAGCTGCCTGAGAAGTTCGAGCCCTTCCACCCACAAGAACTCTTCGGCTGGCTCAGCTTCTGGACTTGGGAAGAACCCAGCTTCGTGGCCAACTTTCGAAAACGGGATTCAGAACCACCCCGCACCAACCTATTGATTCCTCTACACTATCACCCGGATCAAAAAGAGCCGCACCCCCTCCAAAGGCTCCTTACGCCCCATTTATTCCAGGTCTGGTGATACGGGTCAAAGGGGCTACCCATACCTTCCAGGCCAGTTTTTTCTTTTCCTCGGTTCTTTCGGCATTTCTCCGGATTTGGAGAAAACCTCTCATTCGTGGGTTCCCTTGCCAAGAACCGACGTTTTTCGGCGTTTTTTTTTAACTGATGGCAGGGAAGCTCCCGGAGTGGGCCGGATTCCACTTCACGGACGCTGATTCCCGATGGCTGTAGAATGAAAAGGTTGTGGGTGAAAAGGCGAGTGGCGCCGGACGGATTGCCGGCGCCGGGAGCGGAACTCAACCCAAAGAAAAGAAACCGGTTTGGAAAAGAGAGGCCCTCGAAGAAGGATTTGCTTCTTTGCAGGCCGAAGGTAAGGTGGACCAGAACTTTTTGTGCAGACTCGGCCATGGCAAGGAGATTCGTGTGGACAGAGGTGGGCGATTGAGATTGAGCTTTCTTGGTGGAGCCAGCGAGATCGGTGCTTCCAGTACCCTTCTCCAGGTCGCTGGCCGCTCGATCTTGGTGGATTGTGGCATTCGTTTCAAGAGAGGTCATGCCTTACCCGATCTGGATGCCTTGACTGGCCGGGAGCTTGACGCTGTGGTCCTGACGCACGCCCACAGCGACCATAGCGGGGCGCTTCCGGTATTGCACGAGGCCTTTCCCCACGCCCCCATTTACGCGACGCCTCCCACAATCGACCTGGTTCGCATTCTTCAGCGAGATGCTCTGCGACTCATGAAGATGGCGGCTGATCGGGAGGGAGAGCTTCCTGTCTACGGCGAAAAGCAGGTGGATGCCATGTTGTCGGCTTTCGTTCCGCTCCAGCATGGGCATTCCGTGGTCCTTGGCGAAGTTCTGCTGACCTTCCTGCCGGCGTCCCATATTCTGGGTGCGGCCATGGCGCATTTCGAGACGCCCTCGGGCTCGATCCTGGTGACGGGGGATTACAGCGTCAGTGCTCAGAGAACGGTTCCGGCCCTGGATCGGCCGACGTTGCCGGTGGATCTTCTGGTGACGGAATCGACCTATGGGAATCGGCTCCACTCGGACCGGAAAACGGCGGAGCGACGGCTGGTTTCTCGGGTCGCCGAGATTCTGGGGGAAGGCGGCCGCGTTCTGATTCCCGCCTTCGCCATCGGACGTGCTCAGGAGATTCTGTTGATCCTTCGGGAGGCGCTGCGCCATCGGCGGATCCCGCAAGTGCCGGTTTTCGTGGATGGCATGGTCCGGACTGTCTGCCAGGTCTATTCCAGTCACGACCGGTACGTGAGCCGGCAACTTCTGTACGAGAGCCAGAAGGCCGGCCATCCCTTCTTCTCCGGTTCGGTTCAGGCCGTGGGGGAGGCGCGGCAGCGCCAGGAGATCCTCCAGGCTGGCCCTTGCGTCATCGTCGCCTCTAGCGGCATGCTTTCAGGAGGTCCGTCAGCCTTCTACGCCGGGGAGCTGGCTGGTCACGACAAGGATGCCATCCTCATCACCGGCTACCAGGATGAGGAGTCTCCTGGCCGGCACCTGCTGAATCTTGCCCGTCAAACGTCCGGAACACGGGAATTGAAGTTGGGCGAACGGATGGTGGAGGTGCGGTGCCACTTCGAAACGTACAGCCTGTCGGCCCACGCTGATCGAATGCAGATGGTGGGACTCATCCAGGCTTTGCGGCCCCAGACAGTCCTGCTCGTTCACGGGGATCGCGGGGCCAAGCAAGCCCTTGCCCGAAGTCTCCAGGTCAAGGACGTGGTGCTTTGCGAGGACGGCTCTCGGCTCGAGCGCTCCTATCCCCGGCGGCGGCAGAAGAGAGTGACCAGGGAGATCCGCCTTCCCTCGCCGGACGAGGTACTCTCTCTTCTAGACCGGGAAAGCGGTGTGGCTCTGCGGATCGATCAGCTTGGGGAAGCTTGGTTTGGCCACCCGGTCCATGGGGAGGTCCTGGAGCGTTTTGCTCGGGCACTGGAGGCGAGTGGCCACTGCCGCCGCGACGATCACCGGCGGCAGATGGTTTGGCCGCGGAGTAGGCCCGGTGGCGGCGGCGAGCCCACCGAGGAAGAGCTCCGGCGGGAATCGGAGCTCAAGGCCGAGAACCCCAAGGGCCGGCTCTTGGAGCTATGCCAGAGGCTGCGCATCGAGCCGCCGCGAAAGCTTGCGACACTGCACCAGGGAGTCCCCGTGGCCGAGCTCCAGATCCAGATCCGCGGAGAGCTCGTGTCCAGCGGTGTGCGGAGCGGGCATACGGAGAAAGTGGCGGAGCAGCTTGCGGCTCGGAAGCTCTTGGAGATCCTGCGGAAGAAGATCGATCCGCCCGACGCCCTATCCGTTGACCCGGAGCAAGAGGCCGATCTCAAGTTAAGGAACCCAAAGGGGCGGCTCTTGGAGATCTGCCAGCAACGCAAGCTTCCTGCTCCGTCCATCGAGGAAACGGCAGTGCCTGGTGGTTTTGTTGGGCGAGCCTGGTTGCGGCTTTCCGGCCAGAAGATCCAAAGTAAGGCATTCCGCGCTTCCAAAGGCAAGACAGCCCAACAGGCGGCGGCAGCCGACCTCCTGGAGCAGCTTTTGGGCAGGTCTTTACCGGAAACCGGCGGTGGATCGGTGGAGTCGCCCGGCTTGGCCATGGCCGCATCGGAGGGAAGCGGGGGCGGAGAACCCAGGATGCGGCTCAATGAAGCTCGGCAGAAAGGGCTTTTGCGTGATTTTGGGTATGAGGAGGCCCGGCTGGCGGGGCCGGCGCACCAACCGATGTTTGAAATTACCGCCTGGGCTGAGGCACCTGGCTCTGCACGAGAAAGTGCTCGACCCGTGCAGGCAGCCACCAAGAAGGCCGGCCGCCGCGAAGCGGCGACGCGGCTGGTGGCGCACCTGGAGGAGCTACGCTGGATCTAGGGTTGGCGGGTCCCCGGGGGATTCACTCGGCGTCATGTCTAGGGCGAACAAAGCGGAAGCTGGGCCGAATGATGACCAGGGCCGCGGGCAAGATGACAAGGTCTGCCACGACGGCGAGGAGCACGATGATCGCGGAGACCAACCCAAAATAGATATTGGGCGTAAAACTGGCCAAGAGAAGAATCGAGAAGCCGATGGCCAGGACGACACTGGTGATGACGATGGGTCTTCCCGTCTGGTGCATGGACTGTTCCATGGCGTCTTCCAAAGTTCCTCCGGCCCTGATGTTTCGCTTGAGGCGTGTGAGGAAGTGGACCGTGTCATCCACCACTAGTCCGAGGGCGATGCTGCCGATCATCACGGTCCCCGGATCCAGCGGAATCCCCAGCACCGCCATGAAGGCCAGTCCCAAGAGAATTGGGATGAGGTTTGGGATCAAGCTGAAAAGTCCCAACCGCACGGATGTCAGGAGCATCGCCATCATGGCGGTCACCACAAGGAAGGCGATGAGAAAGCTCCGCTGTTGGCTTTGGAGCAGGTATTTTTCCATCTCGTTCATCAATTTGATGAAACCAGTGACGGACACCTCGATGTCCTTTTCTGGAAAGGTCTCCTCCAGTTTCTTTTCGATGAGGGGAAAGTCCTTTGAAACCCTCTCTGAGGCTGACATATTGACGCGGACGGTCATGCGCCCGATCTTGTAATCGTCCTGGATCATTTCGTCGAAGTCGTCTTCCCCCTCCAAGAGAAGGTAAAACTGAGCCGCCAGCGGCCGCGTTTTCGGAACCCGGTAGAACTTCTCATCCCCGTCGTGGAAGACGCGATTCATCTCCTTGAGGCTATCGACGGCGGAGAGCACCCGGGGGATGCTCTCGTGGTACTCAGCTTCCAATTCTCGTTCCAGCCTATCCAGTCGCGTCAAGAAATCGGGCTCCTTGAACTGCTGGTTCGGAGTCTTGAAAAGGACTTCGATGGACGCACTCCCGCCGAAAGCTTTGTCGAACTCCTCCGTATGCACTCGAACGGGGTCATTTTTCTTGAAATAGTTCATGGGGTTGGCGCCCACTTCCAGCCAAGGCAGGACCAAGAATGACCCGACAACGAGCAGGGCTGTCACCACGATCACCGCCCAGGCGCGGCGTTTCGTCGGGCGTCCGAGCCACTGGAACAACCGGCGGAGGTGTCCCTCTTTCTGGCGCTCCAGGTATTCCTGGTCCGGCGCCTTCATCATGTCCAGCAAGACCGGTACAAGGGTGACGCTCAACGCGAAGGCGACGGTCACTCCAAAAGCGGCGAGGTAACCGAATTCGCGGACCGGCTTGAGATTGCTCACCAAGAGGGAGAGCATGCCTGCCGCCGTCGTGGAACTGGTGAAGAAGCAGGGAAGCAGAAGCTGCGCGACGCTGATTTCCACGGCGCACTCCCGGGGAACGCCCCGAGCCAGCTCTTGGTAGTAGTCCGCCAAAACATGGATGGAATCCGCGATGCCCACGGCCAGTAACAGGGGGATCAGCGCCCCTGTGAGAACGTTGACCCGGAGATCGAAAAAGCCCATGACTCCGAAGTTCCAGAGGGAGGCCAGCACGACGACGGAGAAGGGAATCATCACCGCTGACCAGCGGCGGAAAACGATGAAACTCGTGAGCAGCACCGCGAGCACCATGATCGGCCCAAACAGCTTGGAATCCCGCTCGCTATAGCGAAAGAAAGCGTCATCAAAAACCGGAGTGCCGGTGAGAAGGATCTTGAGGCCGCTTTGGGCTTCCTTCTCGCAAAGCCGCCGGATCACCGTCGTTTGCGCGATCTTGCCATCCACCGTCGCGCCTTCATGATCGAGCTCCACAATGACCGTCGCGACCTTGCCGTCATCAGAGACCAAGTTGCCCCGGAGCAACGGATTCGCCAGGGCTCGTTTTCGCACTTTGGCCGCCTGCTCGGCGGTTTGCGGCAACTCCTCCATGAGAGGAGCGATGTCGATTCCTCCCTCCTCCGAGGAAAAAACATCCACGTTGGTCAAAGATCGGACACGCTTCGCGAAGGGCGCCTCCTCAGCGCCAGCCGTGATCCGATCAATCACCGCCAGCACTTTTGGATCGAAGACGTCATCGGCGAAAATGCCCACGGCCGTCACCTCGTCCCCCTGAAATCGATCCAGGAACTCGCGGTAGCTCACAAGGTCGGGGGCATCCTCCAAAAACCAGATTTCGATAGAGCTGTCGAAATGAACCGACAGTGCAAACCAGAAGGCAACCGCGGACAGGAAGCCCACTGCCCCAAGAACTACGAGCCGGTGGCCAAGGATCCAGGCCACGAACCGCCGTTGCCACATCATGCGCACCTCCTCTACCTCGACTCCACGGGGTCAAGTCCAAGCTTCGCCAGCCGGTGACCGGCGAATCGTGTCCAGGCTCGGCCATCCGGGGACCGGTGAACCGTGATCACTATTCCTCCACGGGATCCGCCAGCGTCACCGTTACGGCAAAATCCTGCCCCTCCGGTGGCGCTCCCTCCATGAGATCCATGCCGCCGGCCTCGACCCAGCCCGCGCGGCCCACGTCGTCCAACACGCGGCGCAGCGCTTCGATTTTTTCGGCGGATCCCATGACTTCCAGTTTGGCTACCGGCCATTTGAGAGTTTTTCGAGCCCTGCTCTTGGCGCCGCGGATCTCGGTCATCACGGCCACAGCCGCGGTAAACGCCCGGGCAGCGCCAGCCTCGGCTCCCGCCGCGGCAAACTCGGACCGTTGGGGCCACGGGCTGGTATGAATCGACGCCTCTCTGCCCGCCCGGGCAAGCCACCAGGACCAGCACTCCTCGGTAACGTAGGGAAGTATAGGGGCCAAAAGCCGGAGTAACGCACTCATCCCGAAATGGAGGGTGGCGATGGCCGAATCTCGCTCCGGCCCCGGATCATCCGAATAAGAGCGAAGCTTTGCCAATTCGACGTAGTGATCGCAAAATGCCCAAAATGCCTCTTCGGCCCGCTGGAGCGCCACGGCATATTCAAAACTCTCGAATGCCTCCGTCGCTAGGACGATGGCTCCGGCAAGATAATCGACCACGGCCAGATCCAAAGGGTGGGAGATCTGTTCCGCGCAAGGATGCTCCCGGTCCGCGCCAACCCGGCCAAGCTGCATGGCCACAAAGCGGCAGGCGTTGAAGATCTTCGTCGTCAGACGCTTGCCTACTTTGAAGACCTTTTCGTCGTAGGTCGTATCGGTGCCAAGGCGTGCCCGAGCCGCCCAGTACCGCACCGCGTCCACCGAATACCGTTCCAGGAGCTTCACCGGCGTCACGACATTCCCCTTGGACTTACTCATCTTCTTTCGGTCGGGATCAAGGATCCAGCCGCTGATCACCGCGTGCTTCCACGGAATCTCACCCTCGTGCATCCAGGCTTTCACGATGGTGTAAAAGGCCCAGGTGCGGATAATCTCGTGAGCTTGGGGCCGGATATCCATGGGAAAGAGTTTTTCATGCCGCTGAGGCTCGCTTCCCCAACGGCTCTGGATTTGGGGTGTCAGCGAGGAGGTCGCCCACGTGTCCATGACATCTGGATCGCCCGTGAAGCCGCCAGGCCGATCCCGCTCTTCTTTTTCGTATCCCGGCGCCACCTGTTCCAGCGGGTCGATGGGAAGGCTCTTCACCGAAGCGTAGATCGGCGCTTCATAGTCGATGGCCCCATCCTCCCGCACCGGATACCAAACGGGAAAGGGCACGCCGAAATAGCGCTGGCGGCTGATGCACCAGTCCTGGTTCAATCCCTCTACCCAGCGCTGGTAGCGGATGCGCATCATCTCCGGGTGCCACTGGATCTTCTGGCCCTGCTCCACCAGCTCGGCCTTGTGCTCCAAGAGCTTGACGAACCACTGGCGGGTGGGGATGTACTCCAGGGGCCGGTCTCCTTTCTCGTAGAAGCGAACCGGGTGGCTGATCTTCACGGGCTCGCCCACCAATGCCGCCCCGGCGCCTCCGGGACCGGTGCCCTCTTGTGCCAGGATCTCCAGGACCTTGAGCTTCGCCTTCCAGGCCGACAGCCCGGCAATCTGTCGGTGCTGCGCTGCCGCCGCCTCGGAATTGACACTTTCGAAGGGCGCCTCTCCCAAGGGCAAAGGCAGGATGCAGCCATCCATGCCGATCACCTGTTTGAGGGGCAACCCGGACTGTTTCCACCAGTGAACATCATGGGCGTCCCCGAAGGTACAGACCATCAGGATGCCGGTTCCCTTCTCGGGATCGGCGTGTTCGGCGGCCAGGATGGGAACTTTCGCTCCATAGATCGGCGTGATGGCGGTCTTCCCAAACAGCTCCCGATACCGGCTGTCATCGGGGTGCGCAACGACGGCGATACAGGCTCCCAGCAGCTCCGGCCTCGTGGTGGCGATCCTGAGCTCGCCTCCACCCTCCACCCCGAAGCGGACCTCGCTCATGAAACCGGGGCGCTCCCGATCCTCCACTTCAGCTTGAGCCACGGCGGTCTTGAAGTCCACATCCCACATCGTGGGGGCGTCGCTATGGTAGACAAGGCCCTTTTCCACAAGATCCAGGAACGACTGCTGGGAGACGCGGCGGCACCAACGGTCGATGGTCTGGTAAGTTTCGGTCCAGTCGATGGAGAGGGCCAACCTCCGCCAAAGCTCCTCGAATGCCTTTTCATCCTCGGCCGTGAGAATCTCGCAAGCCTCGATGAAGTTTCGCCGTGAGACTTCCCGGATGGGCGCCTTCTTCTTGCGGGGCTGGGGCTTCCACTGGGCATCATAAGGGAGCCGGGCGTTGCAGCGAATACCATAGACGTTCTGAACCCGCCGTTCAGTGGGGAGGCCGTTGTCATCCCAGCCCATGCCGTAGTGGATATTTTTCCCCAGCATCCGCTGGTACCGAACGATCAAATCCTGATGGGTGTAGCTGAAGACGTGGCCGATGTGGAGCGAACCGGAGACCGTGGGAGGAGGAGTATCGACGACAAAGGTTTCCCTTCGATTCCGAGCGGGATCGAATCGATAGATGCCCAACCCTTCCCACTGGCCACGCCATTTCTTTTCGATTTCCAGGTGCTTGTATTTTTTGGGAATTTCCGCCATCTTCCTCGCTCCGGGGTGCCTTTTCCGCCGAAAGCGCGGGCTCCGGCAATGGAAAAGCCTTTATAGCGCCGCCAACCGTCAGAGACAAGCGAACAGCGGGAAACGGTCGTGAGCGATGGGAGCGGAACGCCAAACAAGAAACAGGCCTCTTCAAACGCATCCGATCTTCCGGCCGTGCGATGCCTTGGGGGCATGGAGCCCGTGTCAACGGCCATGAGTGGCGAGTGGCGGCGGACGGATTGCCGTCGACGCGAGCGGAACTCAACATCGATGAAAACCGAAGGAGTTCACCCGAAATTTGCCATTCAAGCGTTTCTCCACCGCATTTCCCGGGGGCCGCCCGGGAGCGTCATCTGCCCGCCTAAGCTGAACTTTCCTCACTGCACCAAGTTTGTTCTTCGCAGGTAGCCCATGAGGAGGGCGCCGAACAACACCGTCAGGAGCAGCGGGCTTCCCGTGGGAAGAGCAGCCGTGGCGGCGGAGTGCGTGGCCGTAGGCGTCAATGTCGGGGAAGGCGGGGTCGTGGGAGTTTCGGAGCTAGGAGGAGTGGGCCAAGACGTGGGAGTGGCCGTCGGTGTGGGCGTAGGAGTGTCAAGCCACGAAGGCGTGTGAGTCACCGTCGGACTTCGCGTCGGAGCCTCGGTCCCTGAAGGCGTGAGAGTGATGGTCGCTGTAGGGGTCGAGGTTCCGGTTGGGGAGGGCGTCGGAGTGCCGGAGGGTACAGGCGTCTCCGTAGGAGTCGGTGTCTCCGGAATTCCCGTCACATAAATCATGACGTAAGATCCATCGGCCAGACGGGTCACGGCGGGATCGAGCACTCCCACAGCCTCAAGGCCACTGGAAAAATCGGCTGCCAATCGCAATCCAGACTCTGGAATCCAAGCGGCGCCATCCACGGACCAAAAAGAGTGAATTCCCACCTGCAATCCGGCGTCGAAAGCATAAAACCTGACGCCCCCGGAAAAGGGGATCCCGTTGCTGAACATACATTTCAGCCCGTCGTGGATAAAAAAGTCCTCGGACGCGAAGGTAAAGCTCGTTCCGTCGGTGGAGGTGGAATGAAAGTTCGCGCCCGGGCTCTGGGTCTGCCCGCCGTTGAACAGGTGCCATTTCCCGCCGGCAAAAACCGAAGAAGGATCCAACACCTGTTTCCCTGCTTGGGCAAACGCCACGCCTTTCTTCGTAAAACTCAGCCCATCGGTTCCTTCGGCCCGGTAAGTTCGCGGGCCGTCGCCATCGCCCGGATCGCTGGTCACGTAGAGGCGGAACGTCCCGTCGGGCAAGATCTGAATGTCTGGATCGACGGGATCGGCCATATTGTCGAACCCGGCCAAAGAAAGGTACTTGTAGATCCAGGAGCTTCCTTGGTCCGCGGAAATGGCGACAACGGTCTTGTTGACCGCCGTGCCTACCGTCCAGCCGGTGTAATAAAGATAGAGGCATCCACTGGAATCGAGTGCCAGGTCCGGAACGGCGCCCTGATCGGTCACGATCTGGTTGCGCCGCTGAAAAGCCAACCCGTCCCCGGAAACGGCAAGCATGAGCCGTTGGTTCCAAGGCCCCAGCGTACCCGGACCGCCGACCGCTCCCTCGGGTGGAGTGAAATCGCTCGTCAATCCAGTGCAGGCCGCATCAGCCGCCGAAGCCCCTACGAAAACAGAGCAGACAAAGAAAAACAAGGTTCCAAGCCACTTCCGACAAAAACGTTCCACTTTTTCACCTCGAAGCTTCCAAGATTTCCATTGGCGGGTCATTCTCCAGTAACTTAACGTGCAATACAGCAAATTATTGTGCTTGGCTTCCGCCGGGACCGGATGTTTCTTCGAAAAAACGCCCACTCTCTCCTCCGAAAACGCCGGGGCCCCTTATAAAACGGGGTTCTTGAAAAGCAAAATCCAAGCGAAACGCCTTCTTTTTTTGGATTGCATTCCGCTCACGGCGACGGCAATCCGTCCGCCGCCGCTCGCCTTTCATCGCCCCCTCACTTGAGTTTATTCCCCTGAAAGCCTACCACTTCCCCAAAACGAGCACCGGAAGGGACTGGCTCAAAAAAAAGAGCCGCTCTTTTGTTGGCAAGGGCCTGCTCGCACTTCTTCTCTGCGGCCTCATCCTGTTCCTGTTGGTATTGCCGGGATCTCGATTCATCGATCCGCCGCCGACCTTGCTGCTCCTTGACCGGCGCGGCGAGTTCCTTTCCGAGTTGAGCGATCCCCGGGTCGAGGGATTTGGCTATTGGAGAATTCGCAGCCTGCCGCCCCGGGTCGCCGCCGCAACGCTTGCCATCGAGGATCACCGCTTCTACTGGCATCCGGGCGTCGATCCCCTGGCCATCCTCCGGGCAGTGTGGCAGAATTTTCGATCCGGGCGGCGCATTTCCGGTGCCTCCACCATCGCCATGCAGCTTGCCCGCCTGCAGCGGCCAGCCCAGAGGACTCTGCCAAACAAGCTGATGGAAGCTGCCCGGGCCCTGCTCATGGTTCTTCGGTACGGCCGGGAAGCCGTGTTGGCCCAGTACCTCCGGCTAGCACCCTACGGCAACCAGATCTATGGCATCGCCTATGCTGCCCGGCGCTATCTTGCCAAGCCCGTGGAAGATCTGAGCTGGGCTGAAGTGGCCTACCTGGTGGCGCTTCCCCAGGCACCGGGGCTCATGAATCCATTTTCCGCCAGGGGGCACGCTCTGGCGCTGCTTCGTGCCCGCCGGATCTTGGGGCTCTTGCGGGATCGGGAAGAGCTTGACCTCGTGGAATTCTCCGCGGCAACCCGGGAGCTGGGACAGTTCCAAATGCCCCGAAGGAAGCGCCGTCCCAAAGAGGCGCTCCACGCCATCCTGGAGCTGGAACGTCTTGCGCGAGAGCCGGCCCGCGCCGCACTTCTCCAGGGCCACCCCCTGATCCGAACCAGCTTGGATCTGGGCCTTCAGCGCCGCGTGGCAAGGCTTGTGGGGCGAAACGTGCGCCGCTACTCCAACCGGGGAGTGGGGAACGGAGCCTGCATCGTGGTCAAGGCGGGCACAAACGAGATCCTGGCCTGGGTCGGCTCCACCGGTTACTTCAACGAGAAGAGGGCTGGCTCCATCGACTACATCCTAAGGCTCCGGTCACCGGGAAGCACCCTCAAGCCCTTCGTCTACGCCGCGGCCTTGGAGCTTGGCACCATCACGCCCGCCACGGTACTGGAAGATCTTCGGCGGCCCCGGGGGGGATTCGGGAATGCCGACGGCATTTTTCTGGGTCCGCTTCTTCCCCGGATCGCCCTGGCCAATTCCCGGAACATCCCGGCGACCAATCTTCTGCGGAAGACTGGCCTGGAAACCGTTTATTCTTTCATGCAGCGCTTGGGTCTCCACAAGGACGAGCAACCAGCCACCCGTTTTGGCCTGACTTTGGCCCTTGGCGGAATGCCCGTCACGCTGGAGCATTTGGTGGAAGCCTACACCGTCCTCTCCAACGACGGATTACACCAGCCGCTTCGATGGCTCAAGAAAGAACCCTTCATTGCGAAAGAACGAGTCTTCTCCCGAGCTACAGCCCGGCAGATCCTTCTTTTTCTGAGCGATCCCGTGGCAAGGCTCCCCAGTTTCCCCCGTATGGGCAACAGCGAGTATCCCTTTCCCGTCGCGGTCAAAACGGGGACATCATCAGGGTTTCGGGACGTCTGGACCGTGGCTTCTTCCCGCCGCGCCACCGTGGGCGTCTGGATGGGGCACCCGGATGCCACGCCCATGTCGGCGCTCGGTGGATACGAAGCGGCGGCGCCCCTGGCGCACAAGATCCTGCTCCTGCTTCACCAAGACCAGACAGCGGGCTTGCAGGACCTTCCCTTTCCGGCTCCCGAGGGTTTTGTAAGGCAGCCGATTTGTGTGATGAGCGGCAAGCTGGCCACGCCCGCCTGCCACCGCATCATCCAAGAATACTTTTCCCCGGGCCAAGCACCGAAGAGCTCCTGCCGCACTCATTTACGCATCGCCATCGACACCAGAAACGGCCTCATGGCCTCGGATCGAACCCCCGCCCCCTTTGTGGAGGTCCGGACCTTTGTGAAGCCCCTGCCCCGGTACAGCGCGTGGTCCGTCGCCCAAAAGCTGCAACTCCCGCCCGCCGGAGTCAGTCCGCTGGGGGCCGACGAACCCGAGAATCCCAAAACCGCCTCCGAACCAGCTCTTCATCCGGCTGTGTCCAGCTTTTCTCCGCCGTCCCGGCCACCGGGCGATGCCGGGCCTCCAAGTCCGTGGCGGCCAGCCGGAAAGCCCACCATCGAGATTCTCTCTCCCAAGGAAGGAATGCGAATTCTCCTCGACCCGGAAACGCCTCGCCAACTGGCCACTCTCAAGCTTGAGGCCGCGGTTTCCCCTTCGGTGCCTCAGATCGTCTGGTACGTCGATGGCGAGCCCTACCGTCTCGCGGACTACCCATACACCATTCGCTGGCCCTTGAAATCCGGTCGCCATCGCTTCGAAGCAAGACTGCCCGCCACCGACTCCATTTCAAAGGTGGTCCGCGTCGAAATCGAATGAATGGAGTTGCCCCAGCCAGCCATTTTACTGCTCTTCGAGCCAAAGCCGCATCCCCGCGGCATTCCGAAGCTCCAGCTCCTCGAAATAGCCGAGCGCCCACCGGAGTAGGGATTCTTCGGCCTCCGCCGCCGCCGGATCCGAGTTCCAATGGGGGGTTAATAGTCCCAAGAGCGCGTGCTCGCTTCCATAGATGCCATCGGGCTCCTCTTGGTAGAAGGCCGGATTCTGGAGGATCTGGCGCCGCGCCTCCTGAAGTGACGCCAAGGGGTTCTCGTACCGCGGGACTCGACCGGCAATCACGGTAGGTGCTCCCTTGATGAAGAGCGAAGCTCCGCCGGGCCGGTGGATGTGGCGAAGGCTGTGGAAGAAAGTCTCGGCGGCCACCAAATCATTCCACTGCCGGCCCACCCGCCCAATAGCGCGAACGAGCTCCAGAACGCCTCGGTCCACGATCAAATCCCATTTTGCCAGTCCCTCCAAAGAGGGCTTCAACCCGGAATCGATGATCCGCATGGCAAAGCTGCCATCGGAACGGCATGTCAAGCCTCTCTCCAGCAAAGCTTGCGCCCGATTCCGGAGAATCTCCACAAGCTCCAAGGCGGCGGCATCCCGGATCTCCACCATCTCGAACGGAAGCCCCAGCACGGCCAGACAGTCAATGAAACTGCTCCGCATCCCATCTCTGTCACCCCCGGAATCGGCCAGCGCCGACTCCATCTCCCCCAGCAGATTGGCCACGCCAGCCAACTCATCGAGAAACCCAAGCTGCCACTCCAAGGAATTGCCGGTTTCCTCCCTGTCCACAAATTTTCCGAACAGCCTGTCACGGATTTTGAAAAAACAATTCTCAAAGCGATTTTGCCGCTCGATCTCCGAAGCTCGGCCCCACACCTTCGGGCGCATCGCAAGAGCGGGATCATAAGGACGCCGCCCCGATCTCCCCTTCATCCCAGAAACCGGTTGCAGTGTGCCGGATCTCCGATTTCCCGGACTTCGCGAGGCTTTCGAATCATTCCAAACCAGCCTGCACAAGTTCGCGCCTACCCGCCGGACTGTCTGAGGCGGAATGCTATAAAACTCTCCTTATGGGAGACTCAGATCGAACGAAAGCGCCGGTTCCTCGATTGCCATCGTCGCGCTAGACATGGGGTGTTCTCCTGTCTGAATGGCTGCCGTCCAGTGACCGCTGGCCCGCCAGGCCGCTTCTTTGGTTCATGCTCTTCTCTATAGTGTCCCACCACCCTCCAGATCACGCGAAAACTGAGAACGAATCTATGCGTGGTCCGCAAGCTGAGCCTCAACGAAGTGATCCCGCCGGAAGATCACTGGAGCAAAATCATCTCTTTTCTTTGGGTTGTGTCCGCTCGCGTCGGCACGACCCGCGCCTTCGGCGCGAGTTCCCCCCGTCCGCCAACCCTTGCCTCTTTTTGCCCATCACCCGATTCCCCGAACCGATCCCACATACGCTTCTCCTTCTCCTTCTCTGTGGTGAAAACGCGATCCACCGCCTGGCGACAACCCGTGACGCGTTTTCCGGGCTTGGGCCTCGGTCATGGTACCGGCCACGGTTCAGATTTCATACGCCGCCCCGGGTATCCACGCAAGGCGGGACATTCCCGGGACTGTGGAATCGCAAGCGTCCGGGCAGCGCCGCGCTCCGCTCGGCGGTGGTCCGGGGATTCCATCTCCCCCGCCCCCTGGCAGGGCTTCGCCCTGCACCCACCAGGGAGTTACCTCCCTGGACCCGCGTTTTTGTACGCTCCGCGTCTTTTTTT
>JAJRTK010000517.1 GCA_024278345.1 bacterium | reverse complement strand
TGGAACCCGGCGGAGGCTCTGCCTCCGGACCTCCGCTGGGAGCGCCGCTCCCAGACCCACGCCAGGGAGCCAGCTCCCTGGACCCACATCTTTGTGCGCTGCGCGCTTTTTTCGGGTGGCCGGTACCATGACCGAGGCCCGCAGTTGCCCTCGACGGCCTCATCCATCGGTGGGACCGAGCGCCAGCGAGAGCTGCCAAAGACACCACCGAAGGAGGGTATCCACGTAAAGCGGGACACTTCATGGATTGTGGTAATGCCAATCGTCCGGGCAGCGCCTCGCTCTGCTCGGCGGTCGTCTGGGGACTCCGTCCCCAGGCAGGGCTTTGCCCCGCACCCACCAGGGAGCTAGCTCATCTTCCCGTTGCAACGAAGGGCAACGGGATCCCAGCCCACATTTTTGTACGCTGCGCCTCTTTTTCTGGTTTTGTCGTGTGTCCCGGCTTAGGTGCATACCCACCGAAGGACGAGACCCATGGATTCCATCAAATGGCGGCAAAGAGCAAACTTAGGAGGACGGGCATGAAAGAAACCACCGGAGCGTTCGTCATGGCAGCCGCAATGGCGCTTGCGCCCTGACAGGGGCTTCTCTTGGCCAATGAGGTCACTCTGCGCGAGCAGGCCGAAAAGTTCGTGGTCCGGAGGCTTGGGGAAACTCAGCCTATCACTCCAAACGACACTGCGGCAATCCGTCCGCCGCCACTCGCCCATGATTCTCCCCGGATCGGGATTATTTCCCTGAGAGCCTCTTCACCACCGGACCCTCAAGATGGTCGAGGAACCCTTCATGCTGGTGGGCGGTTTCCGGTCAGGTGGCAGGAGGTGCGCGGCATGGGCCTGATCTTGGGACTGAACTCGGCTTATCACGAATCGGCGGTCTGTCTTTTGGAGGATGGGGTCGTCCGCTTCGCCGCGGAGGAGGAGCGTTTCAGCCGCATCAAGCACGGGAAGCCCGCCCGCGTGGACAATCCCGATAGCCTGCCAGAAAAGTCTTTGAGTGCGGCCCTCCGCGAGGCTGGCGCTCGGCTTTGCGACGTGGAGGCCGTGGGCTACTCCTTCAATCCTCCGCTCCGGCTGAAAAATATCGACGCGGGCGGCGGCGTCGAGGGAGACTGGGGAAGCATGGCGGGAGAGCGGCTGTTTCAGGAAAAGCTGCGGCAAGTTCCCCTGCTGCTGGACAAGCTGGCTGGGCGCTCCCTGAAAAAAGGCTTCCACTGGCTGGACCACCATCTTTGTCACGCCGCCAGCGCCTTCTTCCCCTCTCCGTTCGACGAAGCAGCCATTTTGACGGCTGACGGGATCGGCGAGATCGCCACGACAGGTCTGTTTCATGGCCAAGGAAACCGCATCCGTAAGCTGGAAGAGCTTCTCTATCCCGATTCTCTGGGCTTCTTGTGGGAGAAGGTCACGCTCTTTTTGGGATTCACGGAGTACGACGCAGCCAAGGTCATGGGACTGGCTGCGCTGGGAAAACCGGCAAAATTCCGAGGAGCGTTCCGCCAATTTGTTCGTCTTGAGGAGGACGGGTTGTTTTTTGTGGCGCCAGAAATTGTTCGTTTCCGTACACCGGATTATGGAGCCCTGGAGGCACTCCTGGGGCCGCGGCGGCAACCTGGCGCAGAGCTTGACCCCAGGCACGGCGACATCGCCGCCTCTCTCCAGGAATTGACGGAAGAAGTCTTGCTGGGCCTTGCAGAGCGGCTCTGGCAGCGGACCGGGAGCCGAAACCTCTGCCTTGCCGGAGGCGTCGCTCTGAACTGCGTGGCCAACGCGGTCCTCCAGGAAAAGAGTCCCTTCCACAGGATCTACATACAACCGGCGGCCAATGACGCGGGGACGGCCATGGGTGCGGCACTTCTTCTCTGGCGGCAAATCCTTGGGAGGCCAAAGAACTGGTTTCTTGAGCACCCCTATCTGGGGCCGGCCTTTGGGGAATCCGAAATCCACCAATGCCTCATCCGCCACGGCCTGCGCTTCGAGGTCTGTCCAGAAATCGAAGTCCGGACGGCGCAGTTGTTGGCCCGCGGCGCCATCGTGGGGTGGTTCCAGGGCCGAATGGAGCTGGGACCAAGGGCGCTGGGCAACCGTTCCCTTCTGGCGGACCCCCGAAACCCGGGGATGAAGGAGATCCTCAACCGGAAGATTAAGCACCGGGAAGAGTTTCGCCCCTTTGCTCCATCGGTCCTTTCCGAGCACGCACGGGACTGGTTCCGGATCCCGGGCAACTCGGTCTCTTCGGATTTCATGCTCCTGGCGTACAAAGTCCTCGAAGGCCAGGCCAAGAAGATCCCGGCAGTCACTCACCTGGATGGTACGGCCAGGGTCCAGACAGTACGGGCCAAGACCAATCCGAGGTTTCATCGGTTGCTCTCCGAATTCTACGGTCTGACCGGCGTGCCGATCCTTCTCAACACGTCGTTCAACGACCGGGAACCCATCGTCTGCACCCCGGCCGACGCCGTCAAAACATTTCTACGGACCGGCATCGACTGCCTGGTCCTGGGCCACACCCTGGTCAAGAAAAAGCCCGATGCCCCGTAACGCAAAAAGCCACCGCGAAAACGAGCGCCTCCATGCCACGGACCCAAAATTTCGCGCCACGGACCCAGGTCCCACTCCGACCCTCGGGCAGTGGATGACAAGTGCGGCGACAATGGCGAGGGGCGGCGGACGGATTGCCGCCGACGCGAGCGGAACGCAACAGAGAGGGAGCGAAGGGTCTACCAAAGAGCATTCCCCAGGTGAAGGGGAAGCTCCCGATCCGGCTATTCCCCGGGGATTTGTTCGGTTTCTTCCCACCCGCGATACTTACGGCGTTCGGCTGGCGCTGGTCTTCGGCAACGAGAACCGAGACGGTCGCTGTCCCTTCTACGGCCGCTCCTGTTACCACTGCGATATCGGAGCCGGCGAAGGCATCCAGTTTACGCCAAAGATGAACGAGCGCCGCCTAGACGAGGTGCGCAAGATTTACCACGGGATCTTGCCTACGGTGGCTCATCTGGTCCTGTACAACTCCGGCTCCCTCTTCAACCCCGCCGAAACCTCCCGCAAAACATTGGGGCGACTCCTGGATTTCGCCACATCCCTCGCCCTTTGCCAAACTGTATCCATCGATTCCCGCGAAATTTACGTCACGGACGGAGCTCTGGAATGCCTTCTGGAGCATCTTCCCGCCAACCAAAAAGGCCGAGTCATCCTCGGCTTGGAAACCCAGGACGACGACCTCCGCACAAAAATCCTGAAAAAGCCCATGAGCCGCCGTGGATTCGAGCGGGCTGCGGCGATGCTCCAAAGCGGAGGACGCAACCTGGGACTCGATGTCAACATCCTCTTCCAGCCGCCGGGCACCACTCCGAAAACCGCTGTCCGGGAAGCGGTGGCAACCGCCCGCTACGCCCTGGAAGTCAGCGAAAAATGGAGTTTGGCCCTGGACCTGAACTTCCATCCCTACTACCGGAGCCAGGTAGGTCGCCGCCATTTCCCTCACCACCCGCGAGCCAGGCTACCGCAGGCGGTGGAAGCGCTCCTACGCATCCGGGAGATCCTGGATCAATCAGAACTGGGAGGGCAGATCTATATCGGCTGGCAAGACGAAGAGCACGATGGCGAACCCGATGAACGGGCCAGGGAACTCAACTCCTGGCTGGCCAGGTTCAGCGCCTTCAACCAGAGCCAGGAGGCTAGCTGCCTGGCATAAGCCCAAGCTGGGTCATGAGGGTACCCACGTAAGGCGGAATATTTGGTAGTGGGACGCCTTTAGGGCACAAATCCAGAAAACTGCTTTCGTTTCTTTTGGTTGAGTTCCGGTCGGGTCGGCGGCAATCCGTCCGCCGCCCCTCCCCTATCATCGCCCTTCAACCGGTCTCACTTCCCCCAAAGCGTCTTTCGACCCGGCATCCGGCCCTAGGCAGGGCTTTTCCCTGCACCGGGGGTGGTCATCGGTGGTGCCTTCGGCAGCTCTCGCCGTCGCTCGGACCCGACCACCCTCCCCAAAAAACGCGCAGCGCACAAAAATGTGGATAGGGCTAGGGAAAGCGCCTTGGTTTGCGCCTCCCCTCCCTCCGAACCGCACGCGCGGTTCTCCCGCATACGGCTCTCCAGTCGGTAGGGTCTCTCATCGAGACTGGCAGGCCGAGGCATGGGCTACTTCCAAGGAAAAGAACCCAAGCTCGGTAAAGCAGGCATTTGGCCAGCGTTGATGGTTTTCCGCGGCTTCCTGACTACGGCAAAGAATGACAAAGTCGTCGGCGTACCTAACCATCTCGAATCCCGCTCCCGCCATGGCGTGATCGAGGGGACTGAGATCTTTCCTTACCTCGTCCATGAGCTCCTTGTGTGGAATCGTGTCGAAATATCCTTTCAAGTCGATCCACCACCTAGCTGAA
Organism: bacterium; assembly: GCA_024278345.1. Lineage (GTDB taxonomy): Bacteria > CSSED10-310 > JAJRTK01 > JAJRTK01 > JAJRTK01 > JAJRTK01. The sequence continues at coordinate 5,354 of JAJRTK010000517.1, read as the reverse complement.
TCCATCCTTGAGCAAGTTATCGACTCGGCGCAAGGCCTCTTGACGTTTCCGGGCAATGAGCGGGAACCGCAGGGGGGAACCTATCAGATCCGGTTGACAAGTTCACGCCCTACAGGAACCCACCGTTCAAGTGCGTGAATCCCGTCCGGCACGCCACCGGCAAGATGCCGGTGCCACCAGGGCGGCGAAGATAATTGTAAAGCAAAAACACGGCATTTTGACAGGTGCCCCCGGGGGCGGTGATGGGCGAGTGGCGGCGGACGGACTGCCGCCGCCGGGAGCGGACCTCAACCATAAGAAAAGAAAGCGATTTTCAGGAATTATCTCCTGTCGTTTTCCCACGACCGGCAACCAAGTGTGAGCCTGATTCCGATTGGGAGAGTCGTACGATGCGCGTCAGACTTCGGTCTTGGTGCGTGAAAGATTCCGTCCTCGGAAAAACGTCGTCTTTGAAGGTCGATACCCTCTTCTCCACGGCCAAAGAATGGTATAGGTGGTGAAGGTGAAACCTGACAAAAAGGAGAAGATCATGCCGCAGTCTCGCTTCCCCGCCCTTCTTGTCGTGGCTCTGCTGTTCGCTGGCTGTGCCGGTTCGAAGGCTACCCGGCCAGGCCCGGAGCTCCGCATCGAACTCTGGACGACGCGTGCCGACGCCACGTACAACATCGGTGAGCCCATCACCTTCGAATTCCGAGCGAACCATGATTGCTACGTAACTCTTGTAGACATCGGCACTAGCGGTGAGGTGACCATCCTCTTCCCCAACCGGTGGCACGAGGAGAACTTCGTCCGAGGCGGTCGATCCTATCGCGTGCCTCCCAAACGGGCCTCCTACAAGCTCGAAGCCGCGCCGCCAGCGGGAACCGAGATCGTGAAGATTTTCGCCACTCTGGCCAGGCACGACTTGTCCCCCAACTACCGGAAGGCGGGGAATTTCTACCGCTATCGCGGTTCGGAGCAGGAGATGATGGAGCGTGACATCCGGCCGATCCACGATTCCCGACCGCGGCGTGCATGGGCCGAAGACAGCCTCCGCGTACGGATTCTGCCGCGCTATCGTCGCTGATTGCCGCGCCCCCGAAGCTGACGGTGCCAGCGTTCAGGAGGCGACGATTTCTTGCTGGACGATCTGGCCGCCGTTGTATCGCACCTGGAGTTCCGCGGCCCTGGTCACCGCACGATCCAGCGAAGCTTTGCCGTATCCGGCGGGAACGAAGATCACCAGCAGGATCGACCGGGTGTCAGGACCGATAGAGGTTCTGAGCGAGTCGGCGCTGGGGTTGCCAAAAGGGCCTTCATCGTCGAAAAGGCCAATTCGCCCTCGGAGTCCGATCCGCCCTTTTCTGATCCCTTCGTAACCGTCGGCTTCGGTGCCAAGGCGTACCAGAACATCTCCATGGATCTTTTCGGCGTCGTACAGGCCGATAGGCAAAAGTGATTCCAACGAAAAGAGATTCCCCGCGTCCACCACGGAATTGACCCGGTACAGGGGCCGCCCTTTGATAGACCGCCGCAGCAAGGCTTCCGACGACGGCCTCACACGGGTGGGATCCATTCCCATGGCCCGATAGAGGCGCCGCGCCACGGAAAGGCCTGGGATCTCCGAGGGTTTTAGACCCTGAAACTTCGCGCCCATTTGCTCTGCAAGCCGTCTCATCTCTTCATCGAGCTCGCGGGGCGCATCCCCCGCCTCTACTCCCTCCAGAACGATCACCCCCAAGCATAGCTTCCCCAGAACCGACTTTTCCAAAACGACCTTCATCTCTTGGCAACCTCCGCGCGAATAGCCCGTGCCACGATTTCGCGAGTCTACCAAAAGGCAACCACCTTGCCATACTCGGGTTTCCAGCTAGAGGCATCCACTGAAGAAAGGAACCCTTCATGACCCAATCCCCAAACCCAAAACAGAATATGTGGGACCAGCGGTTCAGCGAAACCGGCTACGCCTATGGAAAGAAGCCGAACGAGTTTCTGGCGTCCGTCGCAGGGCGCCTCCAAAGGGGCAAAGCCCTTTGCCTGGGGGCTGGCGAAGGGCGAAATGCCGTCTGGCTGGCCACCCAAGGGTTTGACGTCGAAGCGGTGGACCTCTCCAGTGTGGGCCTGGAAAAAGCCCGCCACCTGGCGGCCGAGATGGGAACCACAATCCAAACCACGAAGGCAGACCTCACGGAACTGGAGATCCCCCCCCTGAGCTATGACCTGGTGACCGAGATCTGGTGTCACCTGCCACTGGCCTCGCGAAAACGGCTCCACGAAAAGATCGTGCTGGGGCTCCGGCCCGGAGGAGCGCTGGTCCTGGAAGCCTACACGCCAGCGCAGCTTCAGTTCGGCACCGGCGGCCCCAAGAACCCCGAGCTCCTGTTTGGGCTCCGCGAACTCCGCCAAGAGCTGGCCGGCCTCCAGTTCGCCCACGGGGCCGAGCTGGAACGAAGAATCCTCGAAGGCCGGTGCCACACCGGCCCCAGCGCCGTCGTCCAGGTGCTGGCGCTGAAAGTCGCCGAATAGGCCCCGAGCAAGCTCGAATTTCAAGGATCGGTGCCCTTGGCCTTATCCACCTTTTGGCGGGCCTCTTCAATGATGTAGCGATAGGCATCCCTGGCCTGCCTCAGGATCTCTTGTGCCTCTCCATCAGCCTCGGTCAAGATGAGGGCGGCCCGGGAACGCGCCTCGTAGGTGGCGGGATCGACAGCCAACCGGCCACGATCTGGCTGGGGTGTGGAGGTTTCCGGATCCGCCGCCGGGTCAAAGAGATCGACAACCTTCCCTTTGAGCCCGGCCACCGCGGGTGAGGGTGGCATGGCCAGGGGAAACGGACCAGGCAACTGGCTGTAGAAACGCACAACGCACTGGTCGCAAATCCGAGCGGTGTCGCTAGCAAAGATCTGGAGGGCTTCTCTGCGGTTCTTTCCGCAAAACGAGCAGCGGATCAGCGTCGTGACAATTTCGTCCACACTCGCCTCCTATGTAGCAGCTCTCAATCGGCGGCTTGTGGAGGCCGCGGCAGCTCGCTGCCAGAAGACCGGAACTTCGCCGAGGCTGCCGATCGGTGGGTGCAGAGGCCAGAGCAAGGAAAGGCCGGCCACCACGCCGCCGGAAGATAGATACGAGCTTTCAACTTAGAAAAGGAGGCCGAAAAAAGCAAAGTCGTGGCTCGGAAGACTGCCATGGGTAAGCGCCAAAAACCACGCCCCCAGCGAAGAGCATGCTCGAACTTCCCATCGGCTTCCGGCTGGCCTCTGGCGGCAGGGAGGTCGTCACCGGGCAGAAGGAAGCAGATCACCGTTGGTGAGCCAGCGCGGAAGCCCTTGATGAATCTCTTCCACGTGATGGCCCCGAAACAGGCTGGAATGCTCGCCGGTCGCGAAAGTGTCCTGTGCCCGCCGGAGTCTGGATATCGCTTGGCTTAGCTCGCCCATGGGCGGAACGCCGAGTCCTGCGGAAAACTCCTGGACCCGCCTGAGCAGATCGCCAGCGTTCCGCCCGCGGGCCAGGTTCAGATGGCCCTGTTGGCAAAGGATCCGCGCCAGCTCGAACTCAGCTCCGATCTCGTCCAGAATCCGCACACCCGCCGCCAAAAGATCGCCCGCTCTGTCCAGATGGCCTCCAGCCCCTCGGGCAAGCCCGAGACAACTAACGAGGGGGCTTGAGGCTTTTCGTTGAGATGGGCTGAAGCCATTGCGCCAAGGCTGCTGGCGTTAAACGGCCTTCTACCGGTGAGCAGCTCGAACAGTATGCACCCAAGGGCGTACAGGTCGGCCCTTGCATCAACCACTTCTCCGCGAATCTGCTCCGGTGCCATGTACGCCATGGACCCGCCTTGAACCGCACCCGCTTCGAGGGCATCGCGGCTCACCTGCCCAGCGAACCGTGCAACAAGCCCAAAGTCGAACAAGACGGGCAGGCCAGTGGGGCCGATCGTCCAAGATTCGCACGATGCCCGGATGCTGGAGTCGGGAGAGAGAGAGGATCTCGCGGCGGATGCTTTGCAGGAGCCCTGCCTTGACAAGGCGCACGACCTTGATGGCGTCCCGTTCGCCCGTGGAGCAGTGCTCGCACCTGATTCGATCTTCCTTTTCTCAACTGCTATACTTTGGCCGTTGTTTTCTAGAGGTGGTGGTCTAGCGGGGATAGCTTCCCTCCCTGGCTCCATGCTTCCATTGGAAGAATCGTGCCTTCCGACCATACGCCCGACGCCTCTTCCAGACTCTGGAGTCCACTCCATGTCCTCCCACGTATTGACCCTCGATAGCCGCGACCTGGCTCTCGACCTGTACACGCTCCTCGGCGAACTCGATCCTTCCCGTTGGCAAGACGACCTGGAAGTTGTTTTTCGACAACGCCTGGCCGAGATCGAAGAACGCCTCTCTTACCTTCTGCACCTGAGTTGGCCCGAAGAATTGGGAGCCACGGTGCGGGAGCAACTTGGCGAGCTTGCACGGCTGCTCCGAGAAGGCATGCCGGCCATGGAGTTACCGACCTACGACGTACGGCAAGAGTGGAAAGCGTTTCGGCAGAACCTGCAGGCTTCCTACAACTCTCTGGCTCTGAGCCTGCAAAGATTCGACATTCACGTACCTAGCCTTCGGCCGACAAACTATGCTCGGAACATATTGCACGTGGGCTCGGCCCTCTTCGCTCTGACCTTGGTGGAGCTCGTTCTCACACCGGTTGGGCTGATCGCCGTCGCTGGAGGTTTCGCGGTCTACGCTTGGAGCATGGAGATTGCGCGCCGCCATAGCCCTCAGTTCAACGAGCGGCTCATGCGGCTTTACGGCCCTGTAGCACATCCTCACGAATGGCGTCGAGTCAATTCGGCCACATGGTACACTACGGCGTTGCTCTGTCTGTCGCTCACCGGATCGACGCTTCTTTGTTCCGTTTCCCTGGTGATTCTGGGTTTTGCCGACCCGGCAGCCGGCCTCATCGGCCGCCGCTGGGGACGCATTCGCCTCATCCACGGTCGATCCCTGGAGGGGAGCCTGACCTTCCTGGCCGTGGGCGGGCTGGCGGCTGTGGTGGTCATGATGCTCTGGCATCCCGAGGTAAAATGGCCGGCGATGGTGGCCATCGCCCTGGGCGCAAGCCTTCCGGCGGCCATCGCGGAACTGGTGACCCGAAGGATCGACGACAACTTTGTCATCCCCATGAGCGCCGCCGCTGGCGCCTGGCTTGTGGCGACCAACCTGGGCGTCCCACTCTAGAAAAAGGCCAATCGGCCTCGGTCATGGTACCGGCCACGGTTCAGATTTCAGACGCCGCCCCGGGGCTTCCAGCCCTGGAACCCGGCGGAGGCTCCGCCTCCGGACCTCCGCTGGGAGCGCCGCTCCCAGACCCACGCCAGGGAGCCAGCTCCC